>NZ_JBSFXO010000010.1:0-466190 GCF_053595415.1 Streptomyces sp. NPDC002499
CAGGGGGGACCCTGTGGGAGAGTAGGACACCGCCGAACAATTCTTGAGAAAACCCCCGTACCGTTTATTCGGTACGGGGGTTTTCTGCGTTTCGGGTCTGTATGGGGAAAACCCCAACCTCCAAGCTCCATTGCCGCTAAAGACGTCCCGCCGCCTTGAGAGCCAAATACGCGTCCGCCAAGGCCGGCGCCAGTTCCTCCGGTGTTTCGTCGACGACGGTGACGCCGTGCCGGCGGAGTTGTTCCGCGGTGCGGTGGCGTTCGCTCTGGGCCTGGGCGGCGGCTGCGGCCTCGTAGACGGCTTCGGTGTTTCCGCGGGCCGTGGCCATTCTGGCGATGTAGGGATCCGCCACCGATGCCACCAGAATCGTGTGGCGCTGGGTGAGTTGGGAGAGCACCGGGAGCAGGCCCTCTTCGACGGGGGCCGTGTCGAGGCTTGTGAGGAGCACGATCAGGGAGCGGCGGGGGGCCGTACGGAGAGCGGTGGCGGTCAGGCCTCTGGCGTCCAGTTCGACCAGTTCCGGTTCGAGGGTTGCCATCGCGTTGACCAAGGACGGGAGGACGTCTCGGGCCGTGCGGCCCTGGGTGAGGGCACGTACCCGGCGGTCGTATGCGAGGAGGTCCACGCGGTCGCCTGCGCGGGAGGCCAGGGCTGCGAGGAGCAGGGCTGCGTCCATGGAGGCGTCCAGGCGCGGTACGTCGCCCACGCGGCCGGCGGAGGTGCGGCCGGTGTCGAGGACCAGGAGGATGTGGCGGTCGCGTTCGGGGCGCCAGGTGCGTACGGCGACCGTGGACTGGCGGGCGGTGGCGCGCCAGTCGATGGAGCGGGTGTCGTCGCCGGGGACGTACTCGCGCAGGCTGTCGAATTCCGTGCCCTCGCCGCGGGTCAGCAGGCTGGTGCGGCCGTCGAGTTCGCGCAGGCGGGCGAGTTTCGAGGGCAGGTGCTTGCGGCTGGTGAACGGGGGCAGGACGCGGACCGTCCACGGGACTTTGTGGGTGCCCTGGCGCGAGAAGAGGCCGAGGGGGCCGTCGGAGCGGATGGTCACGCGGTCTGCCTGGCGGTCGCCGCGGCGGGTGGGACGTAGCCGCGTGGTGATGCGACGGCGTTCGCCGGCGGGGACCGTCAGGCGGTGGCGGGAGGCCTCGACCTCGGTGCCGGGCTGCCAGCTGCTCGGGGGCCAGGCGTCACGCACGCGTGCGCGGAGTGGGTGACCCGAGGAGTTGGTGATCGTGAGGGTCACGTCGGCGGGTTCGCCCAGGCGGGCCGAGGTGTCGCCGGAGCGGGCGAGGCCCAGGCGGCGTACGGGGGCGGCCAGGGCGAAGTCGCAGGCGCAGGCGAGGGCCAGGGGGCCGTTGACCGCGAGGAGGCCCCACCAGCTGGGCTCCAGGATGCCGACGGGGACGGAGCCGAGGGCCGCGAGGAGGGCGGCGCGTCCGGTGAGTGCCATCAGCGGGGGACGGGGACGTGGGCGAGGATCGCGTTGATGACCGAGTCGGCTGTCACGCCCTCCATCTCGGCTTCCGGGCGGAGTTGTACGCGGTGGCGGAGGGTGGGCAGGGCGAGGGCCTTCACGTCGTCGGGGATGACGTAGTCGCGGCCCGTGAGCCATGCCCACGCGCGCGAGGTGGCCAGGAGGGCCGTGGCGCCGCGTGGGGAGACGCCCAGGGTGAGGGACGGGGACTCGCGGGTGGCGCGGCAGATGTCCACCACGTAGGCGGTGATCTCCGGGGAGACCGTCGTCTTCGCGACGGCGGCGCGGGCGGCTTCGAGGTCGGCGGGGCCCGCTACGGGGCGTACGCCGGCGGCGCGCAGGTCGCGCGGGTTGAAGCCCTCCGCGTGGCGGGTGAGGACGTTGATCTCGTCCTGGCGGGAGGGGAGAGGGATCGTCAGCTTGAGGAGGAACCGGTCGAGCTGGGCTTCCGGGAGGGGGTACGTGCCCTCGTACTCGACCGGGTTCTGGGTCGCGGCGACCAGGAAGGGGTCGGGGAGGGGGCGCGGGGTGCCGTCGACGGTGACCTGGCGTTCCTCCATGGCTTCGAGGAGGGACGACTGGGTCTTCGGCGGGGTGCGGTTGATCTCGTCCGCGAGAAGGAGGTTGGTGAAGACGGGGCCGGGCTGGAAGGAGAACTCGGAGCTGCGGGTGTCGTAGACGAGGGAGCCCGTGATGTCGCTCGGCATCAGGTCCGGGGTGAACTGGACGCGCTTGGTGTCGAGTTCGAGTGCGGATGCGAGGGCGCGGACAAGCAACGTTTTGGCGACCCCGGGGACTCCTTCAAGTAGTACGTGTCCGCGGCAGAGGAGGGCGACGACGAGGCCGGTCACGGCGGGGTCCTGGCCGACCACGGCTTTGGCGATCTCGGCGCGCAGGGCTTCCAGGGAGGCTCGGGCGGTGCCCGGATCCCCGGTGGTCCCGGCGTTGTCAGTGGTCGGATCCATCATGGACGGCGTACCTCTCTTTCGAGGGCGTCGAGTTGATCGGCGAGTGCGATGAGGGCCGTGTCGTCGCTGGGCGGCGGGCCGAAGAGGAGGGACTGCAGGGTGGTCTGGCCGTCGCCGTGGAGGTGGGCGGACAGAGCGGGGAGCAGGGTCTCGGGCGAGTGCGCCTGGGTGACGGGGACGCCTACGAGGGGGGCGAGTCTGGTGCGGGTGGTGGAGCGGAGAGCGGCGGACGCGCGGTCGCGGGCGTTGGCCTTGCGGTAGAGGCGCGCGCGGCCTTCGACGGTTTCGGAGGCGCGGATCGCCACGGGAAGTCTTTCGGGCACGAGGGGGCCGAGTCGGCGTGCCCGCCACAGGGCGGCGAGGAGTGCCGCGACGAAGAGCTGCAGTGTGCCCCAGAGCCAGCCGGAGGGGAGCAGGTCGAAGAGACCCTTCTCGCCGGTGTCGGTGGCGGAGATGTCGGAGAGCGAAGGGAGGTACCAGACCAGATGGGGGCGGGAGCCGAGGAGTTGGAGGGCGAGCGAGGCGTTGCCCTGGTCGTCGAGACGGTCGTTGAAGAGGATGTCGGGCGCGCCGAGGACCACGGTGTCGCCGTCCCCGGAGGTGTCCGGGATGCGCAGCAGGGTGGCCAGGCGTTCGCTGGGGTAGCACTCGTCGGCGCCGAGGTGCGTGGTGGTGTAGCGGATGCCGCCGGTGTCGGCGCGGCCCGCGGTGCGTGCGGCGGGCAGCGCGCAGTGCGGGGAGAGCGTCGAGTCGAGGCTGGTGGCGGGGTCGGCGGTGACGCCTGGGGCGAGCCTCTCCACGGATGCGCTGCCGGCGGCGACGAGGACGGTGCGTCCGCCGGAGCCGTGGGTCGAGGCGTGCAGGCGGGTCTGTTGGCGGTCGGTCAGCAGGTCGGGGGCGGCGATCAGGAGCGTGGTGTCCGGAGCGGCCGCGGCGCGTGCCTCGTCCAGGGTGGTGACCACGCGCGTGGAGACGCCGCGGTCGGCGAGGAGTTCGGCAACGGCGCGGCTGCCGTAGGGGTCGACGGAGCGCGGGTCGAGTGTGCCGTGCCGGGCGTCGGAGCGGATGACGGCGATCACGACGGCCGTCACCAGGACGAGCACGACGCCGAGTGCGATGCCTCGCGCGCGGGTCCACACCTGGCGTGGGGTGGGCGAGACCGAGGTGGCGGGGAGCGTGGCCTCGACGGTCACTGGGCGGCTCCCTGGCGGGCGGTGGGGGCCGTGCTGGGGCTGCTGCTGGCGAGTTGGGGCCTGGTGCGTTCGAGGTCGCGGTCGAGTTCGGCGATGCGGTGGTACGACTGCTCGCTCGCCCTGCGTCCGCCGTATGTCACGTCGTCGAAGTCCCGGGCGGCGGCGCGCAGCCGGTCTGTCTGGGAGGGCAGCGTGCGGCCGGCTTCCGCCGCGGCCTCGTCGGCGGTGCGGCCGGGGCGGATGTCGAGGAGGGCCCGTTCCTCCAGGGAGCGGACGATGGCGCGCATGCGTTCCTGGACGGCCTGGTTCCAGTGGCCCTGGGCGGCGTGTGCCTCGGCGGCGGCGCGGTGTTCGGCGGCGCTCCGGGGGCGGTCGTCGAACAGGGCGGCGGCGGAGACGGGTTGGCGGCGCGGTGTGCCCAGGCGCCACCACAGCACGCCCAGTACGGCGAGGACGGCCACGATGACGACGGTGAGGCCGAGCGCCCCGCCCGGCGTCGCGGTCGAGGCCGTGCCGAACAGCTTGTCGACCCATTTCCAGAAGGCGTTCAGGGCGCGCTCGAAGAGGCCGGGGTCGTTCTCGTGGTACATCCGCTTGGACAGCTCGCGCCGGGCGGCCTCCCGCGCGGGATCACGCGGGATCGTCACCGGCGGTTCGTCGGCCGAGCGCAGCGACAGTACGGAGGTGTCGCCGGCCCGCAGCAGGGTCCGTACGGACGATTCGGCGGCCCGTGGCAGTGCTGGCACCGCTGTGAGAACTCCCCCCGCCAGGCTCACCGCATCAGCTCCCCGAGCCGGCTGCGGTGCCGTAGTCCTGGACGCCGGCGGCGCGGGCCAGTTCGAGGTCGAGGGCCTCGCGACGGATGCGCTGGTCGATGTAGAGCAGCACGGTGACGCCGGCCGTGATCGGGAACGTGATCATCGAGCCGATCACGGCGCCGACACCGCTGATGATGAGGTACGTCCAACCGACGTCGCCGGCACCCGCGTTGAGGAAGCCGCTGACGCCGTCGCCGCTGAATGCCGAGGCGATCAGGGTGAAGGGGATGACGACGATCGAGGCGACGATGTTGGCGATGACGGTGGCGAGGAGCTGGATGCCGAAGACCCGCCACCAGGAGCCGCGGACCAGCTTCACGGAGCGGCTCATCGACTTCGTGATGCTCTGCTTCTCCAGCATCAGCGCGGGCGAGGACAGGGAGAAGCGGACCATCAGCCACACGGCGACGACCGCGGCTCCGAGGCCGCCCAGGATGCCGAGGGCGGCGCCCGGGCCGTCCGCTCCGGCGACGGCCACGAGGAGGCCGGGCAGGACGCCCACGATGACGATGCCGAACGCGATGAGCAGCAGCAGGAAGATCAGGCCGAACAGCCTGAGCAGCTGCGGGCGGGCGTCGCGCCAGGCCTCGCCGATGGTGACGGACTTGCCGAGTACGGCGCGGCTGGTGACGGTCGTCAGGAGGGCGGTGGCCGTGATCGTGCCGATCAGGGAGACCAGGAAGACGACGCCGCTGCTGATCATGGTGTCGCCCAGGGCGCGGGACACCTCGTCGAAGCTGGCGCTGGGGTCTTCGAGGGCGTCCGTGCTGACGGTGTCGTTCAGGATCAGGCCCTGGACGAGGATGACGATGATCTCGGTGAAGACCGCGACGGTCAGCGAGATGCCGAGGACCGTGCGCCAGTAGGTGCGCATGGTGGAGACCGCGCCGTCGAGGATCTCGCCTACGCCGAGCGGGCGGAGCGGGATCACGCCGGGCTTGGCCGCGGGCGGCGGGCCTCCCCAGGCGCCGCCTCCCCAACCGCCGTAGGGATTGCCTCCGTAGGGGCCCTGACCGCCGTAGCCGCCGGGACCGTAGCCACCGGGGCCGCCGGGTGCGCCCGGGCCTCCGTAGCCACCGCCGGGGGGCTGTCCGCCCCAGCCGGGGCCGGGTGGTGGGGGCGGCGGGGCCTGGCCCGGGTTCGGTGCGCCGGTGGGCGCGGACCACTGGCCGGCCGGGGGCTGCTCCTTGGACCACTTCGCGTTCTGGTCCTGCGGGTCCGTGCCGGGCTGGCCGGCGGGCTCCGCCGGGCCCGGACGGTCGGTGGGCACGGCCGGGTCGGACGCGCCGGGCTCCTGCCCGTCGGACGGGGCAGATCCGGGCGAGGCCCAGCCCGGAGTGTCGTTCATCGTCGCTCCTTCACGGTGCCCGTCCGCGGTCGCGGTGGCAGGTTGGCTGCCATCGTGCCATGGGGTGGTCACCGGGGTATCGGCCGCGGTATGGGCTGCGCACCTTCAATTGTCGGCCCGGTAAGGGGCAGACTGACCGCATGGCTGATCAGCACGCGCAAACCGGCGAGGACCACAGGCCCACCGAGATACCGGCGATCCGATGGGAGGAGCCACCCGAAGGCCCCGTACTGGTCCTTCTCGATCAGACGAGGCTGCCGGCCGAGGAGGTCGAGCTGGTCTGCACGGACGCGTCCGCGCTGGTGGAGGCCATCCGTTCGCTCGCCGTGCGCGGGGCGCCGCTGCTCGGCATCGCGGGGGCCTACGGCGTCGCGCTCGCCGCCGCGCGCGGGTTCGACGTGGACGAGGCCGCGGCCGTGCTGGCGGGAGCGCGGCCGACCGCGGTGAACCTCGCCGTCGGTGTGCGCAGGGCCCGGTCCGCGCACCGGGCCGAGTTCGCCAAGAGCGGGGACTCCGAGCTTGCCGCCCGGGCGGCGCTGGATGCGGCGAAGCGGCTGCACCAGGAGGACGCCGAGGCCAGTGCCCGGATGGCCGAGCGCGGGCTGGCGCTGCTCGACGAGCTGCTGCCCGGTGGCGGACACCGGATTCTCACGCACTGCAACACCGGCGCGCTGGTGTCGGGCGGCGAGGGGACGGCGTTCGCGGTGGCCCTCGCGGCGCATCGGGCGGGGCAGCTGCGGCGGCTCTGGGTGGACGAGACGCGTCCTTTGCTGCAAGGCGCTCGCCTGACGGCATACGAGGCGGCTCGCAACGGGATGGCGTACACCTTGCTCACGGACAACGCGGCGGGTTCGCTGTTCGCGGCCGGTGAGGTGGATGCCGTGCTGATCGGGGCGGACCGGATCGCGGCCGACGGTTCGGTGGCGAACAAGGTGGGGAGCTATCCGCTCGCCGTGCTCGCGCGGTACCACCATGTGCCGTTCATCGTGGTGGCACCGATCACCACGGTGGATCCGGACACGGCGGACGGGGCGTCCATCGAGGTGGAACAGCGTCCGGGGTACGAGGTGACCGAGGTCGCCGCGCCCCATGCGCCGGTCACGGGAGCGGGCGGCGGGATTCCGGTGGCACCGCTGGGGACCCAGGCGTACAACCCGGCGTTCGATGTGACACCGCCCGAGCTAGTGACCGCGATCGTCACGGAAGAGGGCGCCGTTTCGCCCGTGACGGCCGAGGCTCTCGCCGAGCTGTGTGCCAGGTCGCGTGAGGTGACGACAGGCTGACGGGACGACGTCGCTTCCCTCGACGGCAACGGCCCCTCCACCTGCGGTGATTCGTAGGCCGAGGGGCTGTGACGTGCACGGTTGACGGCATGGCGATGCCAGGGGAGTCGGTGGGTTGCGGTGGCGTGATGTCGGCGCAATGAGGCCAATTCGCGACCTACTGGAATCTGGTCGGATTCAACCACACTTGAACACATGGGCGGTTTATCGGATCAGACCTGGTTCGTGTGCGATCGCTGCGGTAAGGCGGGCCCGTCTGTGCGTGAGCGGGGGCGAATCCCTCTCATGGCCAAGCACTGCGACGGCTGTTGGCGCGCCCTCGCCGACGAGATGGCCGAAGTCGATGGAGCCACGGCCCCGCCTCGGCCCGAGCCCGACCTCGACGACATGTCGTGGATCGAACCGCCCAGGTGTCCCGAGTGCGGAGCGCTGATCCGCGTGTACCCGACCAACTACGACCGGTGGGTCAGTCTCGCGACGCTGGAGCTCCCGGCCAAGGACGTCCCCGAGGTCTACCGCTGGCGTTTGACCACGCTGCGGGGTCGATCACCCGTTCCCACGGATATCGTGGCGGTACGAGTCCGAGGGGTCGACCCACTGCCCGGTGAGCCCGTGGTGCCGGCTCACCGCATGGTGTGTGTCCCCGACGAGGCGTGAGTTTCACGCCACCGTGTCGGGAGCCGTTCCGTCGGTGGCGGCCGAGTGAGCGTGCGTGCGCGTCGCCGAGCTGACATCCGTCGCTGACATCAACGTCGGGGGACGGGGGCAGACAGTGACGACCGCCTGCCACTATGGTCACGGGGCAGTGACCTGCCTCACCTGCACCTTCGCCGCCGTTATGAGAATGGGATGATGTCGTTTATGAAGGGACGAGTCCTTGTCGTCGACGACGACACCGCACTGGCCGAGATGCTCGGCATTGTGTTGCGTGGTGAAGGTTTTGAGCCGTCTTTCGTAGCCGACGGAGACAAGGCGCTGGCCGCCTTCCGGGAGAGCAAGCCCGATCTGGTGCTGCTCGACCTGATGCTGCCGGGCCGCGACGGTATCGAGGTGTGCCGCCTGATCAGGGCGGAGTCCGGGGTGCCGATCGTGATGCTCACGGCGAAGAGCGACACGGTGGATGTCGTCGTGGGCCTGGAGTCGGGCGCGGACGACTACATCGTGAAGCCGTTCAAGCCGAAGGAGCTGGTCGCCCGGATCCGGGCGCGGCTGCGGAGGTCGGAGGAGCCGGCGCCCGAACAGTTGGCCATAGGCGATCTGGTCATCGACGTGGCCGGTCACTCCGTGAAGCGGGAAGGGCAGTCGATCGCGCTGACGCCGTTGGAGTTCGACCTGCTGGTCGCGCTGGCGCGGAAGCCGTGGCAGGTGTTCACGCGTGAGGTGCTCCTGGAGCAGGTCTGGGGCTACCGGCACGCCGCCGACACCCGTCTGGTGAACGTGCACGTCCAGCGGCTGCGCTCCAAGGTCGAGAAGGACCCCGAGCGGCCGGAGATCGTGGTGACCGTCCGAGGCGTCGGTTACAAGGCAGGGCCGAGCTGACATGTCCGGTGACAGTGCCGCTTCGGCGTCCGGGCACAGCGGGGCCCGCGCGGGGCGGCCTGTCGGCCCGGAGACGGCGGGCTCCCGCTGGGGGGACCTGCTGGAGGGCGGGCTGCTGCAGGGCGGGGTCCAGGGCAGCCCGGTGCTCCGCCTGTTCATGCGCTGGCTGCGCCGGCCGCTGCTGCCCGTCATGCGGCTGTGGCGGCGCAACATCCAGCTCAAGGTCGTCGTCACGACCCTGCTGATGTCGCTGGGCGTCGTGCTGCTGCTCGGCTTCGTCGTCATCGGGCAGGTGCGCAACGGCCTGCTGGACGCCAAGGTGAAGGCCTCGCAGAGCCAGGCCACCGGCGGCTTCGCGGTGGCCAAGCAGCGTTCCGACGAGGCGGCGGCGGGGACCGGGGACGAGGGTGCCGCGGCGACCGCGGACGACCGTTCCTCGCAGAACGTCATCGCCTGGATGAGCGACCTCGTGTCGTCGCTGTCCAGCGGCGGGCAGGGCGCCTTCGACGTGGTCACGCTCCCCGTCGACGACAGCGGTGGCGGTGGCGGGCGCGGCCCGCGTGCCTCCGGTGGCGTCGACCCCACCGTGAGCGTGCCCGAGGCCCTGCGCGACAAGATCAACGACAGTTCCTCGGCAGCCCAGAGCTACACCCGCATCGTCTACAAGGACGGCGGCAAGGAGTCCCAGTCGGCGCTGGTCATCGGCAAGCAGGTCAACGACCCGAACGGTGACCCGTACCAGCTCTACTACCTCTTCCCGCTCACGCAGGAGGAGAAGTCGCTGAGCCTGGTCACGGGCACGCTGGCGACCGCCGGGCTCTTCGTCGTCGTACTCCTGGGGGCCATCGCCTGGCTGGTGGTGCGGCAGGTCGTCACGCCGGTGCGGATGGCGGCCGGGATCGCCGAGCGGCTGTCGGCGGGGCGGCTTCAGGAGCGGATGAAGGTCACCGGCGAGGACGACATCGCGCGGCTCGGCGAGGCCTTCAACAAGATGGCGCAGAACCTGCAGCTGAAGATCCAGCAGCTGGAGGACCTCTCGCGGATGCAGCGGCGGTTCGTGTCGGACGTGTCGCACGAGCTGCGGACGCCGCTGACGACCGTACGGATGGCGGCCGATGTCATCCATGACGCGCGCGTGGACTTCGATCCGATGACCGCGCGGTCGGCGGAGCTGCTCGCCGACCAGCTGGACCGGTTCGAGACGCTGCTCGCGGATCTGCTGGAGATCAGCCGCTTCGACGCGGGCGCTGCGGCGCTGGAGGCCGAGCCGATAGACCTCAGGGAGGTCGTCCGGCGGGTGCTCAGCGGGGCCGCGCCGCTCGCCGAGCGCAAGGGGACGCACGTGCGTGTGATCGGCGACCAGCAGCCCGTGGTGGCCGAGGCGGATGCCCGGCGCGTGGAGCGGGTGCTGCGCAACCTCGTCGTCAACGCCGTTGAGCACGGTGAGGGCAAGGACGTCGTCGTCAAGCTGGCCTCGGCGGGCGGGGCGGTGGCGGTCGCGGTGCGCGACTACGGGGTGGGGCTCAAGCCCGGCGAGGCCACGCGCGTGTTCAGCCGCTTCTGGCGCGCCGACCCGGCACGCGCGCGTACCACCGGCGGCACGGGCCTGGGGCTGTCGATCGCCCTGGAGGACGCGCGGCTGCACGGCGGCTGGCTTCAGGCGTGGGGTGAGCCGGGCGGCGGTTCGCAGTTCCGGCTGACGCTGCCCAGGACCGCGGACGAGCCGCTGCGGGGCTCCCCGATACCGCTGGAGCCCAGGGACTCGCGGCGCAACCGCGGACTCGACGACGCGGGGCTGCCGCGCGCGGGCGGCGACAAGGCCGCCACCGTGCCCGCGCAGCCGACCGGGGACCAGATACCGATGACGCCGCGGCTGACCGGTGCGACCGCCACGGCCGACCCGACGGCGCTGCCCGGCAACGGCGCGCGCGTGGTGCCCCGGCCCGTCTCGGGCGCACGACGACAGGACGGGAAGCCCGCCGCCGACGGCGCGCGGAGCGAGACCGCCGGCCGCCAGGACGCCGGGCCGGGGGACGCGAACAAGCAAGGGGAGGCATCTCGTGGGCGCTGACCGCGTCGGGGGCGCTCGGCGGGGGGCCACGCGCGCGACGGCGTACGCCGCCTGTGGCGTCGTACTGCTGGCGGGCTGTGCCTCGATGCCCGACAGCGGGGATCTGCGCGGGGTCGAGTCCACGCCCCGGCAGGACACCCAGGTGCGGGTCTTCGCGATGCCGCCCCAGGACGACGCCCAGCCCTCGGACATCGTGTCGGGCTTCCTGGAGGCGCTGACCAGTGACGATCCGGGGTACTCGACGGCGCGCCAGTACCTGACCCGCACGGCGTCGCAGACGTGGCAGCCGGGGCTGTCCACCACGGTCCTGCAGAACGGTCCGGGGACCGAGGCCATCGGGCACGAGGTCGCCAACGACCTGACGTTCACGCTGACCGGCACCAAGGTCGCCACCGTGGACGAGCAGCAGTCGTACGCGGCCGCCAAGGGGGCCTATGCCGCGCCGGTGCACCTGACGCGGGACAAGAAGACCAAGCAGTGGCGCATCGACAGGCTGCCGCAGGGCGTCGTCATGGGGAAGTCGGACTTCCAGCGCAACTACATGTCCGTCAACAAGTACTACTTCGCGTCGAACACCACGGCGACCACGCAGGCGCATACCGCGGCGGTCGCCGACCCCGTGTACGTACGCCGGTACGTGGACCCCACGACGGAGATGGTCCGGTCCCTGCTCAACGGGCCGTCGAGCTGGCTCGACCCGGTGGTCCGGACGAGCTTCCCGACGGGTACGGCGCTCAAGAAGGGCGTCAAGGCGCTCACGCCGGACGACCAGAACAAGCTGACCGTGCCGCTGAACGAGAACGCCGCCCGGGTCGGCACGGCGAAGTGCAGCGAGATGGCGGCCCAGCTGCTGTTCACCCTGCAGAACCTCACCCCGATCGTGGACACGGTCGAACTCCGTTCCGGCAGCAAGCGGTTGTGCTCGCTCGGCGACGACCCGGGGGACCTCGTCGACACGCGCGCGTCGGCGCAGCATCCCTCCTACCTGTACTTCATCGACAGCAAGAAGCGGCTGGTACGGCTGTCGGCCGCCAATCCCGGCACCACGCCCGACCCGGTGCCGGGCGCGCTGGGAGAGACCGGCAAGGCGCTGCTGTCGGTGGCCGTGTCCCGGGACGAGCAGTCCGCGGCCGGGGTCGCCGACGAGGGCAAGGACCTGTACGTCGCCTCCCTGGTGTCGGGCGGATCGCTCGGGGACGCCGTGCTGACCAGCCACGGCTCGACCGAGGCCAACCGGCTGACGGCGCCCAGCTGGGACGCGCACGGCGACCTCTGGGTGGCCGACCGCGACCCCGCCGACCCCCGCCTGCTCCTGCTGGAGCAGGGCAGGGGCGAGCCGATCGTGGTGAAGGCACCCGGCCTCGACGGACGCATCCAGGACGTCCGGGTGGCCGCCGACGGAGTGCGGATCGCGCTCGTGGTGGCCAAGGGCGACCGGACGTCGCTGCTCATCGGGCGGATCGAGCGGACCGGCGAGACCGGCGGCAAGGACGAGCGGCCGACGGTCTGGGTGCAGGAACTGCGCTCCGCGACACCGGAGTTGGAGGACGTCACCGCCATGTCGTGGGCCGGGGACAGCCGGCTCGTGGTGGTCGGGCGGGAGCAGGGCGGTGTGCAGACCATGCGGTACGTCCAGATCGACGGCTCCACGCCGGAGGGTCCCGCGCCCGCGGCCCTGACCGGGGTCAAGGAGCTCACGGCGGCCGAGGACGAGGGGCTTCCGCTGGTGGCGTACTCGGAGGACGGGATCGTACGACTGCGGTCCGGGGCGCAGTGGCAGAAGGTGGTCACGGACGGGACGGCGCCGGTCTATCCGGGGTGAGTCCCACTCCCAGTCCTGGCATCAGCCGAAGCCACTAACTCCGGCCCCCAACGGCAGCCACGGCCACCGCCGCGAGTTGTCCACAGGGAGTTATCCACAGGGGTGGTCGGGCGGCTCGGGTCTTGGCACAGTGGTGGGCATGCGGGGGTGGTGGCAGGACCTCACCGATCTGGTGCTGCCGGCCGAGTGCGGAGGCTGCGGGAGGCCTCGCACGGTGCTCTGCCCGGAGTGCCGTGCCGCCCTGAGCGGGGCCGCACCGTGCCGGGTGCGACCGGTGCCGGAGCCGCCCGGGCTGCCCGTGGTGCACGCGGCCGCCCGGTACGCGGACGCGGTGCGGGCCGTGCTGCTGGCCCACAAAGAGCGCGGCGCGCTGGCTCTCACGGCACCGCTGGGCGCGGCTCTGGCGGGGGCTGTGCGGGCGGGACTGGGGGAGATCGGCAGTGAGCGGGTCGGTGGGGAGTGGACCGGCGGGGCGGAATCGTCGGCGGTCGGGGCGCGACTCGGCGGGGCTGTGCCGGCGCGGCCTCGGGGTGGCGGTATTCAGACGTGGGCCCGGGGCGACCTGAGCGGCGGCGCTCCTGTGCTGCTCGTCCCCGTTCCCTCCGCGGGCGGTGCGGTGCGGGCACGCGGGCATGACCCGGCGCGGCGGATCGCGCTCGCGGCCGCCGGTGAGCTGCGGCGGACCGGGACCCGCGCGCGGGTGCTGGCGGTGCTGCGGCAGAATCGGGCCGTGGCCGACCAGTCCGGGCTCAACTCCCGGCAGCGGCTGGACAATCTCGCGGGCGCGCTGGCGGTGGCCCCCGGCGGTGCGGGGCTGCTGGGCGGAGGGCGGGTCGTGCTCGTCGACGACCTCATGACCACGGGCGCCTCGCTGACGGAGGCGGCGCGGGCCGTGCGGGCGGCGGCCCATGGCCATGCCGACGAAGATCCGCGGGCGGCCGTGTACGCGGCGCTGAGTCGGGCAGACGGTGGTCAACGTATGAGTGGATCAAGTGACGCCGTTGACGTGATCTGCGCAGCTGTGGTCGCGGCGTCGCCTGATTCCTTCGAAATAAACCGGAACTGACTGGAAACTTGCATCGTTGCAGGTAATGAGAGGGTCAATTCACCAGAACGGAGGTACGCGGCGGTAGAGGGTGACGACATCCGTCCGGGCGAGATATGTTCGGTTGTGAGGAAAAGGCCCAGGCCATACCTCGCGTATCGGAATGCCGTGCTGCGGGTTTTGCACAATCACCCGCGCCGGTGGGGTGGAGATCTTGCCTGTGGGGGAGGAGGAGGTGGAAGTCACCGAGTCCGAGGTTCCGGTGGTTCACCGGAACCGGGTGCAAAGGGAGATGCTCCGCAGGCGAAGCGGGGCTATCCGGGAACGGAGTTCTGCGTGGACATCGTCGTCAAGGGCCGCAAGACCGAGGTGCCCGAGCGGTTCCGCAAGCACGTGGCCGAGAAGCTGAAGCTGGAGAAGATCCAGAAGCTCGACGGCAAGGTGATCAGCCTCGACGTGGAGGTGTCCAAGGAGCCGAACCCCCGACAGGCCGACCG
This sequence comes from Streptomyces sp. NPDC002499, assembly GCF_053595415.1. NCBI lineage: Bacteria > Bacillati > Actinomycetota > Actinomycetes > Kitasatosporales > Streptomycetaceae > Streptomyces > Streptomyces sp. NPDC002499. The sequence goes on from NZ_JBSFXO010000010.1 coordinate 14,056, forward strand.
TTGTGACCGAGTGGAGATCACGCTCCGCTCCCGCGGTCCGGTGATTCGGGCGGAAGCATCGGCCAACGACCCGTACGCGGCGCTCGACCTCGCGGCGGAGAAGCTGGACGCCCGGCTGCGCAAGCAGCACGACAAGCGGTTCTCGCGCCGCGGTGCCCGCAGGATCCCGGCGGCCGAGGTCGCCGACCACGTCCCGGGCGCGGCGACGCTCAACGGGAACGGCCACCCCGTCCACGAGGACGAGGTGGACGGAATCCCCACCAAGAAGATCGGCTCGCTGGAAGTGAAGGGTGACGGCCCCCTCATCGTCCGCGAGAAGACCCACGTCGCCTCCCCGATGACTCTCGACCAGGCCCTCTACGAGATGGAACTGGTCGGCCACGACTTCTACCTGTTCGTCGACTCCGAGACCAAGGAACCGAGTGTCGTCTACCGGCGGCACGCCTACGACTACGGCGTCATTCACCTGAGCACGGACCCGATGGTGGCCCAGGTGCAGTCCCCCGCGCCGGGGGGCACGCTGGGCGGCTGACCGGCCCCGCAGACCACTGAGCCTGTGCCCCTGGAGCGCGTGTGCGCCCCCAGGGGCACCGGTGTGCGACCAGTTCGCGCCTCGCGCGGTCACCGCGTTGTCATCCAGGCATGGAATCATGGCCACAGCGGCTCAACCGGTGGGCCGTTGCCTTGGGTTGGCGATGGCACAGCACCACAGGCCACAGCCTTCAGGGGGAGGAACGATGGCGGACAGCTTCGGACCGATGCATGACGGAGATGCCGACGGCGGCACCGTCGCCATGGGCCCGGACGCGGGCACACCACGCAAGGAGCCGATCAGGGTCCTGGTCGTGGACGACCACGCCCTCTTCCGTCGTGGCCTGGAGATCGTGCTCGCGGCCGAGGAGGACATCCAGGTCGTGGGCGAGGCCGGGGACGGTGCGGAAGCCGTCGACAAGGCCGCCGACCTGCTGCCGGACATCATCCTGATGGACGTGCGGATGCCCAAGCGCGGCGGTATCGAGGCCTGCACCTCCATCAAGGAGGTGGCCCCCAGCGCGAAGATCATCATGCTGACGATCAGCGACGAGGAAGCCGACCTCTACGACGCGATCAAGGCGGGCGCGACCGGATATCTCCTCAAGGAGATCTCCACGGACGAGGTGGCCACCGCCATTCGCGCGGTGGCCGACGGACAGTCGCAGATCAGTCCGTCCATGGCGTCGAAACTGCTCACCGAGTTCAAGTCGATGATCCAGCGCACCGACGAGCGTCGGCTGGTGCCGGCGCCGCGATTGACCGACCGCGAACTCGAGGTGCTCAAACTCGTCGCCACGGGGATGAACAACCGCGATATCGCCAAGGAGTTGTTCATCTCCGAGAACACCGTGAAGAACCATGTGCGCAACATCCTGGAGAAGCTGCAGCTGCACTCCAGGATGGAGGCCGTGGTCTACGCGATGCGGGAGAAGATTCTCGAGATCCGCTGACGCCGGTCGGTACAGGACCTCCGGCGGCGCATCGCGTGAACTCGGTCAGCGCAGCGCGGCGGTCAGCGCGCGGGTCACCTCCTTGATGAGAGGCTCGCGCAGCTCCGGCGCGTCCACCCGCTCCACGCGTACGTTCGTGCAGTCCACCCAGCTCGCCGCCTCGACCAGCGCCTCCGCCACCTTCGGGACCGCTTTCGCGCCGTCCAGGGTGACCTGCCTGGCGATCAGGGTCTGGCCCTCGCGGCCCGGGTCCACCCGGCCGACGAGGCGGCCTCCGGCGAGGACCGGCATCGCGAAGTAGCCGTGGATGCGCTTCGGCTTGGGGACGTAGGCCTCCAGGCGGTGGGTGAAGCCGAAGATCCGCTCCGTGCGCGCCCGTTCCCAGATCAGGGAGTCGAACGGGGACAGCAGCGTGGTGCGGTGACGGCCGCGCGGAGGTGTCTCCAGGGCCGCGGGGTCGGCCCAGGCCGGCTTGGCCCAGCCCTCGACCGTGACGGGCACCAGGCCCGAGTCGGCAATCACCGCGTCGACCTGCTCGCCCTTGAGACGGTGGTAGTCGGCGATGTCCGCGCGCGTGCCGACGCCCAAGGACTGGCCCGCGAGGGCTACCAGGCGGCGTACGCACTCGGCGTCGTCCAGGTCGTCGTGCAGCAGCTCGTCGGGGATCGCGCGCTCGGCGAGGTCGTAGACCCGCTTCCAGCCGCGGCGCTCCACGCACACCACCTCGCCGTACATCAGCGCGCGCTCCACGGCGACCTTCGAACCCGACCAGTCCCACCACTCGCTGGTGCGCTTGGCACCGCCCAACTCCGTGGCCGTGAGGGGACCTTCGGCGCGGAGCTGCTTGACGACCTGGTCGTAGGTGCCGTCGGGGAGGTCGTGGTTCCAGTGCGGGCGGGCGCGGTAGGCGCGGCGGCGGAAGGCGAAGTGCGGCCACTCCTCGACGGGGAGGATGCACGCGGCGTGCGACCAGTACTCGAAGGCGTGCGGCCGGGCCGGGGCGGTGCCGGGGGTCGCCGTCTGCCAGTAGGCGTCCTCGACCGTCCTGCGGCCCACCGCGCCGAGGCGGGCGTACGGGATGAGTTCGTGGGAGCGGGCCAGGACCGAGATCGTGTCCAGCTGGACCGCGCCGAGATGGCGGAGGACGCCCCGGACGCCCGCCCTGCGGTCGGGGGTGCCCAGGAAACCCTGAGCGCGCAGCGCGATACGGCGGGCCTCGTCTGCCGAGAGGTCGGTGAAAGGACGCGGGGTCGTCATGGTCCGCACGATAGAGGGCGGCACTGACAACGCAACGTGAGCTGCGGGTTTGCCGCTGCGCCGGTCATGACGAAAGCGCCGGCCCCGACCGACGCACCGGCCCTACGCGGGAGCCGGCAGATACGGCGCCGTCGACGGCAGTCCCAGATCCGACGGCAGCAGGGAACCCACCCAACAGTCCCGTCGTACTCCCTTGTTGTTGATCGAGGAGCGCAGCGTGCCCTCGACGACGAAGCCCGCTCGCTCCGCCACCGCGCGGGAGCCCGTGTTGCCCACCTCCGCGCGCCATTCGACGCGGTCGATCGACATCTGGGTGAATGCCCAGTGGGAGGCGGCGAGGGCGGCCTCGGTGGTGTAGCCGTGGCCGCGGTGCTCCTTGGCGCCCCAGAAGCCGACCTCGGCCACCCCCAGGGAGCGCATCGAGAGGCTCAGCATGCCCGCCAGGTCGCCTTCGGGTTCGGGAAGGAAGACGCCGAACGTGAACATGGAGGCGTTCGCCCAGCCGTCCGGGACCAGTTGTTCCGTGAAACTCCGCGCGTGCTCGGGCAGATAGGGCGACGGAATCGTGGTCCAGCGCTGAATGTCCGGGTCCTGGGCGGCCGCGTACACGGCGTCGGTGTCCTGCGGACCGACCGTGCGCAGAAGCAGGCGGGCCGTCGTGAGCGTCACGGGTTCCATCGGCCGATTCTGCTCGGAACGCCCGTGAGAGCGCCATCTTTTAGCGCTCCGTGAGCGGGTGATCACAATTCGCGCAATTCGTCGGCGGGGCGCGGCACCATCGGCGGGGCCCGGCCGTTGTTCCCTTTGAAGAAGATTTGAAGCAGCGCGCGAAGCGGTGGAGGTCGTCGTCGCGACAGGCCTCCCGGCTTGGTGGTGTCCTCGCATACGATGGCCGTTGCTCAGTAAGTCCAAGGAAACCGACTCTGCCAGGCCCGACCGGCAAGGAGACCAACCCCCGTGTCCGTCCTCTCGAAGATCATGCGTGCAGGCGAAGGCAAGATCCTGCGCAAGCTGCACCGCATCGCGGACCAGGTCAACTCCATCGAAGAGGACTTCATCGACCTCTCCGACGCCGAGCTGCGGGCCCTCACCGATGAGTACAAGCAGCGGTACGCCGATGGTGAGAGTCTGGACGACCTGCTTCCCGAAGCGTTCGCCACCGTGCGCGAGGCCGCCAAGCGCGTCCTGGGCCAGCGGCACTACGACGTGCAGATGATGGGCGGCGCCGCCCTCCACCTCGGCTACGTGGCCGAGATGAAGACCGGCGAGGGCAAGACCCTGGTCGGCACCTTGCCCGCGTATCTGAACGCGCTGTCCGGCAAGGGCGTTCACCTGATCACGGTCAACGACTACCTGGCCGAGCGCGACTCCGAGATGATGGGCCGCGTCCACAAGTTCCTGGGCCTGGAAGTCGGTTGCATCCTCGCCAACATGACGCCGGCCCAGCGTCGCGAGCAGTACGCGTGCGACATCACCTACGGCACGAACAACGAGTTCGGCTTCGACTACCTGCGCGACAACATGGCGTGGGCCCAGGACGAGCTCGTCCAGCGCGGCCACAACTTCGCCATCGTCGACGAGGTCGACTCCATCCTGGTCGACGAGGCCCGTACGCCGCTGATCATCTCCGGCCCGGCCGACCAGGCCACCAAGTGGTACGGCGACTTCGCCAAGCTGGTCACGCGCCTCAAGCGCGGCGAGGCGGGCAACCCCCTCAAGGGCGAGGAGGAGAGCGGCGACTACGACGTCGACGAGAAGAAGCGCACCTGCGCGATCCACGAGTCCGGGGTCGCCAAGGTCGAGGACTGGCTGGGCATCGACAACCTCTACGAGTCGGTGAACACCCCGCTGGTGGGCTACCTGAACAACGCCATCAAGGCCAAGGAGCTCTTCAAGAAGGACAAGGACTACGTCGTCCTCGACGGCGAGGTCATGATCGTCGACGAGCACACCGGCCGTATCCTCGCCGGCCGCCGCTACAACGAGGGCATGCACCAGGCGATCGAGGCGAAGGAAGGGGTGGACATCAAGGACGAGAACCAGACCCTCGCCACGATCACCCTCCAGAACTTCTTCCGCCTCTACAAGCGTCACGACCAGGCGGGCAAGGAGCAGTCCGGCCTGTCCGGCATGACCGGTACGGCGATGACCGAGGCCGCCGAGTTCCACCAGATCTACAAGCTCGGCGTGGTCCCGATCCCGACGAACCGGCCGATGGTCCGCAAGGACCAGTCCGACCTGATCTACCGCACCGAGGTCGCCAAGTTCGAGGCGGTCGTCGACGACATCGCGGAGAAGCACGAGAAGGGCCAGCCGATCCTCGTCGGTACGACGTCGGTCGAGAAGTCCGAGTACCTCTCGCAGCAGCTCTCCAAGCGCGGCATCCAGCACGAGGTGCTGAACGCCAAGCAGCACGACCGTGAGGCGCCGATCATCGCCCAGGCCGGCCGCAAGGGTGCCGTGACGGTCGCCACCAACATGGCCGGCCGTGGCACGGACATCAAGCTCGGCGGCAACCCCGACGACCTCGCCGAGGCGGCGCTGCGTCAGCGCGGGCTCGACCCCGAGGAGCACATCGAGGAGTGGGCCCACGCCCTGCCCGCCGCTCTGGAGAACGCCGTAGAGGCGGTCAAGGCGGAGTTCGAGGAGGTCAAGGACCTCGGTGGGCTCTACGTCCTCGGTACCGAGCGGCACGAGTCGCGGCGTATCGACAACCAGCTGCGCGGTCGTTCCGGCCGTCAGGGCGACCCGGGCGAGTCCCGCTTCTACCTCTCCCTCGGCGACGACCTGATGCGCCTGTTCAAGGCCCAGATGGTCGAGCGCGTGATGTCGATGGCGAACGTGCCGGACGACGTCCCGATCGAGAACAAGATGGTCACGCGCGCGATCGCGTCCGCCCAGTCGCAGGTCGAGCAGCAGAACTTCGAGACCCGCAAGAACGTCCTCAAGTACGACGAGGTCCTCAACCGCCAGCGCGAGGTCATCTACGGCGAGCGCCGCCGCGTCCTGGAGGGCGAGGACCTCCAGGAGCAGGTCGTGCACTTCATGGACGACACGATCGACGCGTACATCGGCGCGGAGACCGCCGAGGGCTTCCCGGAGGACTGGGACCTCGACCGGCTGTGGGGCGCCTTCAAGCAGCTCTACCCGGTGAAGATCACCGTCGAGGAGCTGGAGGAGGCGGCGGGCGACCGGGCCGGCCTGACCGCCGAGTTCATCTCCGAGTCCATCAAGGACGACATCCACGAGCAGTACGAGGGCCGCGAGACCCAGCTCGGCTCCGAGATCATGCGTGAGCTGGAGCGCCGGGTCGTGCTGTCGGTCCTGGACCGCAAGTGGCGCGAGCACCTCTACGAGATGGACTACCTCCAGGAGGGCATCGGCCTGCGCGCGATGGCCCAGAAGGACCCGCTGGTCGAGTACCAGCGCGAGGGCTTCGACATGTTCACCGCCATGATGGAGGGCATCAAGGAGGAGTCCGTCGGCTACCTGTTCAACCTGGAGGTCCAGGTCGAGCAGCAGGTCGAGGAGGTCCCGGTCGAGGACGCGGCGCCGGTCGACATGGCCAAGCAGGACGCGGTGCCGGCCCAGGCGACCGGCCGTCCGGAGATCCGCGCCAAGGGCCTGGACGCTCCCGCGCGCCGGAACCTGCACTTCTCCGCCCCGACCGTGGACGGCGAAGGCGGCACCATCGAGGGCGACTTCGCCGGTGACGACGAGCCGGTGCGCTCCGAGGCCGACGGCCTCACGCGCGCGGAGCGCCGCAAGCAGTCCCGCAGCCGCGGTCGCCGCAAGAAGTAGCCACGAGCAGCAAGTGACGGCGCCCGGAGCGCCGTGACGCGGGAAGGGCCGGGTCACCCCAGGGTGCCCGGCCCTTCGGCGTGCGGTGGGGCACGCACGGCGTCGGGGCCGGGTGGCGGGGCGAGGCGCCTCTGGGCCGAGTGGGCGGGCAAGGAGCCTCTGGGCCGGGTGGCCGGGCAGCAGCCTCTGGTCCGGGGGTCAGTCGTCGTCCGTGAGGTGCGTCGGGCGTGGGCCGCCCATCTCCACCGCCGTGCAGCGCCAGCGCAGGTCGACGCCCTGTTCCAGGCGGAAGGCCATGGCCCGCAGTTGGTCGCCGGCGCCGATCCGGGCGAAGGCCTCGATGGCGCCCTCGCGCGGGACGAAGTAGCCGATGTCGCGGACGACGGGTCGGGCGCCACGCGTGCGCAGGGGCGTGCGGTCGGCGAGCAGGGCCAGTTCGTCGTAGGCGCGGCCCGCGGTGTGCCGGAGCATCCAGTGCACCGGGCGCTGACCGCTCAGCACCGCCAGGAGCCGGTCGGCGAAGACGTCGGTGGGACGGGGCTGCGGGGCGGGCGGCCGGCGCCGGGCCTGGGCGGGGACGGTCGTCCGGCTCGCGGGACCGGTGACACCGCCCGCGGTGACCGGGGCCGGGACGGTACCGGGTGGGGCGTGGGCGGGGGTGCGCGCGGAGGGCGCGGTGCCGGGGGCGGTGTGCGTGGTGAGGCCGGTGGCGGTGCGTGCGGTGGGGCCGGTGGCGGTGCCTGTGGTGGGGCTGTTGGCCGTGCGCGGCGCGGGCACCCTCGTGATGTCCCGCGAGGGCGTCGCCGGGCCCGGAGCGATGGCGCCCTGGGTCGGTGTGGCCGTGCCCTGCGGCCGCCTGACGGTGCCCGGGGCGCTCGTGGTGCTCCGGCCCGGGCCCGACGCCGGGCGGCCGTCCGTGGGCCTTGTGCGCGGGGAGAGGGTGCCTGCGCGGGAGCCCGGCGGGCGGTCGCCGTCCGGGGCCGTGAGAGGCGCTGTGCCACCCGGCGTACGGGGTGGGGTGCCGCCCGGGCGGCTCGGGTCGCGGCGGGCCGGCGGACGGCCGGCCGTGCGGTGCTGCGCCCTGGTCATGACCTTGTGCATGGGAGTCCCCGTTCGCTCGGCCCGATGCATACCGGGCGGTAACTTTTGCGGTGGGGCTCTTGTACGGCGACGGAGGCGGCCGGGGCAAGGAAGCGCCGGCCCGGGTCGGGGTGGCCGGGATGTTCACTTATCCGAGTGATCGAGGGGGCGGGAAACCCCGTGTTCTCCGGGGTGCCCCGGGTGAGTTCCGAGGACGGGGGTGGACGCCCTTCAAGGTGCGGGTGGGGACTCGAAAGGGGACTCCAACCGAGTCCGGCGCGCGTCCCGCACGTATCCTGAAGGCCCTCCGGGAGGCGCGGCTCAGCCCTCCCCGGGACCCCTGCGGAACCCACCGACCGAAAGCAGCCGGCCATGCGCGTGTACGTCCCCCTGACCCTCTCCGGTCTCGCCGAGGCGTACAAGACGGGCGAGTTGGCGACCGGACCGTTCCTCGCCTACGCCGTCACCCCCGCGTTGCGCGAGTGGTACCTCTCGGACGACATCGAGGAACTGGAGTACGCGGCGCTGAACCGGGCCGCGCTGGCCTCCCTGCGGCAGCTGGCGGCGGACCCCGCGGCGGTACGGCGCCGGGTCGTCGTCGCCCTCGACGTGCCGGACGGTGCCGCGGTCGCCGACCCGGACCGCGGGCTCGATCCGGCGGCGCTGGGCGAGGTGCGGGTCGCCGGGACCGTGGCGCTGGCCAAGGCGGCCGCCGTGCACGTGGACGCCGACGACGCGGAGACGGACGTGGCCGCCGCGGCCGACGCCGTGGGTGCGGCGGACGGCGGGGACGACGACGCGCAGTTCGTGGTGGACGGGGCCGAGGACCACGAGCTGCTGTGGTTCGCGACGCAGGAGATCCCGAACCTGGTGGGGCTCGGGAGCTGAGGCCCCGACGCCGGCCGGCCCGGGGACTGAGGCCTCGGCCACGGCCGGCCTCTTGATTGTCAGTGGCGGCGGGTACGTTTTTGGCATGGGGACGCAGACAGGGGCCCACATCGTGTGGGACTGGAACGGGACGTTGTTCCACGACAACGACGCGATCATCGGTGCGACGAACGCGGCCTTCGCCGAGCTGGGCCTTGAGCCGATCACGATGGAGCGGTATCGGGCGCTGTACTGCGTGCCGGTGCCGAAGTTCTACGAGCGGCTGCTCGGGCGGCTGCCGACCGACGCCGAGTGGGAGGTCATGGACGAGACCTTCCACCGGTACTACACCGAGCACCGGGTGGGGTGCGGGCTCACCGACGGCGCGGTGGAGTTGCTCGCCGGCTGGCGGTCGGCGGGGCGCAGCCAGTCGCTCCTGAGCATGTACGGGCACGACGAACTGGTCCCGCTGGTCCGGGGATTCGGCATCGAGCCGCACTTCCTGCGCGTCGAAGGCCGGATCGGGCCGTCCGGCGGCAGCAAGGCCGAGCACATGGTCCGCCACCTCGGCGCACTGGAACTGGTGGAGCCGGCCCGCACGGTGGTGATCGGGGACGCCGCCGACGACGCCGTGGCCGCGCTGCACGTCGGTGCGAGAGCCGTGCTCTACACCGGCGGTTCGCACGGCCGGGCCAGCCTGGAGGCGGTGGGCGTACCGGTGGTGGACACCCTGGCGGAAGCGGTCGCGGAGGCGGAACGCATAGCGGCGTAGCCCTCCGGGGGTGGAGCGGTGTGAAACCGACGGCACGTCGAGCGGTGCGGGCGACTCGGGCCCGCGGCGGCGTCGGCCCGTCGGGGCGCGACGTCCGCGAGGACACCGCGCCCCGCCGCCTGGTAGCACCGGGCCTCGCCGACCGGTCACGCCGGTCCGCCGATCGGATGCGCCAGCTTCGCCGACCGGCCCCGCCGATCAGTCACCCCGGCTCGCCGACCAGTCCCCCCGGCCCCGCCGACCCAACCCAACCCCACCCCGCCCCCGCCGACCCAACTCCGCCCCGGCCGACCGCCTAGGTCACCGGTGCCTTCGCCCTCAGCACCGTCAGGAACTCCCGCATCCACGCCGGGTGGTCCGGCCAGGCTCGGGAGGAGACCAGGGTGCCGTCGACGACCGCCTCGGTGTCCTGGAAGGTGGCTCCGGCGGCCTGCATGTCGGGCTCGAGGGCGGGGTACGCCGTGACCCGGCGGCCGCGAAGGCTGTCGATCGCCGCGGTGAGCAGGGGGCCGTGGCAGATCTGGGCGACCGGTTTGTCCGCGTCGAAGAAGGACTTGAGGATCTTGCGCAGCTCGGGGTCGTTGCGCAGGTACTCGGGGGCACGGCCACCGGGGATGACGAGGGCGACGTACTGGCCGGGGTCGACATCGGCGAAGGCCAGGTCGGCGGGCCAGGTGTAGCCGGGCTTCTCGGTGTACGTGTCGAAGCCGGGTTCGAAGTCGTGGACGACGAACCGGAGCTGCTTGCGAGTGGGGGCCGCGATGTGGACCTCGTAGCCCTCTTCGCGGAGCCGCTGGTAGGGGTAGAGGACCTCCAGGGACTCCGCCGCGTCGCCGGTGACGATCAGGATTTTGGCTGTCATGTCGGCAACGTGCCCCCGTCGGGCGCGCTTGCCAAGGGGGCGTGCGCCGAACGGAGGAGGGAGGGAGCGCATGGGGGAGTTCCGCCGAAGACGGTCGCCGTGTCCGCACTGTCCGCGGTCGCGCGGAATACGCCCTCGGCGCGTACTTCGCTCCTGTGCAGAACGTCAAAGTTCCACCCCTGGTTTTGTACACATACGGCTCATGACGGGGCCCCCGCAAGGAGCGATAGCCTTGGTGGCGTGATCAGCGCGATAGCTCGCGGGGGCACTGTTGCCCCTGCCCTGCGCCCGGTGAACACGGACCACATCCGTGTCCGGGCGGCGGTCGCTGGTCCGCGCGGGCGGGACGGAGGCGTGAGCGCCCCCGAGGCGCCGCGCACCCCCCGGGAAGAGGCGCCGCCGAGAGCAGCGTCACACCCCGCAGGGGCGCCGACATTGGCTGATAACCCCCCGCTCGTCTCACCTCGCGGCATAGCGTCGGAACGGACCGGAGAACCCGGGCCGTGGCGTCGAGCCGCAGGGGAAGACCCCGTACTTCCTTCTACGTCACGCAACGGCGCGCGACAGGAGCCAGAGGACAATGCAGACCAAGCTGGACGAAGCCAAGGCCGAGCTGCTGGAGAGGGCCGCTCGGGTAGCTGAGAACAGCCCGGTCGGGGGGAACCTACCGACCGGGACGGCGGACGAGGGCGATCCGGACACCCCGGACAGCGAATCCGTACTCGCGTTCCTCCAGCGCTACTACCTGCACACGGCCCCGGAGGACCTGGGCGACCGCGAGCCGGTCGACGTCTTCGGAGCCGCGCTTTCGCACTACCGGTTGGCCGAGAACCGTCCGCAGGGCACGGCCAACGTGCGGGTGCACACCCCGACGGTCGAGGAGAACGGCTGGACGTGCAGCCACTCCGTCGTCGAGGTCGTCACCGACGACATGCCCTTCCTCGTGGACTCCGTGACGAACGAGCTGACCCGGCAGGGCCGCGGCATCCACGTCGTGATCCACCCGCAGGTCGTCGTCCGCCGTGACGTGACCGGCAAGCTCATCGAGGTGCTCACCACGCAGTCGGCCGGCGAGCTGCCGCACGACGCGCACATCGAGTCCTGGATCCACGTCGAGATCGACCGCGAGACCGACCGCGACGACCTCAAGCAGATCACCGCCGACCTGCTGCGGGTCCTGTCCGACGCCCGGGAGGCCGTCGAGGACTGGGACAAGATGCGGGACGCGGCCCTGCGCATGGCCGAGGAACTGCCCAAGGAGCCGGTCGCCTCCGACCTGCGCGCACAGGACGTCGAGGAGGCCCGCGAGCTGCTGCGCTGGCTGGCCGCCGACCACTTCACCTTCCTGGGCTACCGCGAGTACCAGCTGCGCGACGACGACTCGCTGGCCGCCGTGCCCGGCACGGGCCTCGGCATCCTGCGCTCCGACCCGCAGCACGCCGGTGACGAGAGCCACCCGGTCAGCCCGTCCTTCGAGCGGCTGCCGGCCGACGCACGCGCCAAGGCCCGCGAGCACAAGCTCCTGGTGCTGACGAAGGCCAACAGCCGCTCCACCGTGCACCGGCCGTCGTACCTGGACTACATCGGCGTCAAGAAGTTCGACGCGGACGGCAACGTGATCGGGGAGCGCCGGTTCCTCGGACTGTTCTCGTCCGCCGCGTACACCGAATCGGTACGCCGGGTTCCGGTCATCCGTCGCAAGGTCGAAGAGGTCCTGGACCGGGCCGGCTTCTCGCCCAACAGCCATGACGGGCGCGACCTGCTCCAGATCATGGAGACCTACCCGCGCGACGAGCTCTTCCAGACCCCGGTCGACGAGCTGCAGTCCATCGTCACCTCGGTGCTCTACCTCCAGGAGCGCCGGCGGCTGCGTCTCTACCTGCGCCAGGACGAGTACGGCCGCTACTACTCGGCCCTCGTCTACCTCCCGCGCGACCGCTACACCACCGGCGTCCGGCTGCGGATCATCGACATCCTCAAGGAGCAACTGGGCGGCACCAGCGTCGACTTCACGGCCTGGAACACCGAGTCGATCCTGTCCCGGCTGCACTTCGTGGTCCGGGTCCCGCAGGGCACCGAGCTGCCGCAGCTGTCCGAAGCGGACAAGGACCGCATCGAGGCCCGCCTGGTCGAGGCCGCCCGCTCCTGGGCGGACGCGTTCGGGGAGGCGCTCAACGCGGAGTGCGGCGAGGAGAAGGCCGCCGAGCTGCTGCGCAAGTACGGCAGCGCCTTCCCCGAGGGCTACAAGGCCGACCACTCCCCGCGCGCCGCGGTCGCCGACCTGGTCCACCTGGAACAGCTCAGCGACAGCGACTCCGAGGGCGGCAAGGACTTCGCGCTCAGCCTGTACGAGCCGGTGGGCGCCGCCCCCGAGGAGCGCCGGTTCAAGATCTACCGCAAGGGCGCCTCGATCACCCTCTCCGCGGTGCTGCCGGTGCTCAACCGGCTCGGCGTCGAGGTGATGGACGAGCGGCCCTACGAGCTGCGCTGCTCGGACCGCAGCATCGCCTGGATCTACGACTTCGGCCTGCGCATGCCCAAGGCGCAGAACGGCAACGGGGACTACCTCGGTGACGACGGCCGCGAGCGCATCCAGGAGGCCTTCGCCGCCACCTGGACCGGCAAGGCGGAGAACGACGGCTTCAACTCCCTGGTGCTGAGCGCCGGGTTGACCTGGCGCCAGGCCATGGTGCTGCGGGCGTACGCCAAGTACCTGCGCCAGGCGGGCTCCACCTTCAGCCAGGACTACATGGAGGACACCCTCCGCAGCAACGTCCACACCACCCGGCTGCTGGTCTCCCTGTTCGAGGCGCGGATGTCGCCGGACCGCCAGCGTGCGGGCCACGAGATCGTCGACGCCCTCCTCGAAGAGGTCGACGCGGCCCTCGACCAGGTGGCCTCCCTCGACGAGGACCGCATCCTGCGGTCCTTCCTGACGGTCATCAAGGCGACGCTGCGGACGAACTTCTTCCAGGAGGCGGCGGGCGGCAAGCCGCACGCGTACGTGTCCATGAAGTTCGACCCGCAGGCGATCCCCGATCTGCCCGCGCCGCGCCCGGCGTACGAGATCTGGGTGTACTCGCCGCAGGTGGAGGGCGTGCACCTGCGCTTCGGCAAGGTCGCGCGCGGCGGTCTGCGCTGGTCGGACCGCAAGGAGGACTTCCGCACCGAGATCCTCGGCCTGGTCAAGGCGCAGATGGTGAAGAACACCGTCATCGTGCCGGTCGGCGCCAAGGGCGGCTTCGTCGCCAAGCAGCTGCCGGACCCGAGTGTGGACCGGGACGCGTGGCTCGCGGAGGGCATCTCCAGCTACAAGACGTTCATCTCGGCCCTGCTCGACATCACCGACAACATGGTGGCCGGCGAGGTCGTGCCCCCGGCCGACGTCGTACGGCACGACGAGGACGACACCTACCTCGTGGTCGCCGCCGACAAGGGCACGGCGACGTTCTCGGACATCGCCAACGGGGTCGCGGAGACGTACAACTTCTGGCTCGGCGACGCCTTCGCCTCCGGCGGCTCGGCCGGTTACGACCACAAGGGCATGGGCATCACCGCCCGCGGCGCCTGGGAGTCCGTGAAGCGGCACTTCCGGGAGCTGGACGTCGACACCCAGAGCGAGGACTTCACGGTCGTCGGCATCGGTGACATGTCCGGTGACGTGTTCGGCAACGGCATGCTGCTGTCCGAGCACATCCGCCTGGTCGCCGCCTTCGACCACCGGCACATCTTCATCGACCCGAACCCGCAGGCGGCCCCCTCCTACGCCGAGCGCCGCCGCGTCTTCGACCTGCCCCGCTCCAGCTGGGCCGACTACGACACCGCCCTCATCTCCACCGGCGGCGGCGTCTTCCCCCGTACCGCGAAGTCCATCCCGGTCAACGCCCACATCCGCGAGGCCCTCGGCATCGAGGACAAGGTCGCCAAGATGACCCCGGCCGACCTGATGAAGGCCATCCTCAAGGCGCCGGTGGACCTGCTCTGGAACGGCGGCATCGGTACGTATGTGAAGGCGTCCACCGAGACCCACGCGGACGTCGGCGACAAGGCCAACGACCCGATCCGCGTCGACGGCGCCGAACTGCGCGTCAAGGTCGTCGGCGAGGGCGGCAACCTGGGCCTGACCCAGCTCGGCCGGATCGAGTTCGCGCTGGCCGGCGGCAAGATCAACACGGACGCGATCGACAACAGCGCGGGCGTGGACACCTCCGACCACGAGGTGAACATCAAGATCCTGCTCAACGGCCTGGTCACCGACGGCGACATGACCGTCAAGCAGCGCAACAAGCTGCTCGCCCAGATGACCGACGAGGTCGGCCATCTCGTCCTGCGCAACAACTACGCGCAGAACACCGCGATCGCCAACGCGCTCGCCCAGTCCAAGGACATGCTCCACGCCCAGCAGCGGTTCATCCGCCACCTGGTGCGCGAGGGCCACCTCGACCGGGCCCTGGAGTTCCTGCCGACCGACCGCCAGATCCGCGAACGCCTCACCCAGGGCCAAGGGCTGACCAGCCCGGAGACGGCCGTGCTGATGGCGTACACGAAGATCACGGTCGCCGACGAGCTGCTGCAGACCACGCTGCCGGACGACCCCTACCTGCGCAGTCTGCTGGACGCGTACTTCCCGACGGCGCTGCGCGAGGCGTACCCGGAGTACATGGACAAGCACCCGCTGCGCCGCGAGATCGTGACGACCGTGCTGGTCAACGACACGGTCAACACGGGCGGTACGACGTATCTGCACCGGCTGCGCGAGGAGACCGGGGCGTCGCTCGAGGAGATCGTCCGGGCCCAGACCGTGGCGCGCCGGATCTTCAGCTCGGCGCCGGTGTGGGACGCGGTCGAGGCCCTGGACAACAAGGTCGAGGCCGCCGTCCAGACCAGGATCCGGCTGCACTCGCGCCGGCTCGTCGAGCGCGGCACGCGCTGGCTGCTCAACAACCGGCGCCAGCCGCTGGAGCTCGCCGAGACGGTGGAGTTCTTCGCCGAGCGGGTCGAGCTGGTGTGGCAGCAGCTGCCGAAGCTGCTGCGCGGCGCGGACCAGGAGTGGTGGCAGCGGATCCACGACGAGCTGACCGGCGCCGGGGTCCCGGACGAACTGGCCACGCGCGTGGCCGGGTTCTCCTCGGCCTTCCCGGCGCTCGACATCGTCTCGGTGGCCGACCGCATGGGCAAGGAGCCGATGGACGTCGCCGAGGTCTACTACGACCTCGCCGACCGCCTCCACATCACCCAGCTCATGGACCGCATCATCGAGCTGCCCCGCGAGGACCGCTGGCAGTCCATGGCCCGCGCCTCCATCCGCGAGGACCTCTACGCGGCGCACTCGGCGCTGACCGCGGACGTCCTGGCGGTCGGCAACGGCACCTCGACTCCCGAGCAGCGCTTCAAGGCCTGGGAAGCGAAGAACGCGCCGATCCTCGGCCGGGCCCGCACGACGCTGGACGAGATCCAGGGCTCGGAGGCGTTCGACCTCGCCAACCTGTCGGTGGCGATGCGGACGATGCGGACGCTGCTGCGGGCGCACACGTAGCCAGGAGGAACAGAAGGAGCCCCGGACCGCGTCGAGCGGTCCGGGGCTCCTTCTGCGTGCCGGGTGCCAGGTCGGCCGAGTGGTCCAGGTGCGTCAGGCCGTCACAGCCGCCGCGGGCTTCGGCTTGGCCTTGGGCTTCGCCTTGTCGCTCTTGTCGCCGGTGAAGGCCTCGTACTCCGCGAGGACGTCCTCCGTCGGGCCGTCCATGCGCAGCACACCGCGCTCCAGCCACAGCACGCGGTCGCAGGTGTCGCGGATCGTCTTGTTGTTGTGGCTGACCAGGAACACCGTGCCCGCGTGCTTGCGCAGCTCGCGGATGCGCTGCTCGGAGCGCTTGCGGAAGGCCGCGTCGCCGGTGGCGAGGGCCTCGTCGATGAGCAGCACGTCGTGGTCCTTGGCGGCGGCGATGGAGAAGCGCAGCCGGGCGCCCATGCCGGAGGAGTACGTCCGCATCGGCAGGGTGATGAAGTCGCCCTTCTCGTTGATACCGGAGAACTCGACGATGTCGGCGTAGCGCTCCTTGATCTGCTCGCGGGACATGCCCATGGCGAGGCCGCCGAGGTAGACATTGCGCTCGCCGGTCAGGTCGCTCATCAGGGCCGCGTTGACGCCGAGGAGGGAGGGCTGGCCGTCGGTGTAGATCCGGCCGTTCTCCACCGGCAGCAGGCCCGCGACGGCCTTCAGCAGGGTCGACTTGCCGGAGCCGTTGGTGCCGATCAGGCCGATGGCCTCGCCCTTGTACGCGACGAAGGAGACGTTCCGTACGGCGTGCACCTTGCGGACGCCGGATGCCTGGTCGGCCTGCTTGCGGCGCAGCATGCGGTTGAGGGCGGCGGTCGCGGAACCGCGTCCGCCGGTGGTGCCGTTGACCCGGTAGACGATGTCGACGCTGTCGGCGACGACGGTGGGGATGTCGCTGCGGGTGGGCTGCTCGGTCATGCGGTCGGTGATCCCGTCTGCGAACTCTGCGGTCTCTTCGGTGTACTCAGCCACGGCCGTAGGTCTCCTCGGCCTTCCAGAAGTAGATGAAGCCACAGACCCCGGCGAGCAGGGCCCAGCCCACCGCGAGCGCCCACACGTGCGGCGGCAGCTGGCTCGCGTGGAAGCTGTCGATGAGGGAGTAGCGCATCAGGTCGATGTACACGGCGGGCGGGTTGGCCTTGAGCGCCGGAGCCACCCAGCTGGGCAGGTCGTCGTGCTGCTTGGTCAGCTTGTCGATGCTCCACATGACACCGGAGATGTACATCCAGGTGCGCAGCACGAACGGCATCAGCTGGGCGATGTCGGGGGTCTTGGAGCCCAGTCGGGCCATGATCATCGCGATGCCGGTGTTGAAGGTGAACTGCAGCACCAGGGTGGGGATCGCCAGGAACCAGGAGAAGGAGACCGGGATCCCGAAGCAGAGCAGGATCACGACCAGGGCGCACATCGAGAACAGCAGCTGCTGGAGCTGCTGGAGGCAGAAGGAGATCGGCAGCGCGGCCCGCGGGAAGTGCAGGGCGCGGACCAGGCCGAGGTTGCCGGAGATGGCGCGGGTGCCGGTCAGGATCGAGCTCTGCGTGAACGTCCAGATGAACACTCCCGTAACCAGGAACGGGATGTAGTCCGGCACGCTCCGCTTGGTGTCGAGCAGCACGCCGAAGATGAAGTAGTACACCGCCGCGTTGAGCAGCGGGGTCATGACCTGCCAGACCTGGCCGAGCTTCGCCTGGCTGTACTGGGACGTGAGTTTGGCGGTGGAGAAGGCGGTGATGAAGTGACGCCGGGCCCACAGCTCACGGACGTACTCGGGCAGGGAGGGACGGGCGCCGCTGACCGTGAGGCCGTGTCGCGCGGCGAGCGCCGCGAGATCGTCGTCGGCCGCAGCCGCCGTCGGGGGCGGTGTGTGGAGTACCTGGCTCACATCCGCTGCTTTCGTTCGGGGGGTGGGGGTGCGGGCGAACCGGCCCGCCGGCCGGCCGGTCCGTCACCCGGCGTTTCCTTACGCTTCTCTTCACGTTCTCTTACGTCGGGACGGGACCGTATCGTCGCAACGTGAGCGTAGGCCGAACCGGCGTCGGAACGCAACCGTTTCGTCGTCACGTCCTTCGCCAGGACGAGACCGTTTCGTCGCCGGGACGGAACCGTTCCGTCGTGACGCGCTGCGTGGGGACGGGACCGTATCGTCGCAACGCCCTATGCTGGGCCGTATGACGACGAACGCCGACGAGCCCCAAACCCGTCCGCGCCGCCGCACCCCCGCCGGAGCGGCCGTGCTCCGTCCGGATGTGACGGAAGCCATTCGGGCCGCCGTCTTCGAGGAGCTCGCGGCCGTCGGCTACGCGCGGATGTCGATCGAGGGGATCGCGCGGCGCGCGGGCGTCGGCAAGACCGCGGTCTACCGCCGCTGGCGGTCCAAGCTGCACCTGGTGCTCGACGTCGTCTCGGCGCTCGCGGTGCAGGGCCTGCCGGTGCCCGACACGGGCTCCCTGGAGGGCGACCTGCGGCTGCTGTACGAGTTCACCTCGCGCGCGTTGCGCCACCCCATCGCCTCGCAGATCATCCCGGACCTCCAGGCCGAGGCGGCCCGCAGCCCCGAGATCGCCGAGGCCATGCAGAAGGCGCTGCGCGAGGGGCAGGACGGTGTCGCCAGCAAGATCGTGGTGGCGGCGGCCGAGCGTGGTGAGATCAGCGGCGACCTCGACCGGGACCTGGCCCTCGACCTGATCTCCGGGCCCCTGTACTGGCGTTCGGTGGTCATCCGCAGCCCGAAGCTGCCCAAGGGGTACCTGGGCGCGCTGGCGCGGGCCACCGCGGCGGCGATCAAGGCGCTGTGAGTAGGCTGCGGTGATCAGGCCGCCGGTGGCCGACAGGACGTCGCCGTGCGCACGGTGACCGGAGTTGAGGCGGAACTGCCGTGAGAGTCGTGATCGCCGAGGACAACGCCCTGCTGCGTGAGGGCCTGGTCCTCCTCCTGACCTCCGCGGGACACGACGTGGTCGCCGTCGCGAGCACCGGCCCCGAGGTGCTCCCCGCCCTCCTGGAACACCGCCCCGACGCCGCCGTGCTCGACGTCCGTATGCCCCCCGGCTTCCGCGACGAGGGCCTGCGCGCCGCCCTCGAGGCCCGCGAACAGATCCCCGGCCTCCCGGTCCTGGTGCTCTCCCAGTACGTCGAGGAGTCGTACGCCGCCGAGCTGCTGACCGGCGGCGCGAGCGGGCTCGGCTACCTCCTCAAGGACCGGATCGGCCGGGTCGACGAGTTCCTCGACGCCCTGGAACGGGTCGCCGCCGGCGGCACCGCCCTCGACCCCGAGGTCGTCACCGAACTCCTCACCCGCCGCAAGGACTCCCCCCTCGACTCCCTCACCCCCCGCGAGCGCGAGGTCCTCTCCCTGATGGCCGAGGGCCACGACAACGCCACCATCGCGAAATCCCTGGTAGTCACCGAACGAGCCGTCCACAAACACATCGGCAACGTCTTCCTGAAACTGAGCCTGCCCCAGAGCGACAGCGGGCATCGCCGGGTGCTGGCGGTACTGGCGTACCTCAACAACCGGTAGCCAACCCGGAGATGGGCTCAGCGACCTCCGGCCGGCGTCGGCCCGGGCAGGTCAGCCCCGCCCCACCCCCGGATGCCGTCGTACCCACCCCGCCCAGGCCGACGTGATCATGTCCTGGATGTCGTGTTTGGCCTTCCAGCCCAGTTCGGTGGCGGCTCGGTCGGCCGAGGCGACTACTCGGGCGGGGTCGCCGGGGCGGCGGGGGAGGGGGGTCGGGGGGCGGTCGTAGCCCGTGAGGGTGTTGATGTGGTCGATCATCTCGCGGACCGATACGCCCTCGCCGCGGCCGATGTTGAGGGTGAGGTCGCGGCCGGGGGCGGAGCGCAGCGCGTGGGCGGCGGCGACGTGGGCCTCGGCGAGGTCGACGACGTGGATGTAGTCGCGTACGCAGGTGCCGTCCGGGGTGTCGTAGTCGTCGCCGAAGATGCGCGGGGGCGCGTTCTCGGTGAGCTTCTCGAAGACCATGGGGACGAGGTTGAAGACGCCGACGTCGGCCAGTTCGGGGGCCGCCGCGCCCGCCACGTTGAAGTAGCGGAGGGAGGCGGTGGAGAGGCCGGTCGCGCGGCCCGTCGCGCGGACCAGCCACTCGCCGGCCAGCTTCGTCTCGCCGTAGGGGGACATGGGGACGCAGGGGGTCTCCTCCGTCACCAGGTCCACATCCGGCATGCCGTACACGGCCGCGGAGGAGGAGAAGACGAAGGACGGGACGCCGGCCGTCGTGACGGCCTCCAGGAGGACGCGCAGACCCTCGACGTTCTCGCGGTAGTAGTGCAGGGGGAGGTGGACCGACTCGCCGACCTGCTTCTTCGCCGCGAGGTGGACGACCCCGGTGACCTCGTGGTCGGCGAGCGTGCGCGCCAGCCGTTCGCCGTCCAGCGTCGAGCCGGTCACCAGCGGCACCCCGTCCGGCACGCGCTCGGCGATGCCGGTGGACAGGTCGTCGTACACCACGGCCTGTTCGCCCGCCTCGGTCATCGCGCGGACGACGTGCGCCCCGATGTAGCCGGCGCCACCGGTGATCAGCCAGGTCATGTGCGTCCGTCCCCTCGTCGATGTGTCCCGCGTATCAGTGAAGCAGGCGGGGGGTGTCGGGCGGGGACCGGTGTCCTCGCCGTCCTCATGCGTCGTCAATCATCTGTAAGTGCTTGTTAGTAGTACAAAATGACTTCCGTGGAGAGTGAGGGTGCGGACGTCAGGCGTCGAAAACCTACGGAAGCCGTCGTGGCCGTGGCAGTGCCCGCGGCCGTCATGCTCGCGATCGGGCTGTGGGGGCTCGACCGCGGCGGGATATGGCGCGACGAGGGCGTCACCTTCCAGGTCGCGCGGCGCTCGGTCCCGCAGATCTGGCGACTGCTGCACGGCGTGGACGCGGTGCACGGCCTGTACTACCTGTTCATGCACGCCGTCCTCGCCGTCCACTCCGGCGAGGTCGTCCTGCGCCTGCCGTCGGTGTGCGCCGCCGCCGCGACGGCGGGTCTCGTCGGAGCGCTCGGGGTCCGGCTCGCGGGGGCGCGCGTCGGGTTGTGGGCCGGACTGCTGTACGCCGTGACCCCACTGACCGGGCACTACGCGCAGGAGGGCCGGTCGTACGCCCTGGTCGCGGCCGGCGTCGCGGGGGCCACGCTGCTCCTGGTGCGCGCGCTGGACGGCCGGTCCTGGTGGCCGTACGCACTCGTGCTCGCCGTCACCTGCCTGCTGCACGAACTGGCCGTACTCGTGCCGGCCGCGCACGCGGTCACGCTGGCCTGGACGCGGGCGCCGAAGCGCGCGTGGTGGGGCTGGGCGCGTGCGACGGGGGCCGTGGGTGTCGTACTGCTGCCGCTCGTGGTGGTGTCGCGGGCGCAGTCGGACCAGGTGGAGTGGCTGCCGGTGCCGGGGTGGGGGAGCGCGGAACGGCTGCTGCGCGACTTCGCGGCCGGACCCACCGGGGTGGTGTTCTGGGCCTGCCTGATGCTCGTGGCGCTGGGGCTGCGGGTGCGTCAAGTGGCCGCCGTCGCCCTGCCGTTGGCGGTGGTGCCGCCCGCGCTGCTGATGACGGTCTCGCAGGTGCGGCCCATGTACGACGACCGGTACGTGCTGTACGCCCTCGCCGGAATGCCGTTGCTGGTGGCGGCCGGCGCGGACCGGCTGGTCTCCGCCGACGTCGGCCGGTCGACGATGCGCCGCCGCCTGCTCCACAGCCCCGCCGCGGGCGCCCTCGCCATCGCCCTGACCTTCCTCCACGCCCTCCCCATGTACCGCCAGGACCGCGCCCCCGCCCACCGCCCCGACGACCTCGCCGCCGTCTCCGCGCTCGCCGCCCGCCAACTGCGCCCCGGCGACCCGGTGGTGTACCTCCCGTCGATCGGCCGGCGCGCGGCGCTGGTGTACCCCGAGGGGTTCCGGCGGGCCCGGGACATCGCGCTCGGCGAGCCCGGCCCACCGTCCGGCACGCTCTACGGCCGTGAGGTGGGCGCCGGTGAACTGCGCCGCAGACTCGCGCGCGTGCACCGGCTCTGGGTCGTCACCGAGCCGTACGCCCTGCGCACCCGCTGGCACCCGGGCGACCCCACCGAACGCGCCAAACTCACCGCCGTGGAGGAGCAGTTCGAGCCCGCGAGCGCGCAGCGGACGCGCTATGTACTCGGAGGAGTGGGCCTCCGGCTCTACGTCAGACGGCCGGACGCGTTCGGTCCGACGGCGGGGGTGGGGCCGGGTGCGGCGGTGGGGCTCGGCCCGACGGCCACGGCCGGCCCAACGGGTGGGTCGAGCAAGCAAGTTGCGCCCACCCCCGCGCTCACTCCGACGTCTCCTCCAGCGTCGCCGCGTCCAGCGCCGCGGTGAGGTCGTCGAGGCGGGACCGCAGCGCCCGGATCTCGTCCACGTCGAAGCCGGTCGCGGCGGAGATGCGGCGGGGCACCGCGAGGGCGCGCTCGCGCAGGGCGGCGCCCTCCTCCGTCAGGCCCACCTCCACCGAGCGCTCGTCGCGGGCGCTGCGCTCGCGGTGGACCAGACCGGCCGCCTCCAGCCGCTTGAGCAGCGGGGAGAGGGTGCCGGAGTCGAGCCGCAGGTGTTCGCCGAGCTTCTTGACGGGCAGCTCGCCGTGCTCCCACAGCACCAGCATCACCAGGTACTGCGGGTACGTGATCCCGAGATCCTTGAGGATCACGCGGTAGACACCGCCGAACGCGCGCGAGGCCGCGTTCAGGGAGAAGCAGATCTGCTGGTCGAGGCGGAGCCAGTCGGTGGTGGGCGGAGTGGGAGTGGGCGTGGTCATGGGTCAAGGATAGCCTTTGCGAGCCATTTAGTTGTACGCAATTTAATTGTGTGCTCTACTGGAACCCGTCAGGCGGTCGAAGAAGCCGAAGCCGCCGGCAGATGACTTTGAGAGGGATGGTTTTCCATGGACGCGCTCTACACCGCTGTCGCCACCGCCACCCACGGCCGCGAGGGTCGCGCCGTCTCCTCCGACGGCAAGATCGACCTCCCGCTGGCCTTCCCGGTGGAGATGGGCGGCAACGGCCAGGGCACCAACCCGGAGCAGCTCTTCGCCGCCGGTTACGCGGCCTGCTTCGGCAGCGCCCTCGGTGCCGTCGGCCGGCAGGCGAAGGTCGACGTCAGCGACGCGGCCGTCACCGCCGAGGTCGGCATCGGCAAGGTGGGCGAGGGCTTCGCCCTGAAGGTCACCCTGCGCGTCGAGCTCCCCGACACCGTGGACGAGGCCACCGGCCACAAGCTGGTCGAGGCCGCCCACCAGGTCTGCCCCTACTCCAACGCCACCCGCGGCAACATCGAGGTCACCCTCGTCGTCGAGTAGGTCCGCCGAGCGATCGAGCGGTACGACCTCACCCGACCCGCGCCAGCACCTCCCCCGTCCGCGGACTCCACGCCACCACCACGGCCTCCGCGGGCACGGGGTGCCAGCGCGTCAGCAGCAGCCAGCGCACGTGGTAGCGGCGGACGACGGCGGCGCGCCCGGCGCGGGTCGACCCAGGAGCGAGATAACCCTGGACATCGGCCAGCCGGCGCAGCCGCTCCCGCTCGTCCAGGGCCGGGTCCGGCCAGGCGGGCGCGGCGAGGTTCGGGCCGTAGCCCGCGATCGCGTGGACGGCGTAGTAGCCGTCGGTGATCACCACCTCGCCGGGTCCGATGTGCCGCGCGGCCCAGGCGTACGAGGGCCAGCGCGGCGGCTGTGCGAAGCCGACCGGATCCAGCGACCGCGGCACCACCGCCCCCGCCTGCACGGTCACGAAGCCGACGCAGGCGGCCATCGCCGCGATCTCGCCCAGCGTCCGCCGCCGCACCGACCACGGCCGGGGCGCCGCCAGTTCCACGGCGAGCGCGAACTGGAGCGGCACGAGCGTCAGTCCGAGGATCCTGCCGTACGTGTAGTGCCCGCCGAGCCAGCCGTACGCCACCACCAGGCACTCCAGGCCGAACATCAGCACCAGCGGATCCCGCGCCCACGACCACCACGCGGCCCCCGGTGTCTTGTCGCGTGCCCGCCGTGCCCGCAGCCACAGCGCCGGCAGCCCCAGCAGCGCCAGCCAGAAGTGGCCGGTCAGGCCCGAGTACAGCCGCCGGTGCAGCGCGTCCACGCTGCCGTCGGCGGCCAGCGCGAACACGTCGAAGTACGGCCACACCACCGCCACCAGCAGGGCCGTCCCGCCCGCGAGCGCCCAGCGCCCCGCCGCGGCGAGCCCCCAGCCGCGCTGCCATCCCGCCACGAACGCCACCGCGCCGAGGACCGCCGCCACCGCGGTGATCGGATGGATCAGCAGGATCAGCCCGTACAGCGCGCCGAGCCCCGCGTATCCGACCGGGCCCGGCAGCCCGCTCGGGCCGACGTACCGCACCCGCTCCGCGTTCCGTGCCCGCGCGCCCGTCAGCGCCCAGGCCCAGAAGGCGAGGCCGATCGCGAACGTCGACGGGTAGCCGAGGTTGCCCGTCATCGACATCAGCCCGAGATAGCCGCTCCACCAGGCCCGTTCGGTGCCCCACAGCAGGGTCATCGAGGCGACCGCGAGGACCGGGGCCCACGGTCTCGGCGTCAGCACGCGCGTGAAGCGGCCGATGCCGGTGAGCAGCACGAGCAGGTTCAGCGGACCGGCCAGCCGCAGCACCTCCCAGCCGCCCAGGCCGGTCAGCCGCGCGAACGCACCCTGGACCACCGCGTAAGGCGAGTAGTACGGGCTGCCCGCGCCCGGCAGGTCGGCCATCGGGTGGCGTGGCCGGAGCAGGCTCGCCTTGAGGCGTTCGACGACCGCCGCGTGCTGACCGGCGTCGCAGCACAGCGGCACCCGCCAGTACGCCAGCGACATCACCAGCCAGAACAGGAAGCCGAAGGCCTGGTAGGGAGTGGGGCGCCAGGGTCGGCCGCCGCGCAGCGCCGTCGCGCCGCGCACGATGCGCCGGGTGGCGAGAGCGGTGCTCACCGGTGAGCTGCGGGTCGGGGAGCGGAGGGTCGGTGAGCAGAGAGCCGGAGGGCAGAGGGGCGAGGCATCTGCCGTATGTTCCCGTCGGGGTCAACGACACCACCCGAGATCACCTCATCGAGTGAACCGCCGGTTTCCCGAGGCCCTGCTCCGGCCCTTGCCCCGGCACCCGCGCCCTTCCGCGCACCACAGGTTCAAGGAGCAACGGCACCCCCACCACCGGCAGCAGCCACGCCAGCACGATCAGCCGGTCGCCCCAGATGGTGATGTCCGGGTGCCCGGCCTGCGTGAGGATCCCCGTGAACGCGGCGGCGGCGAGGAAGCAGCCGAACGCCGGTCGCCGCCGTGCGCCGCACACACCGGCGGCCAGCGCCGTCAGGAACAGCGGCTCCCACAGCTGCCGACGCAGCCACTCCACCCAGAAGTTGAACTGGAGATGCAGGAACTCCGGCCACAGCCTTGCCCGGTCGGGCCGGGAGAAGTGGTCGGTGAGCAGATCCTGGAGACTCTCCGACTCGGAGGGGTAGTTGAGCGCCTTCGCCAGGAGCAGCGTCCCGAGCGCGGCGCCCAGGCCGACCCACGCGACCGCCACGAGGGCCCGCCCCGGCGACCTGCCCCGCCTGCGCCGGTGCACGGCGATCAGCGCGCCCGCCGTCGCCAGGCACAGCCCGAGGAACAGTGCCTGCGAGTGCTTCACCGTGAACAGCGCGAGCAGCGCACCGCCGACCAGCCCGAGGCCCGCCCGTGCGCGCCGCCCGTCCAGGACCAACGCGCAGCCCCAGAGCGCCGCCAGGGTCAGCGTCAGCATCAGGCCCTCGGTCATGGGGCGCATCGCGGTCGCCCCGCACGGCAGGACGTGGAACAGCGCCTGTCCGGTCAGGGCGAGCGGCACCGGGACCGACAGCGTGCGCAGGATCAGGAAGACGAGGACCCCGCCCGCGACCGTGACGGCCACGCCCGACACCCACAGCCCCCACGTCACGCCGAACACCGTGACGAACGGCACCAGGAACAGCGGGTACCCGGGCCGCACCTCGAAGATCCGCATGAACCGCTCCGGCATGAACGGCACGGTCGGCCCGCCCGTCTGTCCGGACCTCAACCGCGCCTGGACGCCTCGCAGTTCGGCAGTCCGGCACTCCCTCATGACCCGCGCGGCCGGGTCGGGCGCGTGGAAGCGGACGACGTCCACGCCCTGGTTGCGGCGCGCGATCGACGCCTTGCCCGCGCAGGCGTAGTCGATCGTGGCGGCCGCCGCCTCCTCCTTGCTGTCGCCGCGCAGACTCAGGGCGTAGGAGAGGTAGTTCTTGGTGTCCGGGGTGTCCCGGCCGGTGACGTTCGCGAGTTGGAGCACGGCGAACACCCCGGCCAGGACCAGCACCCAGGTGCGCGGCCTCACGACCGGGCGAGCAGATCGTGTCCGGAGGGGGAGGCGGAGGCGGGCGCGGGGATCCGGGCGGCCGACGGCCGTGGCATCTCCTCACCGAGCAGCAGGGTGCGGACGACCCGCTCGGCGGCGCGCCCGTCGTCGAACGCGCAGTAGCGCGCCCGGAATCCGGCCCGCAGCCGCGCCGACTCCTCGTCCTGCCAGGTCCCGGAGGTCAGCAGCCACGCCAACTCCCGGTAGGAGCGCGACACATGGCCCGGCGCCTGGGCCGTGATGTCGAAGTAGGTGCCCCGGCTCGCCGTGTACGCGCCCAGGTCGTCGGCGTGGACCACGATCGGCCGGTCCAGGTTGGCGTAGTCGAACATCACCGCCGAGTAGTCCGTGACCAGCACGTCCGAGGCGAGCATCACGTCCTCGACGTGCGGCTCGTCCGTCGCGTCGATCAGCACGCCCCGCCGGTGCAGTTCGGCCAGGCCCAGGCCGCGCGCGGGGCCGGTGGCGAGGGTGGGGTGCAGGCGGACGAGGAGGGTGTGTCCCGCGCCCAGGTCCTCGGCGAACCGGGCCAGGTCGACGCGGTCCACGTGGCCGCCCCTGCGGTAGTCGCGGCGGGTCGGGGCGTACAGCACGACGGTGTGCCCGGCCGGGATGCCGAGCCGCTCGCGGACCGCCTGTCCGTGTTCCGAAAGGCCGCCCTGCTTGCGGGCGTTGACCAGGATGTCGTTGCGCGGGCTGCCGGTGCGCGCGGACGCGAAGTGGCACGGGTATGCCCGCTCCCACACCAGCTCGGAGTGGAGGTTGGCGACCAGGCTGTGGTCCCAGCGGTCGGCGCGGCGCAGCAGCTGTGGCACGTCGAAGCCGTGCCGGGCGCCGGGCCGCTCCAGCAGGTCGGCGCCCATGTACTTGAGCGGGGTGCCCTGGTGGGTGTGGATGTGGACACTGCCGGGGCGCTTGGCGAGCGTGCCGGGCCAGTTGACGTTGTTGACGAAGTACGTGGCCCGGGCGGCGACTTGGCGGTACTGCGGGGAGTCGAGCAGGACGTGCTCGACGTCCGCCGGCAGCAGGGCCGCCGTCTCCTCGTCCCGGACCACCCACACTCCGCGCAGCTGCGGGGCGATCTCGCGGGCCTTGCGGTGGATCGCGCCGGGGTCGCCGAGGACGCCCTGGTGCGAGGAGGCCGAGTAGAGGACGAGGTCCGGGTCGAGGGAGCGGCGCGCGGTCAGGGCGGAGCGGCCACGGGTGAGGCGTACGCCGGCCGCCGTGCGCAACTTCCCTGCCCGGCGGGCGAGTTCGCGCCGGGCCCGGTCCGTCTGTCGCTTGGCGCGGTAGGCCTGGTAACTCCCTTCCAGCACCCGGAGTTCGGGGGCCGTGGTGGAGCCCTCGGGGCGGTGCGTGCGGAAGAGTTCCGCCGTGCGCCGGAAGAACTCGGCCTTGTCGCGGGGCGGCAGCCGGTCCGGCTTGGAGAGGATGTCCAGACAGTGCTCGCCCATCTTGGCGTGCAGGTAGGGCCGCCAACCCGCCTGCTCCGGGCGGGCGGTGAGGAACGCGAAGACCCGCTCGTACTGGTCGTGGATGTCGAAGTGCTTGCGGCTGGTGGTGGACAGGATGTTGCCCTGGCGGCGCTGGCGGTAGTTCAGGCAGATCCGGTCGAGGGTGGCGATCCGGTCGGCGCTGAGCAGCACCGGGAAGGTCCAGGGGGTGTCCTCGTAGTAGCCGGGCGGGAACTCGAAGCCGTGCTTGAGCACGAAGTCGCGGCGGTAGACCTTGTTCCACACCACCATCAACAGATCGAGGATCTCCGGGCGTTCGGCGACCGTGAAGGTGGTGTCGGCGGCCTCCGCGAGCACGTGCGCGAGCACGTTGCGGCGTGTGCCGCCCCACCAGTAGGTGCGCGCGTAGTCGAAGACCAGGACGTCCGGGTCGGACGTCTCGTCGAGGCGGTCGGCCAGGGCGCGCAGGGCGCCCGGGGTGAGGGTGTCGTCGCTGTCCAGGAAGAACAGGAAGTCGCCGGTGGCGTGCGGCATACCGGCGTTGCGGGCGCGGCCCAGGCCGACGTTCTCCGGCAGGTGCAGCACACGCACGCGCGGGTCGCGGGCCGCGTACTCGTCGAGGATCGCGCCGCAGCCGTCGGGGGAGCGGTCGTCGACGGCGATCACCTCGATGTCCCGGTAGGACTGCTCCAGAACGGAGTCGAGGCACTCGCGCAGAAAGCCCTGCACCTTGAAGACGGGGACGATGACGCTGAAGCGGGGCACTGCGGAGGTCACTTCCTTACGAGGGTGGCGGCGGGGGCCGGGACGCGTCGCGCGAGCGGGATCACGGACGGGATCTCCTCCGGCGGCCGGCCGAGGAACACCCGCCGTACGACGCGCTCGGCGGCGTACCCGTCGTCGAACTGGCAGAAGCGGTCCCGGAATTCGGCCCGCGCCGCCGTCGACTCGGGGCCCGCCCAGGAGCCGTCGCGAAAGACGCGGGCCAGTTCCTCGGGCGTCCGGGTCACCGGGCCGGGCGGTGCCTTCAGCAGGTCGAAGTAGACGCCCCGCGTCTCCTGGTAGACCTCCCAGTCGTCGGCGTACACGACGATCGGCCGGTCCAGGTTGGCGTAGTCGAACATGATCGACGAGTAGTCGGTGACCAGCGCGTCGGCGGCCAGGCACACGTCCTCCGAGGAGCGGTGCGCGGTGACGTCGATGATCCGGCCGCTGCTGGAGCCCCGGCCCCGGTCGTAGAAGTAGTGGGCGCGCAGCAGCACCACCACGTCCTCGCCGGCCGCCTCGCAGAAGGCCTCCAGGTCCAGGCCGGTCTCGAAGCCGGAGTGGTGGTCGCGGTGGGTCGGGGCGTACAGGACCGCCGTCTTGCCCTCCGGGACGCCCAACTCCCGCCGGATCCGGGCGACATCGTCGGCCGTCGCCGTGTAGAAGACGTCGTTGCGCGGATAGCCGTACTCCACCTGCTCGTAGGAGCCCGGGAAGGCGCGCTCCCACATCTGGGTGGAGTGGCTGTTGGAGGAGATGTTGTAGTCCCAGCGGTCCACCCGGCCCAGCAGCTTGGCGAAGCTGCCGGTCGCGGCGGCCACCACCGGGTACGTCGACTGGTCCACGCCCATCTTCTTCAGCGGGGTGCCGTGCTGCGTCTGGACGTGCACGCTGCCGGGGCGCTTGACCACGCCCTCCGCGAAGTTGGCGTTGTTCACCAGGTACTTGGCGCGGGCCAGCACCGACCAGTACCGGCGGCTGCCGATGACCGCGTACTCGATCCCGTCCGGCACCGAGTCCACCGCGTCCGGCTCGACCAGGAACACCGACCGGATGTGCGGGGCGAGTTGGCGGGCCATGGCGTGGATCGCGGCCGGACTGCAGGCGTAACCGCGGCCCCAGTACGCGCAGTACACGGCGAGGTTCTCGTCCAGCGGCCGGCGCAGATCACGCGCGTACAGCAGTCGGGTGCGCAGGCCGCGGGGGCGCGGGAGGCGTTCCGCCGCGCGGGTCGCCGAGCGGTTGGCGATCCGCAGGGCGCGGAAGGCCGCGTACGAGCCGCTCGCCAGCAACCGGTGCTGCATGCCGAGGCTGCCGCCCGGGGCCCGGTGGCCGGCGGGGCGGTGCCCGCGGTACAGCAGGCTCGCCCGGCGGAAGAAGGCGCGGCCCGTGTCGCCGAGGCGTGCCGGGTGCGCGGCCGTCTTCAGCACGGCGGCGAAGAGCTGCTCGAAGAGCGCGACGGACCGCTCGGCGGACAGGCCCAGTTCGGCGGCTCGCGTGAGCAACAGCTCCGTCTGGTCCAGGAGTTCGAGGTGGTGCGCGCCGGGCAGACCGAGCCGGCTGCCCTGGCGGCGCACCAGGTGCCGTACGACGACCGAGTGCAGCACGGCGACCCGCTCCGCCCTCATCGCGGCCAGTCCGCAGAAGCCGACGTCGGTGAAGTGGCCCTCGGGGAAGGCGAGTCGGTGCTCGGTGAGGAAGGCCCGGCGGTAGGCCGCGCTCCAGGCCGGCAACTGGACGCCGGTGAGCTGCGGGACCTGGTCGGGGGAGAAGGCGCCGGGCGGGCTCTTGGGCAGCAGCAGCGCGGCCGGGTTGGTCGCCTCGCCCTCCCACCAGGGGGTGCGCTCGTGCTCGAAGTGCAGGATGTCGACCTCGCCGGTCTCCGTCAGGCGGGCGTCCAGCGCCGCGAGCGCGCCGGGGACGAGCACGTCGTCGCCGTCCAGGAACAGCAGATGGGTGCCGTTCGCCGCGCGGATCCCGGTGGTGCGCGCCCCGGCCAGACCGGCCGCCGGCGGCGAGTGCACCGGGGCCACCCGGGAGTCCCGCTCGGCATACCCGGCGACGACGTCCGCCGCGGGCGCGTCGGGGGCGTCGCAGACCGGGATCAGCTCGAAGTCGCCGAAGGACTGCGCGAGGACCGAGTCCAGCGCCTGGGACAGCCGTCCCGCCACCCCATGGGACGGGACGATGATGCTGAAGCGGGGCATTCTGCTCTTTCTGTAAGTGTTCCGTTGAGCTCAGCTGGTGGGGCGGAGGCCCGGGCGGCCGGTCGGGCGCCACGTGGTCGGGCGGGTCGGTGTGGGCCTCGACGGGCTGGACGGCATGTGAACTCCCCAGGGTGAGAACGGTGTTCAGAGGCGGTCGGCGACGGTCGGCGGACCGGCGGGCCGCGGCACGGTCGCCTGCGCCTCGGTCGTCTGCGGGGAGTGCGCGCGGTTCGCGGCCGTCGACGGCACCGGGTGGCGCGCTTCGAGCGGGATCACCGACGGCAGGTCGCGCTCGCCGAACACGACGTGGCGTACGACCCGTTCGGCGGCGCGTCCGTCGTCGTACGGGCAGAAGCGCTCGCGGAACGCGGCCCGCAGCTGGGTCGAGCGGGAGCCGCGCCAGTGGCCGGTGGCGAAGATGTCGATCAGCTCGTCCTCGCTGCGGGCGACGGCGCCCGGCGGGAAGTCACGCAGGTCGAAGTAGGTGCCGCGGGCCGCCTCGTAGGCCTCGCGGTCCTCGGCGTGGATCACGAGCGGGCGGTCCAGGCCCGCGTAGTCGAACATCAGGGACGAGTAGTCGGTGACCAGCGCGTCCGAGGCGAGGCAGAGGAACTCGACGCTCGGGTGGTCGGTGACGTCGACGACCCGGCCGCCGTGCTGCGCGAGCGGGCCGCCGTGCCGGAAGTGGGCGCGGGCCAGCACCACGAAGCGCGGGCCCAGCCGGCGCAGGACGCGCTCCAGGTCGAGGTCGACGCGCTGGGTGCGGCGGTAGTCGCGGTGGGTCGGCGCGTAGAGGATCGCGACCGTGTCGTCGGGGATGCCGAGGGAGGCGCGCAGCCGGGCGACGTCCGCCGAAGTGGCCTTCTGGAACACGTCGTTGCGGGGACTGCCGTACTCGAGGGTGGTGTAGGTGCCCGGGAAGACGCGCTCCCAGGTGAGGGTGGAGTGGCGGTTGGCGGAGACGACGTGGTCCCACTGGTCGACGCCCGCCAGGAGCTGCTCGAAGTCCAGGTCGTGCGCGGCCGCCGGGCGTTCCTGGAGGTCGAGGCCCATGTGCTTGAGCGGGGTGCCGTGGTGGGTCTGCACGAAGACCTGGCCGTCCCGCTTGCGCATCCGGCGGTCGAAGTCGGCGTTGTTGACGAGGTACTTGGAGCGGGCCAGCGCCGTCCAGTACGCGGCCGTGTCCGGGGTCAGCCGGCGGGTGCCCGTCGGCACCGCGTGGTGGTGCTCGGGGCGGGCGATCCACGCCGTGCTGATGTGCGGGGCGTGCGCGCGGAACGCCTCCTCCAGCGCGCCCGGGTTGCAGCCGTGGCCGCGCCCCTGGTGGGCGGCGAACACCGCACGGTCGGCGCGCAACGGGAGGCGGAGCTGGATGCCGTAGTGCAGGCGGAGGGTGAACGCCCGCACCGCGCGGAGGAGTTTGGCGGTGCGTTTGGCCGTCCTGCGGTTCAGGGCGGAGGCCGACTGGAGCGTGTTGTAGGTGCGGTGCAGGCTCCAGCGGACCAGCGCGTGCCGCAGCCGCGAGGAGAGCGGGACGGGGGAGCCGGGGACGCGGTAACGGCGGTAGTGGGCGCGGGCCTTGCGCAGGAACTCGGCGCGGGCCGCGCGGGGCAGCCGCTCGCGGTGCGTGAAGACCTTCGCCAGGTGGTCGACCATGCGGCGGAACAACACCGGGCGCCAGCGCGTCAGTTCGGGGTGCTCGGCGACGTACGCGAAGACCCGGTCGTACTGCTCGAAGACGTCGAAGTGGCTGCGGCTGGTGGTGGACAGGATGTTGCCCTGGCGGCGCTGGCGGTAGTGGACGCAGACGCGGTCGAGGGTGGCGATCGACTCGGCGGCCAGCAGGGTCGGGTAGGTCCAGGGGGTGTCCTCGTAGTAGCCGGGCGGGAAGGAGAAGTCGTGCTCCTGCACGAACTCCCGGCGGTAGGCCTTGTTCCAGGCCACCATCAGCAGGTGCAGCAGGCCCGGGCGGTCCTCCAGGCGGAAGGGCGCCGGGCCCTGCTCGGTGAGCTGTCCCGCGGCCTGGTTGCGGACGGTGTCGCCCGACCAGTAGGTGCGCGCGTAGTCGTAGACCAGGACGTCCGGCTCGCCCGTCTCCTTCAGCCGGTCGGCGATCGCGCGCAGCGCGTGCGGGGTGAGGGTGTCGTCGCCGTCCAGGAAGACCAGGTAGTCGCCGGTCGCGAGCGCGAGACCCGCGTTGCGGGCCGGGCCCAGACCGCCGTTCTCCGGCAGGTGCACGGCGTGCACGCGCGGGTCGCGGGCCGCGAACTCGTCGATGACCGCCCCGCATCCGTCCGGCGAGCAGTCGTCGACCGCGATCAGTTCGAGGTCGGGATACGACTGCGACAGCACCGATTCCAGACAGGCGTGCAGATACGCCTGAACCTTGTGCGCGGGGACGATGACACTGAACCTGGGCAAGACACATCCAGTCGGTCGGCGCGGGCGATAAGCCCGGTCGGGCCTTGCCCGGGAACGGCCGATGGAGTGACTTGGTTACGGTTTCGTACGGCATAAGGGGGACTCCGGGTGAACGGAATCCCCCTTTCCTGTTGATTTCCGGCTACTTGACCGCGCCCGCCATCACGCCGGACACGAACTGCCGCTGGAACGCGAAGAACACGGCCAGCGGGATCACCATCGAGATGAACGCGCCGGGCGCGAGGATCTCGATGTTGCTGCCGAACTGCCGTACCTGCTGCTGCAGTGCGACCGTCAGCGGCTGCGACTCCGAGTTGGAGAAGACCAGCGCCACCAGCATGTCGTTCCACACCCACAGGAACTGGAAGATGCCCAGGGACGCGATCGCGGGCGCGCCCAGCGGCAGGATCACCGTGAAGAACAGCCGGGTCTCGCCCGCGCCGTCCAGCCGTGCCGCCTCCAGCAGTTCACGCGGGATCTCCGCGAAGAAGTTGCGCAGCAGGAAGATGGCGAACGGCAGCCCGAAGCCGACGTGGAAGAGCACCACGCCGATGATGTCGCCGAAGATCCCGATCTTGCCGAAGAGATCGGAGAGCGGGATCAGCGCCACCTGGACGGGCACGACGAGCAGCGCGACCACGAGCAGGAACCACCAGTCGCGGCCCTTGAAGTCCAGCCAGGCGAAGGCGTATCCGGCCATCGCGCCGAACAGCACCACAAGGAGCGTGGCCGGGACCGTGATCCAGATCGTGTTGAACAGCGCGTGGGTGATCGCGTCCTTCTCCAGGAGCGTCTGATAGCTCTTGGCGGTCAGCTGGCTCGGCGCGGTGAACACCTTCCACCAGCCCGAGGAGGCGATGTCGGTCGGGTCGCGGAACGAGGAGACCAGCAGCCCGAAGGTCGGCACCAGCCAGAACAGCGCGACCAGGATCAGGAAGATCCGCATCGCCCCGCCCGCAGCCCCGCTCGCCACCCGGGAGGCGAAGGAACGCTTGCCGCGCACGGCCGAGTCGAGGGTGGTCACCGCTCACGCTCCTTCCGCAGCCGGCGGATGTTGACGAACATCACCGGCAGTACGAGCAGCAGCAGGATGACGCCGATCGCGCTGCCCACGCCGTAGTTGCCGCCCCCGCCGAACGAGGACAGGAACAGTTGCAGGGCAAGGACGTTGGCGTCGTCCTGGCTGGGCTGCGGCGCGATGATGTACACCAGGTCGAAGATCTTCATCACGTTGATCATCAGCGTGACGAGGACGACGACCAGGACCGGCGCGAGCAGCGGCACCGTGACCCGTCTGAACACCTGCCACTCGTTGGCGCCGTCCACCCGGGCCGCCTCCAGCAGATTGCGGTCGACGCCGGCCAGACCCGCCGCGATCAGCACCATCGCGAAGCCCGCCCACATCCACACATAGCTGCCGATGATCGCCGGGGTGACCAGCGTCGGACCGAGCCAGTCGATGCCGTCGTACGGCGCCGCGAAGTTCGAGCCCGGCAACCGCAGTTGGGCTCCGTCGGCCGAGGCCGGCAGTGTGAAGACGCCGTCCGCGCCGCTCTTGGCGGAGGCGACCACCTTGCCGTCCTTCACGGCCTCGAC
This sequence comes from Streptomyces sp. NPDC002499, assembly GCF_053595415.1. Taxonomy (NCBI): domain Bacteria; kingdom Bacillati; phylum Actinomycetota; class Actinomycetes; order Kitasatosporales; family Streptomycetaceae; genus Streptomyces; species Streptomyces sp. NPDC002499. Next base: position 48,533 of record NZ_JBSFXO010000010.1, read on the forward strand.
CTTGACGCCCTTCAGCGCCTTCTCACCCGGGTCGACCTGCCCTTTCGTCCCGCCGCCGCCCAGCTTGAAGTCCAGCCATACGGTGCCGGTGACACCGGAACCGCTCGCCGCCTTCGCGTCCTCGGGGGTGCCGGGCAGCTTGTTCGGGGCGATGCCCACGAGGGGCAGCAGCGCCGGCGTGCCGGCCTTCACCGTGCCCGTCGAGGTGAACGAGCCGCCGCCGGACGCCTTGAGGTCGCTCGCCGTCGCGTTCGGCCGCGCCTTCGGATAGACCGACGACGACACGAAGGTGTCGTGCACCGCCTTGGCGACCGCGTTGGCGGCGCCCTGGCTCGGATCCTGCTCGTAGACCAGCCGGAAGATGATGCCGGCCGCGAGCATCGAGATCGCCATCGGCATGAAGACGATCAGCTTGAACGCCGTTCCCCAGCGCACCCGTTCGGTCATCACCGCGAAGATCAGACCGAGCGCGGTGACCACGGCGGGCGCCACCGCCACCCAGATCGCCGTGTTGCGTACGGCGGTCAGCGTGGAGGAGTTGGAGAAGATGTCGCTGTAGTTGTCCAGGCCGACGAACCCCGAGCCGTCGGCGTCGTAGAGGCTGCGCCAGACCGAGTACCCGATCGGGTAGACCACGAGCGCGCCCAGCAGGATCAGCGCGGGCAGCAGGAACAGCACCGCCACCCACAACCGGGTCCCCATCACGCTCTTGCGCGGTTGCCCGGAGGGCGTCGGCAGTGCGCCGGCGCCCTCCGCCTTCGCGGCGGTTGTCATCGCTGCGGGTCAGCCGGTCGCATAAGCCTTGGCCGCGTCGGACTCCAGTTTCTTCTGGGTACCGGCCACGTCCGACGGGTTGCGCAGGAAGTCCTGAAGGTCCTTCCACTCGCCCACACCCTGCGTACCGCCGAACGCGGCCGGCGCCTGGTCGGACATGTCGAAGCGGAAGTTGTCACCGGCCGCGATCAGCGCCTCGGCGATCTGCTTGGTGACGGCGTCCTTGTACTTGGCCGGGTCCATCTCCTTGTTGGGCGAGATGACACCGCCCTGCGCCGTCCAGATCTCGGCCGCGTCCGTGGAGGCCAGGAACGTCAGCAGCGCCTGCGCGCCCGCGCCGTCCTTCAGCGCCACGGCCACGTCGCCGCCGCTGACCACGGGCGACTCGCTGCCGACCGCCGGGAACGGGAAGACCTTCGCGTCCGTGCCCAGCTTCGCCTTGGTGTCGGCGTTGATGTTCGCGGTGACGAAGTCGCCCTCGTAGACCATCGCGGCCGGGGTGTCACCGGAGAAGGTCTGGGTGACCGACTTCGGGAACTCGGTGTTCAGCGCGCCCTTGCGGCCGCCCGCGATCAGATCGTCCTTGCCCCACAGCTGCGCGAGCGTGGTGAGGGCGTCCTTGACCGACGGATCCGTCCACTTGATCTTGTGCGTGGCCAACTGGTCGTACTTCTCCGGGCCGGCCTGCGAGAGATAGACGTTCTCGAACCAGTCGGTCAGCGTCCAGCCGTCCGCGCCGCCGATCGACACGGCCGGGGAGCCGGCGTCCGACAGGGTCTGCGCGGTGGAGAGGAAGTCCTTCCAGGTCTTCGGGGTGTCGGTGATGCCGGCTGCCTCGAAGGCCGCGGTGTTGTACCAGACCAGCGACTTGTTGGCGGCCTTCGCGTAGATGCCGTACTGCTTGCCCTTCCAGGCGCCCAGGTCCACCCAGCCCTTGGAGAAGTTCTTCTCCAACTGGGCCTGGGCGTCCGCGCCGAGGGGCTTGAGCCAGCCCTTGTCCGCGAACTGGTGCAACACGCCCACCTGGGGCAGGAACGCGACGTCCGGTGGCTGACCGCCCTCGATCTTCGTACCGAGGAACGTGGAGGTGTTGTTGCCGGTCGGCACGAAGTCGACCTTGGCGCCGGTGCGCTTCTTGAACTCGTCCAGGACCTTGAGGAAGTTGTCCTGTTCGGGTCCGGTCCAGACGGCGGCGACCTCCAGGGTCTGGCCGTTGAGCTTCGGCAGCTTCAGACCGCTGCTGCTCTCCGAACTCCCGCCACTCGCACCGGAGTCGTCCTTTTTGTCATCGCTGCCGCCGCATCCCGTGAGCGCGAGTGCGAGTGCTGCCGCGAGGAGCGCGGCTGCGGATTTGGCGGCCCTGCGTGTCCGGATCTTGCTGCACGTGCTGCGCATGACTGCCCCGTTCTTCGAGCTTCGTCGAACGTTCAGCGCTGTTCCGTGCGATCCGGTCTACGCCGGGTGTGCGAGGGCGGCAAGACTGCGATCCGTGTCAAGTGGGCGATCGTGACCACGTTGTGATTGGGCCGCGGGTCGGTGGGGGTGCGGGTTGTGTGGAGGCGGGGGTCGGCGGAGGCGGGGGTCGGTGGGGGTGCGCGTCCCTGGGGGCTACGCCCCCAGACCCCCATCGGCCCGAAGGGCCTCGTCCTCAAACGCCGGACGGGCTGAGATTGCCTGGACCCACGTGAAAGATGACCCCTCGATCACAGCAGCGACGGGACCTCCGTCGCCGAGACCTCTCGGGTCGCTCGTTCCAGTGCGCTCGCCAGGAGGGCCAGGTCTGTCGGGCCGTTGCCCAGTTCGCGGACGTGGCGGCGGGTCGGGGGGTCGCCCATGCGTTGCCAGTCGACGGGGACGACCGTGGGGCGCAGGGTGGCCGTGCGGGGGATGCGGCCGGTGACCCGGCCGCCCTGGAAGGGCATGGCCCTGCCGTCGGACCAGGTCAGGCGGCCGCGGCCGGGGGACGGTTCGTCCGGACCCGGGGTCGGGGCGTCCAGGGTGACGCGGAGGGCGGCTCGGCGGGACGGCTCCGTCTCCGCCGTACGGCCGCCGGGGCTCGTCGCGGCCACGAGGTGGACGCCGAGTCGCTCGCCCTCCCGGGCCACCGCCTCCAGCGCCCGCATCACGGAACCCGCCGCCGGCCGGCCGGGTGAGCCGAGCGCGGGGGAGACCAGTGCGTCCAGGTCGTCCACGACCACCACCAGCCGGGGCAACGGCGGTGCCGACTCCGTCTGCCGCCGCGCAGCCGCCGGGCGCAGCCGCAGCGTCGAACTGGGCGGGGTGTCCAGGTCACCGGCCCCGGAGGAGACGGAGGAGACGGAGGAGACGGAGGTGCCGGACGAACCGGACGCGCCCTGCGCCGTCGCCGTCCCCCGCGCCGACGCCCGCTGCGATACCAGCCGGCCCGACATCTCCCGGCTCGCGTGCCACTCCGCGAAGTCGGCGCGGCCCAGCAACTCGCCCCGCCGCTTCAGCTCGGCGCTCAGGGACTGCGCGAACTCCCGCATCCGCACGGGGTCGTTGGCGGTCAGATGGGTGGTCACATGCGGTACGTCCGTACAGACCCGCAGGCCCTCGCCGTGACCGCCCGCCGTGCCCACGCTGTCCCGGCCGTCGATCAGGACGATGCCCAGCCGGTCGGGGCGCTCGGCCGCGGCCAGCGAGGCGACGACCGCCCGCAGCAGTTCCGTGCGCCCGCTGCCCGCCGGGCCCTCGATCAGCAGGTGCGGCCCGTCCACCACGAGGTCCGCGCCGACCGGGCCGCGCGGGCCGGCCCCGAGCACGGCGGCGGCCCGGCCGTCGAGCGCCTGGGTGTCGTCCGCCGCGTCCGCCCAACGCGCCATCAGCGACGCCGGAGTGGCCCTGGCCAGCCCCAACTCGTCCAGCAGTCGCGCCGCTTGGGGCAACGGCAGGGACACGCGCGCGTGCCGGTCCCGCCCGGCGCCGTCCATCCGCAACGGCGCCAGCGCCCGCGCGAACCGCTCGGCCCAGGCGAGCGAGACGGCGTCCACGGCGGCGACACTGCCCGGGCCCACGGGACCCGGCGTCTTGGAGTCAGAGGTACCGGAGTCGGAGGTGCCGGAGCCGGATCGGAGCTGGTCGGGAGAGGGGGAGGGGGAGAGGGAGGAGGGAACCGGTGCGGGTGAGGTGCTCGGCGTGAGTCGGGAGGGCGTCCTGGCATCCGTACCCGCCATCGCCTCCGGCGTCGGCGCCCCGCCCCGAGCCACCCGCATCAGCCGCAGCGCCGTCGCCACGTCACCGCTCAGCAGCGCGACCGCGCCGCACTCCCGGAACGCCGGTGCCACCGCGCACGCCGCCTCGTAGGTGTCCGTCACCGGAGACGCGGGCGACGCCGGTGCCGTCTCGGCGAGGCACAGCACATGGATGCCGACGCGCGGTCCCTCCACGGCCAGCCGCGCCACCGCCTCGCGCACGGCGGCGCCACCGGTGTCCCCGTCCACGATCACCAGGGTGTACGGCCCCGCGAAGCCGTCGGTCCCCTCGGCGCCGTCGTCCTTCGCCCAGGAAGGGCGCCGGGGCGTGCTCCGGACCTCGCTCCGCCGGGCCGCGGGGACGGTGTGCGCGATCGCAGGGGCCTCGTCCAGTCGGCGCAGGAGTTCGTCGGTGCGGGCCGTGGCCTGTTCGCGGTCGTAGGCGAGCAGGAGGCCGCAGTCCTGACCGTGTCCGGGGCGCACATGCGGGAGCCAGCCGAGCCAGGACCACTCGGCGCTGCGGTCCTCCGCGGGGCGGGCGCGGTCGGCGCTGATCAGGACGATCTCCAGCGCCTCGGGGGAGTGCAGCGCGGCGAGTTGGGCCACGACCGCGCGGGCCAGCCCGGACAGCCGGGTGCGGGGGCCGGCCAGGCCGAGGGCCCCGGCCTCCCGCAGATCCGCCGTCACCGGCACGGCCGGCAGCAGACCGGAGCCGTCGGGTGCCGTGCGGTCCGCCGTGCCGAGCCGCACCGTGAGCGCCTCGCGGTGTCCCGGCTCGCGCTCCCACAGCCGCGGTCCGGGGCCCAGCGCCGTCAGCAGCAGGGCCGCGAGGTCCGGCCAGGTCTCCGGGGCCTGGGAACGGCCGGCGGTCGACGCGGGGCCCGCCGCCAGGTCGGCGCCGGCATCCGTGTCGTCGGTCTCGTCCGTGTCGTACACGTCTTGGTCGGCCGCGGAGTGCTCCCCGCGTCCGCCGGTCAGCCGGCGCGCCCACCCGGCGATGCCGCCGCGCCTGCGCGAGAGCGACGGGTCGCCGTCGGGGGCCGTGTCGTGCGTGGTCGTAGAAGACGTATTCGTGGAAGAAGTGGAAGAAGGCGTGCGTTCCGCCGAAGCGGCTCCCGCACCGACCGTCCCCCTCCCGTCCCCGTTCCCGTCCGCGTCTCCGTTCGCCGTCCACGCCCCGACGCCGAACACACCGGCGTGCGTGTCGCCGCTGCCGCCCGCCGGACCCGCCGAACCCCGGCTCTCGATCCGGGGCGCGCCGCCCTGTCCGGGGACGAGCGGGTCGGCCGGGCCGTGGTTCTGGGTGGGCAGTCCCCGTGAGGGGGTGGAGGTGTCGCCGCCGTCGGCCACGCGTGCGTGGAGGGCGTCGGGGGAGCCGGTCTTCGGGTCGGTCCCGGGGTGTCCGCCGTCGCAGGACACGCGCACGTGCCCCTCGCCGTCCGGGGCCGTCGGCACGCGCGCGCCGGGACCGCCGGCCGGGGTGAGGCGCAGGGCGGACTCGCCGACGCGCAGCAGGGCGCCGGGGGCGAGCCGCACAGGGTGGGTGCTCACGCGGCTGCCGTCCAGCAGAGTGCCGTTCGTCGAGCCGAGGTCGGCGACCGAGACGCGACCGTCCGCGGCGACCGTGACCGCGCAGTGCAGCCGGGAGACGTCCGGGTCGTCGAGCGGGACGTCGGCGTCGGCGGAGCGGCCGATGCGGATCTCGCCGCCGTGCAGGAGGTGGACACCGCCCGCGTCCGGGCCCGCTATGACGTGCAGTTGGGTCGGGGCGTCGTCCAGCTCGGGGTGCGGCTCGGGCTCGGCCGGGGCGCTCAGGGACAGCACCGCGCCGTCGATCAGCGGGGGTTCGCCGAGGGTGCAGCGCTTGTCGTCGAGGCGCTCCGCGCCCACGTACAGCACCACTGGGCCGCCGCCCTCGCGGGCTCGCTCGGACGGAGGCGCGCCACCGTCGCCGGAGACCGCCGACGACAGCGCCGACGCCACCTCGGCCAGGGCCGTGCCGGCGGGCGCGGTGACCAGCACGTCGCAGCTCGCGGTGCGGCCCCGGACCCGATCGGGCGGGCCCAGCGGGTCTACGACGGTCAGCCGGATCTGCATCGCCGTCAGCGGTCCCTTCTGCGCGGGTCTGCGCGGGCGCGGACTTTTCCCCCCACCCCACACGAGCACGTCGGCCAGTACTCCACGCATCCTCGCACCTGCCACTGACAACACGCCCACGGTCCAGCCAGAAGTGATCTTGATTGGTCGGCTCTGCCCTCAAAAGTGCCTGATCAGTACTTCACTGACGACCGCTTGAGATCGGTCACGCGCGGATCGGGCAACCGGAGGGACCGAGTCGAGCGTCTTTCCTTCGAACATGTACGACAAGCGGTACGTAAGACGCACAGAAAGTTGAGAAGTCGGTGCCGAGGGTGTCGGCACTACAGTGGGTCGGAACGTAGGCAATCAACAGGGAGCGCATGACGTGCGGCCGGTAGGCAGCAAGTACATCCTCGAGGAGCCGCTCGGACGCGGCGCCACGGGGACCGTCTGGCGAGCCCGCCAGCGAGAGACCGCGGGCGCCGAGGCGGCCGTGGCCGGTCAGCCCGGCGAGACCGTCGCGATCAAGGTCCTCAAGGAGGAGCTCGCGAGCGACGCGGACATCGTGATGCGGTTCCTGCGGGAGCGCTCCGTCCTGCTGCGCCTGACCCACCCGAACATCGTCCGGGTGCGCGACCTGGTCGTCGAGGGCGATCTGCTGGCCCTGGTCATGGACCTCGTCGACGGCCCCGACCTGCACCGCTACCTGCGCGAGAACGGCCCGTTCTCGCCGGTCGGCGCCTCCCTGCTGACCGCCCAGATCGCCGACGCGCTCGCCGCCAGCCACGCCGACGGAGTGGTCCACCGCGACCTGAAGCCGGCCAACGTCCTGCTCGCCCACCAGGGCGGCCAGATGCATCCGATGCTCACGGACTTCGGCATCGCCCGCCTCGCCGACTCCCCGGGCCTCACCCGCACCCACGAGTTCGTCGGCACGCCCGCGTACATCGCGCCGGAGTCCGCCGAGGGCCGCCCGCAGACCTCCGCGGTCGACATCTACGGCGCCGGCATCCTGATCTACGAACTGGTCACCGGCCGCCCGCCGTTCTCCGGCGGCTCCGCCCTGGAGGTGCTGCACCAGCACCTGAGCGCCGAGCCGCGCCGCCCCTCCACGGTCCCCGACCCGCTGTGGACGGTCATCGAGCGCTGCCTGCGCAAGAACCCGGACGAACGCCCCAGCGCCGAGAACCTCGCGCGCGCCCTCCGCGTCGTCGCCGAGGGCGTCGGCGTGCACGCGAACGCCGCGCAGATCGCCGCCGCCGACTCCGTCGGTGCCCTGCTGGTCCCCGACGCCATGCCCGCCGCGGTCCCCGGCTCGGCCGACCCGACCCAGGTGCTCCAGCACGGCCAGGGCATGTACGACCCGAACGCGGCGACCAGCTATCTGCCGCACACCGGCGCACCCGGCCCGGCCGGCGCCGCCGACCCCACCGCCGTACTGCCGAACACGGGCGCGGCCGACCCGACCGCGGTCCTGCCGCCGGTGCCACCGGGGCAGCCCGGCCAGCAGGGTCAGCAGCCCGAGCAGCCGCACCCCTGGCAGAACCAGCTGCGCGCGGCCCGCGACCGCAACGAACAGACCCAGGTCCAGTACCTCGACCCGAACGAGGACCCGCTGCGCCGCCGCCCCCAGCGGCAGGTCTCCCGCGACCAGCAGCCGCCGCAGCGGCAACGCCCGCCGCAGCGACAGCAGCCCGCCCCCGGCTACGGCTATCCGCAGCAGCAGCAGCAGCCGCAGCAGTACGGCCCGCCGCAGCACCAGCAGCCCCAGCGTCAACAGCAGCGCCCTCAGCAGCCGCAGCCCCAGCGCTACGCCCCGCCGCCGCAGCAGCCTCAGCGCGAGCCCCGGGAGCCGCGGCAGCGCGGCGGCGCCAACCCGATGAAGATCCCCGGCCTCGGCTGCCTGAAGGGATGCCTGTTCACGATCGTCATCCTGTTCGTCGCGAGCTGGCTGATCTGGGAACTGAGCCCGTTGCAGGACTGGATCGGCACCGGCAAGGGCTACTGGGCGCAGCTGAGCGACTGGTTCGACACGGTGACGGGCTGGATCGGGGACCTCGGCGGAAGCTCGTCGAACTAGCGGGACGTCGCCCGACGGGGTGCGCGAACCAGCCGAACCCTGCGAGCGAACCAGCCGAATCGTGCGAGCGAATCAGTCGAACTGGACGAACCGACGGCAGGGTTGGTGACTTGTCGACATCTGGCGGGTGATTTCCGCCTCCGCAGTGAAGGTTGACCCCTCGGACGCGTAGTTTTAGCGACAACACGCGTCGGTAGGAGCAGTCTTGGCACGGAAGATCGGCAGCCGGTACACCGCGAACCAGATCCTGGGGCGGGGCAGCGCCGGCACGGTGTGGCTGGGCGAGGGACCCGAGGGACCCGTCGCCGTGAAGCTGCTGCGCGAGGATCTCGCGTCCGACCAGGAACTCGTCGGACGCTTCGTGCAGGAGCGCACCGCCCTGCTCGGCCTCGACCACCCGAACGTCGTCTCCGTCCGCGACCTGGTCGTCGACGGCAACGACCTCGCGCTGGTCATGGACCTGGTCCGCGGCACCGACCTGCGCACCCGCCTGGACCGCGACCGGCGCCTGGCACCCGAGGCGGCGGTCGCGATCGTGGCCGACGTCGCCGACGGGCTCGCCGCCGCGCACGCGGCCGGAATCGTGCACCGGGACGTCAAGCCGGAGAACATCCTCCTGGACATGCAGGGCCCCCTGGGCCCCGGCGGCGCGCACCCCGCCCTCCTGACCGACTTCGGAGTGGCGAAACTCATCGACTCGCCCCGCCGCACCCGCGCCACGAAGATCATCGGCACGCCGGACTATCTGGCCCCCGAGATCGTCGAGGGCCTCCCGCCCCGCGCGGCCGTCGACATCTACGCCCTCGCGACCGTCCTCTACGAACTCCTCGCGGGCTTCACCCCCTTCGGCGGCGGCCACCCCGGCGCGGTGCTGCGCCGCCACGTCACGGAGACGGTCGCCCCTCTCCCCGGCATCCCCGACGAACTCTGGCAACTCCTCGTCCAGTGCCTCGCCAAGGCCCCCGCCTCCCGGCTGCGCGCCTCCGAACTGGCCGCCCGCCTGCGTGAGTTGCTGCCCATGCTCGTCGGAATGCCCCCACTGGACGTCGACGAGCCCGACCTGGAGCCCGAGGAGGAACCGGAGCCCGCCCGGGGCGAACCGGCGCTCTCCACCGGCGAACCGACCCGCCGCCGAGGCGCGGTCCCCCTGGTCCCCGGCGCCAAGCCCACCGACTCCAACCGCGACACCCATACGTCGATGCGCGTCCCCGCCCCCGACGAACTCGCCGGCGGCGCCCGCGGCACGGCCCGGGTCCCCCGTCCCGCGGGCGCCCGCCGCCCCGGCTCCGCCCGCCACAAGGCCATCGCCCGCCGCCGCCGGATCGCCCTGAGCGCGGGCACGGTGGTCCTGGTCGCGGCGGTGGGTGCGGGCGCGTGGTGGGCGACGTCGGGGGACGACGCGGGGGCGACCCCGCAGGACACCAGCACATCGTCACCGGCGACGCCATGACTCAGCCCCCGGCACTACGGCACGGAAGGTGCCGGTCACAGCTCGGGGACGCCTCACGACAGACCTCGGTTGCCACAGCCGTTAGGCTGGTGACGTGGCAGTCGTCGATGTATCCGAAGAGCTCAAGTCCCTCTCCTCGACCATGGAGTCGATCGAGGCCGTTCTGGACCTCGACAAGCTGAGGGCAGATGTCGCCGTGCTGGAGGAGCAGGCGGCCGCGCCGTCCCTGTGGGACGACCCGGAGGAGGCCCAGAAGGTCACCAGCAAGCTGAGTCACCTCCAGGCCGAGATCCGCAAGGCCGAGGCACTGCGCGGCCGGATCGACGACCTCTCGGTGCTCTTCGAGATGGCCGACGAGGAGGACGACCCGGACACCCGCGCCGAGGCCGAGACCGAGCTCACCTCGGTCAAGAAGGCGCTGGACGAGATGGAGGTCCGTACGCTCCTCTCCGGCGAGTACGACTCCCGCGAGGCCGTCGTCACCATCCGCGCCGAGGCCGGCGGCGTCGACGCCTCCGACTTCGCCGAGAAGCTCCAGCGCATGTACCTGCGCTGGGCCGAGCGGCACGGCTACAAGACGGAGCTCTACGAGACGTCGTACGCGGAAGAGGCCGGCATCAAGTCGACCACCTTCGCCGTGCACGTCCCCTACGCCTACGGCACGCTCTCCGTCGAGCAGGGCACCCACCGCCTGGTGCGCATCTCGCCCTTCGACAACCAGGGTCGCCGCCAGACCTCCTTCGCGGGTGTCGAGATCCTCCCCGTGGTCGAGCAGACCGACCACATCGAGATCGACGAGTCCGAGCTGCGCGTGGACGTGTACCGCTCCTCCGGCCCCGGCGGCCAGGGCGTCAACACGACCGACTCCGCGGTGCGCCTGACCCACCTCCCCACCGGCATCGTGGTCTCCTGCCAGAACGAGCGCTCGCAGATCCAGAACAAGGCCAGCGCGATGAACGTGCTCCAGGCCAAGCTCCTTGAGCGCCGCCGCCAGGAGGAGCAGGCCAGGATGGACGCCCTCAAGGGCGACGGCGGCAACTCGTGGGGCAACCAGATGCGGTCGTACGTGCTGCACCCGTACCAGATGGTCAAGGACCTGCGCACCGACTTCGAGGTCGGTAACCCGGAGGCCGTTTTCAACGGCGAGATCGACGGGTTCCTGGAGGCCGGAATTCGCTGGCGCAAGCAGCAAGAGAAGTAACTTTGTCGACTTGACAACCCCCGAGCAACTGCCGTCCAAAGGGCGGCAGTTGCTTTATGTCTGGGTTTTACATCACAGTCACAGGCGCCAACCCACCGCATAGGGCCCTTAGTTGGACATTGCGCTCGCAACGGCCTTGACGTTGCTTTGAAAAATGGGAAAGGTGCAGAGTGGCATGCGTATCTCTGGGGCGCATGTGAACCGGGGGGCCTCCATTGAGCCACTCCCGTCGATCACGGCCCCGGGCGCTGCCTCACCGACGATCAGCTACTGGGGGTAGCAAGCATATGACGAAGAAGACGCGGATCCGTGTCGCACGGATAGCCGCGGGCGCGGTGATCGCCGCGGGCGCCTCGCTGACCGCCGCCGGTGCCGCTTCCGCACTGGACATCACCGCGAGCGTCGACGGCAACGGGGCCAACGTGACCGTCGACGCCGGCCTCGACGACGAGACGCCGCCGGCGACCGAGCTCCCCACCGACCCGCCGACCACGCCGGAAGAGCCGACGGACCCGCCGACCACCGAGGTGCCGACGGACCCGCCGACCACGGACGACCCGACCGAGCCCACCCAGGAGCCGACGGAGCCCACCGAGGACCCGACGGACGACCCGACCGCCACGCCCACCGAGAGCAGCGGCACCGGGAGCGGTGGCAACAACGCCGACCCCAACGGCGGCTCCGACGCCTCCGCGCAGGACGAGGGCTCCTCCGCCCTCACTGACACGGGCTCGGACACCACGGCCCAGGGCGGCGGCGACGAGCTCGCCGAGACCGGTGCCGGCCAGACCGCGTTCCTGCTGATCGGCGCCGCGACCATGATCGCCGGCGGCATCGGCTTCCGTTTCCTGCCGCGCCTCGCGGGCGGCCGGGGCGGCGCTGCCGCCTGACGGTAGTCACGCGCTCACGCAGCGTGTGTGACGACGTACGACGAGGGGCCCGGAGCGAGTATGTCGCTCCGGGCCCCTCGGGGTGTCTGAGGACCCGCGCTACGCGGTCTGGTGCGCCACCAGCGCGAACGCCGCGATCAGCACCGCGAGCAGTGCGATCAGCGCCATGGGGTTCAGTCCCGCGAAGAAGTTCTCCTGCTGCAGCCGCTCGCGGTTGGCACGGCACACATGGCACCGGCCCTCACTCACGGGCGACGCGCAGTTCGCGCACACCAGCCGGTCGTACGTCATGCGCGCCCTCCTTGCCCAATGGTTCCTAGGAGAGAACGCCCGTCGGTCGCCGAACGTTCCCTCCCTCCACTCTGCCAGGTTCCTCCGAAGGGCGCGCGGGGGTCGCGTCACAGCCCCACGCCCCTGCCGGCGTGCACATATGGGCACATCCGATACGCAACCCACTCCCGCGCCTGCGGCGGCACACCCGACTCGCGTATGGTCACGCTCATCTACCCCCGGCGACCCGTGGTGCACCCGTGATCCGATTCGACAACGTCTCCAAGGTCTACCCCAAGCAGACCCGCCCCGCACTCAGGGATGTGTCCCTGGAAGTGGAGAAGGGCGAGTTCGTGTTTCTTGTGGGGTCCTCGGGCTCCGGAAAGTCCACCTTCCTGCGGCTGGTGCTCCGGGAGGAGCGGACCAGCCACGGCCAGGTGCACGTTCTGGGCAAGGACCTCGCGCGGCTGTCCAACTGGAAGGTGCCGCAGATGCGGCGCCAGCTGGGGACGGTGTTCCAGGACTTCCGCCTGCTGCCCAACAAGACGGTCGCCGAGAACGTGGCCTTCGCGCAGGAGGTCATCGGCAAGTCCAAGGGCGAGATCCGCAAGTCCGTGCCGCAGGTGCTCGACCTCGTCGGGCTCGGCGGCAAGGAGGACCGGATGCCCGGCGAGCTGTCCGGTGGTGAGCAGCAGCGCGTGGCCATCGCGCGCGCGTTCGTCAACCGGCCCAAGCTGCTGATCGCCGACGAGCCGACCGGAAACCTCGACCCGCAGACCTCGGTCGGCATCATGAAGCTGCTCGACCGCATCAACCGGACGGGTACGACCGTGCTCATGGCCACGCACGACCAGAACATCGTGGACCAGATGCGCAAGCGCGTCATCGAGCTGGAGCAGGGCCGCCTCGTCCGAGACCAGGCACGCGGCGTCTACGGCTACCAGCACTGACCGCGACCGTCCACGGAAAGGCCTGAAGAAGACGCCATGCGCGCCCAGTTCGTACTCTCCGAGATCGGTGTCGGTCTCCGCCGCAACCTGACCATGACGTTCGCCGTCATCGTCTCCGTCGCCCTGTCGCTCGCCCTGTTCGGCGGGTCGCTCCTGATGAGCGACCAGGTCAGCACGATGAAGGGCTACTGGTACGACAAGGTCAACGTCTCGGTCTTCCTCTGCAACAAGAGCGACGCCGAGTCGGACCCCAACTGCGCCAAGGGCGCGGTGACGGACGACCAGAAGAAGGACATCCTCTCCGACCTGGACAAGATGACCACGGTCGTCCAGAAGGTCACGTACGAGTCGCAGGACGAGGCGTACGCGCACTACAAGCAGCAGTTCGGCGACTCGCCGCTGGCCAGCTCCCTGACGCCGGACCAGATGCAGGAGTCGTACCGGATCAAGCTGAAGGACCCGGAGAAGTACCAGGTCATCGCGACCGCCTTCGACGGCCGGGACGGCGTGCAGTCCGTGCAGGACCAGAAGGGCATCCTGGACAACCTCTTCGGGCTCCTCAACGGCATGAACTGGGCCGCCCGCGCGGTGATGGCCCTCATGCTCGTCGTCGCCCTGATGCTGATCGTCAACACGGTGCGCGTCTCCGCGTTCAGCCGTCGGCGCGAAACCGGCATCATGCGCCTGGTCGGCGCCTCCGGCTTCTACATCCAGGCCCCGTTCATCATGGAGGCCGCCGTCGCCGGACTGATCGGCGGGTCGGTCGCCTGCGGATTCCTGGTGGTGGCCCGGTACTTCATCATCGACCACGGCCTGGCCCTCTCCGAGAAGCTGAACCTCATCAACTTCATCGGCTGGGACGCCGTCCTCACCAAGCTCCCCCTCATCCTGGCCACGAGCCTGCTGATGCCGGCGCTTGCGGCGTTCTTCGCGCTGCGCAAGTACCTGAAGGTTTGACCGCTCCCCTCTCCCGAGGGAGGGGATTCCTGGCTCGGGCGGCCTCCTGGAGCGGCGCTCCAGGAGGTCTTGTGCCTTCGGCACCAGCCGGGTTCAGACCTGCCCGGACGAGCATCACGCGCGCGGAGTTCTTGTCCCTCGGGGACACGAGCCCGCATGCGGTGCAGTTGTAGGTGCGTTCGGACAGCGGGAGGGCGTGCTTGGTTCTCGCGCCGCATCTTCCGCAGTCCATGGTGGTGTGGGCGGGGTGCACCAGGTGTACGTCCCGCGCGTGCTTGCGGCCCATCTCGATCAGGGCCTGTTTGGTCGCACCGATCGCAGCGTCCGCCGCCTTGCGCGCCATCGATGTCTTGGCGAGGAACTTCGGCCGGAGGTCCTCCACCGCGATGGCGTCATGGTCCCGGACGACCTTCTTGGCCCACTTGCGGGCGGTGTCCTGCCGTTGCCGGGCGATCTTTCGGTAGGTCTTCGCCCGCCAACTCTTTGCCTCCCGGAAGCCTTTCGAGGCCGTACGGCCCTTCTTCGGTCTGCGACGAGCCATCATCCGGTCGTACCGGCACAGCTTGGCCTGGGCCTTCCTGCCGTGCTCGGCGTGGGGCAGGTCGTGGCTGTCGCTGGTGGTGGTCGCGGTCTCCCGCACGCCCCAGTCCACCCCCAGCGTCCGGCCGGTCCGGGGGAGCGGTTCGACCTCGGCGGGGACGACAAAAGGAGGCGTACCAGTGTCCGAGGCTGTCCCGGTACACCCGCACCGACGAAGGCTCGGCCGGCAGTTCACGCGACCACACCACAGTCAGGGAGATACCGCCTGCCAAGTGCAGCCGCCCGTCCTTCAACCGAAAGCCGCGCCGGGTGTAGTTCAGACTCGGGTCGCTCGCGTGCTTCTTCTTCGGGCCGGGCATTCCCGCCCGCCTGGCGACGGGCAGGCGGGCCTGGATGTCCTTCAGCGCTTTCGTGCGCGCCGTGGCGAAGTCACGGATGATCTGCTGCTGCGGCACCGATGCCCCCTGGGCCAGCCAAGGCGTGACCCCGCGGCTCTCGGTCAGCATCTTGTCCAGACGGGCCGGGCCGCACATCTCCCCCTCGTGCCAAGCCCGCTTGGCACGGGCGACGCACTCGTTCCACACCCACCGGCAGCGCCCCCACTCGGCGAGCAGCGACCGTCGAGCGCCGGACGACACACGCAGGCGGTACGTGAACCGGGCGCGTCCGGCCTGGTCAGTCCCTTGCCTCGCAATCACGTCTGCGCCCCCCCGTCACACCACCGGCCGTATGTCACCTCGGACCACCGGATTTCCAGCACAGACCGTATGCACGACACTCGAACGCTTGGGCCAACTCTTGTGCTCTTCATGCCAACGAGCGAATGCTCGTACGTCTGATCACTTCCACATGATTTCGCCGTGACCTGCCTCGGGTGCCTCGGTGACGCATGCCACGAGGGCCGTACGGTCAACCGCCCGTACGGCTCTTCGCGTTGTCCTAGACTCACCGGCATGTCAGGTCGAGACCTGTTCTGTCAGCCCCGCCGCAGGCGCCGTGGGGCCGCTCTGACATTGGTGTTCGCGAGTGTGCTGGTGGCCGGCGCGGCCACCGGGTCGTTGCCCGAAGGGGAGCGGAAGTCCGCTGCGGGGCAGGACCGTTCGGCCACTCCGGCCGGTCGCCATGAGGATGTCGCCAAGGCCGCCGCCGATGCCATGGCCGACGGGAAGTCACCCATGGAGGCCGCCGAGCGGGCGGTCAGCCGCAGTGGCGACCGGTGGGGGGCCGTGTACTCCGAGGGGGAGTACGAGGAGTTCGAGGAGGCCCTCGACGGGCAGTACACCGGCGTCGGGCTCTGGGCCCGCCGGGAGCGGGACGGGCGGATCGAGGTGACCAAGGTGCAGTCCGGGTCGCCCGCGGCCGCCGCCGGGATCCGCAGGGGCGACCGGCTGCGCAGTGTCGACGGGGCGCACGTGGACGGACGCCCGGTCACCGAGGTCGTCTCCTTACTGCGCGGCGACGCCACGGACGCGGCGGCCGGTACGGCGGTGAAGCTGGGCCTGGAGCGCGGCACGCACGCGTGGAGCGAGACTCTGCGGCGGGCCAAGCTGTCCACCGACTCGGTCACCGTGGAGCGGCTGGCCGGCGGGATCACCGTCATCAGGATCGCCGCCTTCACCAAGGGCTCCGGTGACGTGGTCCGCACCGCCGTCCAGCAGGCCCCCGCCGACGCCGGCGTCATCCTCGACCTGCGCGGCAACTCCGGCGGCCTGGTCACCGAGGCCGTCACCGCCGCCTCCGCCTTCCTCGACGGCGGCCTCGTCGCCACGTACGACGTGGACGGCGAGCAGCGCGCCCTGCACGCCGATCCCGGCGGCGACACCACCAGACCCCTGGTCGCGCTCGTCGACGGCGGCACGATGAGCGCGGCCGAACTGCTCACCGGCGCGTTGCAGGACCGCGGCCGTGCGGTGGTCGTCGGCAGCCGCACCTTCGGCAAGGGCTCGGTCCAGATGCCGAGCAAGCTGCCCGGCGGCGGCGTCGCGGAGCTGACCGTCGGTCACTACCGCACCCCCTCCGGCCACACCGTCGACGGCCTCGGCATCACCCCCGACCTGGACGTCACCTCGCAGGGACAGGCGGCCGTCGAGCGGGCCGAGACCGTTCTGAGCGGGCTCGGGGACGCTTCGTAATCGACTTTCCCATCGCCCCCTCCGTAGTGCGAAAATGGACGGCACTATGAGCAAGGGAATGTACGTACCCAAGGAGTCCCAGCCCAAGCAGGGCGGTGGGGCCGCCGCCGGCAAGGCCAGGGACGGCGAGAAGGGCGGCAAGCGCAAGATCGTCGCCCAGAACAAGAAGGCCCGGCACGACTACGCGATCATCGACACCTACGAGGCCGGGATCGTCCTCTCCGGCACCGAGGTCAAGTCGCTGCGTGAGGGTCGGACCTCGCTGACCGACGGCTTCGTCCAGATCGACGGGGGCGAGGCGTGGCTGCACAACGCCCACATCCCCGAGTACCACCAGGGCACCTGGACCAACCACTCCGTGCGCCGCAAGCGCAAGCTGCTCCTGCACCGCGAGGAGATCGACAAGCTGGAGGCCAAGACCCAGGAGACGGGTCACACGATCGTGCCCCTTGCCCTGTACTTCAGCAACGGCCGTGCGAAGGCCGAGATCGCGCTCGCCCGAGGCAAGAAGGAGTACGACAAGCGCCAGACCCTGCGCGAGAAGCAGGACCGGCGGGAGTCGGACCGGGCGATCGCGGCGGCGAAGCGGAAGCAGCGGGGCGAGTAGCCGCCGGGAGGCTCCTGGTGGGCCCCCGGGTGTCCGCCCGGAATACGGTGGCATCGGCGTGCGTTGGTCCCGTACGATGGCAACTGCACCCCACAGCGGGTGTGACGCCCCCCTCGGGGGGTTTTGAAAAAACAACATGGGGATGATCGGTTTCGACAGCGGCTGTCGAAGCAGGTGAAGCGTGTCGAGGAAGCGGCAATGATCTCGTTAACCATATGTCGCAACCAATAATCGCCAATTCCAAGAGCGATTCCCAGTCCTTCGCCCTCGCTGCCTAATAACAGCGACTGAAGGACCCTAAAAGGGTGTCAGCCCGGGAGTGTTCCCGACCCGGTTCCTGGCATAATCTAGGGAACTAAACCATCGAGCCCGGTCACGGGGTTCGATGGGAAATCAAACAGTGACTGGGCCCGTCGGCGACTTGTTCGCGTGATCACCGGGGCCGAGAAAATCACAGCGAACTGCACACGGAGAAGCCCTGATTCTGCACCGGTGGACGCGGGTTCGATTCCCGCCATCTCCACTCATCCCATGTTTCTAATTGAATACAGCGACAAAGGCCCCGCCACTTTCGAGTGGCGGGGCCTTTGTCATGCCCGCTCGGCGTGCACGGAAGGCCGCCAGGCCAGGCAGATCATCAATGCCGTCGCCGTCGCCGCCGCGGTCACCGGTACGCCGAAGCCCGCCGTCGGCGATCCGCGCTCCACCGTCCAGCCGCCGATCGCCGAGCCGCAGGCGATGCCCGCCAGCAGGCCGGTCACCGCGAGGGTCATGCCCTCGTTCAAGTGGCCCTCGGGGGTGCGTTGTTGGACCAGTGTCATGGTGGTGATCATCGTCGGGGCCGTCGCCATGCCGGAGATCAGCAGGGCGAGCGCCAGCAGCGGGAGCGAGTCCGTGCGGGCGGCGGCCAGCAGCGGGAGCGTGAGGAGGGCCGTCATCGCCGCCACGCACCAGGGGAGGCGGTGTGCCGCGGGGCCTGTCGGCCGCAGGGCCCCGAACAGCAGGCCCGCCGCGCACGAACCCGCCGCCTGAAGGGCGAGGATCACTCCCGCCGCCGCCCGATGGCCCTCGGTGTCCGCGAACGCGATCGTGACGACCTCCATCGAGCCGAACACCGCGCCCATGGCGAGGCAGCCGGCCAGGAGCGGCGGTATGCCGGAGGCCCGGAGCGGGGAACCCGTCAGCACGCGCGCGTGCACCGGCGGCTCCGTGGAGCGCTGTGCGGCGAACAGCAGCACACCCGTCAGCAGCAGTCCCGCCCCGACCAGCGTGCCCGCCTCCGGGAAGAACGCCGAGCAGAGGAAGGCCGCGAGGACCGGGCCCAGCATGAAGCACAGCTCGTCGGCGGCCTGCTCGAAGGAGTTCGAGGTGTGCAGGGCGTCGTCGTCGCCCTTGAGCAGGTGGGCCCAGCGGGCGCGGGACATGCCGCCGGTGTTCGGGGTCGTCGCGGTGGCGGCGTAGGAGGCGAAGAGGGTCCAGGCGGGCGCCTCGTAGCGCACGCACAGCAGGAGTGCGAGGGAGCCGAGCGCGGCGATCGCCGTCGCGGGTACGGCGATCCGGGCCTGGCCGTACCGGTCGACGAGCCGCGCGGTCCGCGGGGCGACGACGGCCGTGGCGGCCAGGCCGGTCGCGGTGACGGCGCCGGCGAGGGCGTACGAGCCGCGCGTGCCGGCGATCATCACCACCGCGCTGATGCCGAACATGCCCATCGGGAGGCGGGCCAGCAGGTTGCCGAGGGTGAAGGCGCGGGCGCCGGGGACGGCGAAGAGACGGCGGTAGGGGCCGGGCGGGCGGGTGCGGTCGCGGTTGCCGAAGCGGGGGCCGAAGTCGACGGCGACCAGGGCGTCGGCGGTGACCGTGTACAAGACCTTCCGGGGATCCGAGGGGTCCGGGCGCTTCGGGGCGTCCCACGGCGGCGGTGGAGTCGGTTGCGGCATGGGCATCACCGTCGCCCCCGATCGAGCACCGGGTCCAACACCTTCTTCGGGCCGATTCACGCACTTTCGTTGTGAGTTGGCCCGCTGTAGGTTCGCCGGATGGCCGCTCACCTGGACACCCGCCTGCTGCGGGCCTTCGTCGTCGTTGCCGAGGAACTGCACTTCACGCGGGCCGCGGCCCGGCTCTTCGTCGCCCAGCAGGCGCTGAGCCGGGATGTGCGGCGGCTGGAGCGGGAGTTGAGGGCCGACCTGTTCGTGCGGACCACCCGGCAGGTGACGCTGACGGCCGACGGGGAGCGGCTGCTGCCGTACGCGCGGCGGGTGCTCGCGGCGCAGGACGAGTTGCTCGCCGCGTTCGGGGAGGCCCGGCCGCTGCTCGTCGACCTGAACTCCCCGGGCCTGGTCACCGGGCGGCGGGTGCTGCACCGGGCTCGTGAACTCGCCCCGCAGTGCGAGCTGATGGCCCGCTTCGAGAGCGGTCTGACGGGGGCGGCCGCCGAGCTGCTCGCGGGGCGGCTCGACGCGTCCTTCGGGCGGTTCGCGGGCCTCGATCCGGTGCTGCGGGCGCAGTTGGAGCAGCAGCCCGTGCGGTACGAGCCGATGGCGGTCGTGCTGCCCGAGGACCACCGGCTGGCCTCGCTGACCGAGGTGCCGCTGGCCGAGCTGGCGGGCGAGACGGTGTACGCCGGCGCGGGCAATCCCCGTACGCCGGAGTGGACGGATCTCGCGCGCCGGCTCTTCGAGGGGCGGGGTGTGTGGATCGCTCCACCGGCGCCGCTCGCGGTCGGGGACGAGGAGTTCGAGCGGATCATGGCCAAGATGCGGCGGCCGATTCTGGCTGTGGTGGATTTTCCGGCCATGCCCGCTACGGTCGTGCGCCCCCTGGTCGATCCCGTTCCCTGGTCACTCGTGTCACTGGTGTGGCGGAAGGGACTGGTGCACCCGGGCCTCGAAGCCCTCCGACGGGCCGCGGCGGAGCTCGCCGCCGCCGAGAGGTGGTTGCACCGGCCGGTGGAGGGGTGGATTCCAGCCATCGATCTGGACGCTGCCGGGACCAAGTAGTGACACGTGGCAAACACACAACCCGCACGTGCGCTACATTCTTCGCCTGAGCACTATGTGGTAAATGGGGCGCTCGGACCGGGTGGGGGCTCGGTTCGACGACGGGTGCTTGGGTCGTGGCGCACCGGATCTGTCCCGTGGGGGGATGTACGTGCGCGTGAAGAAGTGGCGAGAAGACGCCCAACCGGAATGGCCCCGATCTGCATCAGAGGTGCGGGCCGCGCCGAGGTCGGCGGGTGACACCCAGACGTTTCCGGAGACGGCGTTCCCGGACGTCCCGGGGGCGCGAATAACCGGAGCGCCGGGCGGAGTCGGCGCCGACGCCGACGAGACCGAGCTGCTGAGACCGGCCGGATTCCCGGCGGACGCGCGCACGGCCGCCCTGCGCGACCCCTGGGGGGAGTCCGCCGACGCCGAGCACACCCATGACCCGCACGAGGTGACCGTCCAGCTGGACGCCGTCAGCCTCCAGCAGGACATGCGTCTCAAGCAGGCGGCCGGTGCCCCGGACGGTGGCGCGGACGGCTCCGACGGGCCGGTCTTCGTCGACGAGTCGGGCCGCCGCAGCCGCCGGTTCCGCCGCCTGGGCATAGCCATCGGCCTGGCCTGCGCGGTCTACGCCGTCGTCATCGTCGCCACACTGCTGTCCGGCAGCTCCGACGCGCCCTGGCTGCCCGTGCCGGGCCAGCAGGACGACCAGCCGGCCGGCCAGGTCGACACCACCCCGAGTCCGGGGGCGTCGGTCAAGCCCTCCGGCACCGGCAGCGTCTCGCCCGGCGCGACCCCGACCGCAGGCGCGGGCACCGTCCCGACGCCCGGCTCCACCGGCACCGCACCCGGCCTCGGCACCCGCACCGACGGCACCGGCGCCTCCGCCGACACCGAGCCGACGGCGACGAAGACCACCACGAAGCCGGGCACCGACCCGAGCGACCCCGATCCGTCGACCTCGGTGGTCGATCCGCCGGTCACCGAATCGACCGACCCCAGCCCCACCACCTCGCCCGACCCCAGCGTCTCCACGTCCGGAGGCGGCACCGGCGTCGGCCCCGGCACGGTCGCCGCCGGCCCCGGCGAACCCCGTCCGATCGCCGTGGACCCGAACGGTCCCGCGCCCCACTCCCCGTCCCCGGAGCACATCCTCTGATGGCATCCCGCACCCGCCGTCACGGGGCCGCGCCCCCCGACAGCTCCCCGCGCCGCCGCCTGCCCATGCGCCTGCTGCTGCCCATGCTCGTCCTGGTCGCGCTGGTCGCGATGCTGATGCTGCGCGGCTACGTGCACAGCGAGATCCTCGCCGACCACCGGATCCAGCCCGAGGCCTCCACCGACAAGGTGCCGGAGAAGATCCTCGACGGCGGCCCGGTCATCGACACCCGCAGCGGCCGCACCACCAGCCTGGACGTGCCCGACCACCGGCTCGTCCTCACCTTCGACGACGGCCCCGACCCGACCTGGACGCCGAAGGTCCTGGACGTGCTGAAGAAGCACCACGCCCACGCGGTGTTCTTCGTCACCGGCACCATGACCTCCCGCTACCCGGAGCTGGTCCGGCGGATGATCGCCGAGGGCCACGAGGTCGGCCTGCACACCTTCAACCACCCCGACCTGTCCTTCCAGTCGAAGAAACGTATCGACTGGGAGCTCTCGCAGAACCAGCTGGCGCTCGCGGGCGCCGCCGGCATCCGCAGCTCGATCTTCCGGCCGCCGTACTCGTCCTTCGCCGACGCCATGGACAACAAGTCGTGGCCGGTGACGCAGTACATCGGCACCAAGGGCTACCTCACCGTCGTCAACAACACCGACAGCGAGGACTGGCAGAAGCCCGGCGTGCGGCAGATCATCCGCAACGCCACCCCCAAGGGCGGCAAGGGCGCCATCGTCCTGATGCACGACTCCGGCGGCGACCGGCACCAGACGGTCGAGGCCCTCGACCGGTTCCTGCCCGACATGCAGCAGAAGGGGTACGAGTTCGACAACCTCACCGAGGCCCTGGACGCGCCCAGCGCCTCGACCCCGGTCACCGGCGTCGAGCTGTGGAAGGGCAAGGCATGGATCTTCCTGGTCCGGGCCTCCGACGACATCACCGGCGTGATGGTGGTCGGCCTCGCGGTGATCGGCGCCCTGGTCATCGCCCGCTTCGTGCTGATGCTGCTGCTGTCGGGCGCGCACGCACGCCGGGTGCGGCGCAAGAACTTCCGCTGGGGAGCGCCGGTCACCGAACCGGTGACGGTGCTCGTGCCGGCGTACAACGAGGCCAAATGCATTGAGAACACCGTGCGTTCACTGATGTCGAGCGAACATCCCGTCGAGGTGATCGTCATCGACGACGGCTCCAGCGACGGCACGGCGCGGATCGTCGAGGCGCTGGGGCTGCCCAATGTGCGGGTGGTGCGCCAGCTCAACGCGGGCAAGCCCGCCGCCCTCAACCGCGGTCTGGCCAACGCCCGTCACGACATCATCGTGATGATGGACGGCGACACGGTCTTCGAACCCGCCACCGTCCGCGAACTCGTCCAGCCCTTCGGCGACCCGCGCGTCGGCGCGGTCGCGGGCAACGCGAAGGTCGGCAACCGCGACTCCCTCATCGGCGCCTGGCAGCACATCGAGTACGTGATGGGCTTCAACCTCGACCGCCGCATGTACGACCTGATGCGCTGCATGCCGACCATCCCGGGCGCGGTGGGGGCGTTCCGTAGAAGCGCGTTGGAGCGGGTCGGCGGGATGAGCGACGACACGCTCGCCGAGGACACCGACATCACGATGGCGATGCACCGCGACGGCTGGCGCGTCGTCTACGCCGAGAAGGCGCGGGCCTGGACCGAGGCCCCGGAGACGGTGCAACAGCTCTGGTCACAGCGCTACCGCTGGTCCTACGGCACCATGCAGGCGATCTGGAAGCACCGCCGCGCGCTCGTGGAACGGGGTCCCTCGGGCCGCTTCGGGCGGGTGGGCCTGCCGCTGGTGTCGCTGTTCATGGTCCTTGCCCCGCTGCTGGCACCGCTGATCGACGTGTTCCTCATCTACGGCGTCGTGTTCGGCCCGACGGAGAAGACGATCGTGGCCTGGCTGGGCGTCCTGGCGATCCAGCTCATTTGCGCCGCGTACGCCTTCCGGCTGGACAAGGAACGCATGACCCACCTCATCTCGCTGCCCCTGCAGCAGATCCTCTACCGCCAGCTCATGTACGTCGTGCTGCTCCAGTCCTGGATCACCGCGCTCACCGGTGGCCGGCTGCGCTGGCAGAAGCTGCGCCGCACGGGCGTGGTGGGGGCGCCGGGCGGCCCCGTGCCGAGCCGGTCCGGCCGCAGCAGCAGCAGTGATCGGAGGCCCGTGGGATGACGCACGGATACACGACCGGTACCCCGGAGTCGACGCCGGCCTACGGGATCCCGTACCAGCCGGTTCCATCGTCGCGACCGGCGCCCGCGCCCGCTCCCGAGCCTGCTGCGTCTTCCGCGGCTTCCACGAAGAAGCCGGGCCGCGACCGCTACCTCGACCTGCTGCGCTCCATCGCCCTGGTCCGGGTGGTCGTGTACCACCTGTTCGGCTGGGCCTGGCTGACGGTCGTCTTCCCCTCCATGGGCGTGATGTTCGCGCTGGCGGGCTCGCTGATGGCCCGCTCCCTGAAGCGACCGGCGTGGGGTGTGATCCGGGGCCGGGTCCGCCGACTGCTGCCCCCGCTCTGGGTGTTCAGCGCGGTCGTGCTGACGATGATGTTCGCGGGCGGCTGGGACCTGTCGAAGGACCCGGACCACGGCGGCGTCTGGGGCGTGGTCGAACTCGTCAACTACGTCGTCCCGTTCGGCGCCCCGCCGTTCCCCTGGAGCGTCGGCTCCAAGTCGGGCCTGCTGGAGAACACCTGGGCGGTGCAGGCGGCGGGCGTGCTCTGGTACCTGCGCGCCTACCTGTGGTTCGTGGTGGCGTCCCCGCTGCTGCTGTGGGCGTTCCGCCGGGCCCCGTGGCCGACCCTGCTCGCGCCGCTGGGCCTGACCGCGATCGTGGGTACGGGCCTGGTCACGATCCCCGGTGAGACGGGCAACGCGGTCTCCGACTTCGCGGTCTACGGCGGCTGCTGGGTCCTCGGCTTCGCCCACTACGAGGGCCTGCTCAAGGAGATCCCGCGCTACATCTCCGTCTCCTGCTCGGCGCTGCTGATGGCGTTCGGCCTGTGGTGGGCGTCGGGCCATCTGGGCCCGGACGGCTGGGACCTGAACGACATCCCGCTGGCCCAGGCGGCCTGGTCCTTCGGTTTCGTGGTGATCCTGCTCCAGTACTCCCCGTCGTGGCAGGAGCTGCCCGGCCGGCTGGCGAAGTGGGACAGGCTGGTCACCCTCTCCAACAACCGTGCCGTCACGATCTACCTGTGGCACAACCTGCTGATCCTGGCCACGGTCCCGCTCATCGACCTCGCCTACGACCTGCCGTTCATGCAGGGCGACCGCGCGGTCTCCGCGCTCGACTCGACGTACAACCTCTGGATGTTCGTCCTGGTCTGGCCGCTGATCGGGCTCACGATCGTCGCGTTCGGCTGGGTCGAGGACATCGCGGCGAAGCGGAGCCCCCGGCTGTGGCCGAACGGGGCCGGCAAGCGCGGGCGCAGGGCGTCGAACAGGGCTGCTGTCCGCGCGAGTTAGCGGTCGACGGAGTGGGGGCTTCACCGAGACGGCTTGCGGCGATGGCTCAGCAGGTCTCCCGGCTGGCACTCGAGTACTTCACAGATCCGGGTGAGCGTGGTGAACCGGATCGCCTTCGCGCGGCCGTTCTTGAGGACCGAGAGATTCACGTTGGTCACGCCGACCCGGTGGGCGAGTTCGGTGAGAGTCATCCCGCGCTCGTCCAGGAGCCGGTCCAGATGCACCTCGATGTCGTGGCCCTCGGGCTCCTGGCCCTCCTGGTCGTCGGGCGCCATCAGACGACGCCTTCGAGGTCCTCGCGCATGACCGCGCCGGCCCGGGTGATCCGGGCGAAGGTGAGCAGCCCGAGGCCGGTGAGCACGGCCAGATAGGGGGGCGACCACAGGCCCAGCCAGGTGCCCGCCGTGAAGTCCGCCGCCTGGGCGAGGTCCGCGAGCACGGCCGCCCTGGCGTTGGCCTCGACGATCTCGGCGACCAGGCTCCCGAGCAGCAGCCACCAGCCGAGGAGGCGGAGCCGGGCCGCCGTCCTCGCGGTGTAGACGCCGTCCCGGGCCGCGCCCTGGAGCAGTCGGTGCAGCAGGAAGAGGCCGCTGATCAGCAGCAACGTCGAGGGCAGTTCGCCGAGTTGGTTCAGTACGCGCAGGGTCGCGTCGGGGTGCACGGTGCAGTAGCGGGGGACGGAGCCGACCTGTGCTCCGGCCTCGGGGAGGAGGCCGACGGGGGCGTCCGAACTGTCGGTCGAGTCGTCGGTGACGCAGACGCTGACGTCCGCCCGGCCGCCGTGCACGACGCTGAGGATCAACCCCGCCGCCACGAGGGCGAGCAGGGCGCGCAGGACCACGGACACGACCGTGGCCATGGGTTCGAGCAGCTTCCGGTCCTCGGGCACGCCGCACCGCCTTGTTTATCGTTTATCGATGTTATCGAAAAACGATATGCCCCGTGGCGAGTCCGGCGCAACCCCGGTAAGGAAGGGCGTCGGAAGGCGTGGCGGATCCATGTGTGCCCGGTGGATTCCGGCCGCCGATCGCTAAGATGCGCGAGGCATGACGGGGGCAGGAGAACCACAGTGAGACAGGTGCCGAGTACAGAGCCGGACGCGGAGACGGCGTCCGAAGGGACGTCGGGCCCGAGGGCCCCGGTGTTCGGGCTGATCACGCCCGGGGACTGGTACCGCATTCCGCTGCGGCCGCGGGAGCGCCGTGAGGCGTCCATGAGCGCGCTGGTCAAACGGCAGTTCGCCGGGGTCGACGACCAGCCGGTCCTGCGCCGGAAGGTGGAGGAACAGCTGCGCGGGACCGCCGAGGCGGGCGTCGGGCAGGGCGGGGTCGTGCTGTACCTGTCCTTCCTCGAAGCCGGCGGCATCCCGCTCTCCGCCTCGCTGCTCGTCTCCCACCTGCACCAGAGGTTCGACAGCCTCGACGCCGTCGCCGCGCTGGCCGGCACCGGCGAGGTTGGCGTGGTCACGCTGCCCGAGGCGGGGCGCGCGGCCCGGCTGCTGCGGCGGCAGCGCACCAAGCAGGCACGGAAGCTGGGCTCCGAGTTCGAGGACACCGTCGTCGAGTACTTCGTCCCGGTGCCGGACCGCGACGAGGTGCTGATGCTGACGTTCAGCACGCCGTTGGAGCCGATCGCGGACGCCATGGTGGGCCTGTTCGACGCGGTGGCCGAAACCCTGCGCTGGCAGCGCCCGGCCGAGGAGACGAAGGGGGAGCGGGAGTGAGTGGCGACGAGGGGAAGCTCAAGGTCTCCACGGACGATCTGCACACGGCCGGGACCGGCCTGCGGACGGTGGCGACCGAGCTCGACGGGCTCGACAAGCTGATGGACGCCTACGACCTGCGCACGGTCGGGCACAAGCAACTGCACGAGCGGTTGCAGGACTTCTCGGACGGCTGGGACGACAACCGCAAGAAGATGATCGAGGAGATCCAGGGCCTGGGCACCCTCGCCCACGAGGCAGGCAAGGCCTACAAGGAAGTCGACACCGCGCTGTACGACGCGCTCGTGGGCAAGGGGAAGCAGCAGTGACCCGGCCCGCGGACCAGCGCTGGGAGGTCCTGGGGGAGCCCGCCGACCCGGTGCCCGGCGATGTCACGGACCTCACGGCGCTCGCCCGCCGGTTCGAACTCACGGCGAAGACCATCTCCGACACCGCCGAGGCGCTGCGCCGGCTCGGCAACCTGGAGAGCTGGGACTCCAAGGCGGGCCGCGCCTTCGCCGAGAAGGCGACCGACACGGCGAAGACGGTCAGCAAGGCGCACGACCGGTACGCCGACGCCTCCTCCGCCCTGAAGACGTACTACACCGAGCTCGAATCCGTGCAGACCGAGGCCGACAAGCTCCTGCACCAGGCCGAGACGAAGAGCGGCGATCTGACGACGGCCAGGTCCAAGGCCGACCATCCGCCGAAGGGCACCGACGCCGGCGGACAGAAGACGCTCGACAAGTCGGTGACCGACCTCCAGAAGGGCCTGGACGGACTGCGCGATCAGCTCTCCCCGCTGAAGACCCGCCACAAGAACGCGGGCGACAAGGCGGCGCGGGCCATCCACGACACCACCGAGCACGACGGCCTGAACGACTCGTGGCTGGACGACCTGCGCGACACCCTCAATCTCGTCGCCGACATCGCGGGAGCCGTCGCCGCGGTCTGCGGGGTGCTCTCGCTGCTGGTCGGCTGGATCCCGGTGATCGGCCAGGCCCTGGCCGGGGTGCTCGGCACCATCGCCCTGGTCGCGACCTGCGTATCACTGGTCTGTCACGTCCTGCTCGCCATCAACGGCGACGGGTCCTGGGGCGATGTCGCGATGGACGTCCTCAGCCTCGCGACCTTCGGCGTCGGGCGCGTCTTCTCCGCGGGCGGCAAGGCAGCCGCCGCAGTCGGCCGCAGCCGGGTCTGGACGGCCGCGACCGAGTACGTCAGAGGCTGGAACCCGGCCATGTCCTCCGCCGCACGCCGGGTGCTGGTCGAGTCGATGGTCGGCCCGCGCGCCGGTGCCACCGCCCGCGCGGCCCTGCCCGACGTGTCGCTCTCGGCCGCCTTCCGAGGGCTGCCGCGCTCCTTCGCGGACGACCTGGGCGCCATCCGCGGCAACTGGCGGGACGCCTTCAAGTTCGGCGACAACCTCTCCGCGGCCCGCGACGCCTACTCCGCGGCCGGCCCGCGCGGCCTGGCCAGCATGTACGCCGGTCCCGGCATGGTCGACGAACTGGCCCGCATCAAGAACATCGACCCGACCGACCTGAACTTCATCGGTACGCCGGACGCCTTCAAGCAGGCCATGAACTACAACTCCCTCGCCCTGGGCGGCACCGGGGTGGGCGCGACGGCCGACAGCTACCAGTTCGCCGGGCTGTTCGGCGGCGACGACGCGCCGTCGGTCACCGGCCCCGACGCGTCCCTGGCCGGGAAGTGAGCGGCGCGATGAAAGCCACGGAAGCCATGGAAGAGCCCGGCGCCGACTGGACCGAGTGCAAGGTCGCGCTGCCCGCCCTGCAGAACTGGCTGGTCCTGGACCTGGCCACCGAGGACCCCGAGTCCTGGGCCCGCGGCCTCGCCGCCGAGCACCTCGACAGCGGGGCCCGCCCGGAGTGGCAGGAGGCCTTCGCGACCGACCTGCTCTGGTACTGGGGCGCCGCCCGCCGGCAGGGCGCCCTGTGCGCGGCCCTGCTGGCGCCGGCCGACGGCGCGGTCATGGCGAGCTGCACCGTGCGCGAGCTGAAGCTTCCGGCCCAGTACCTGAGCGTCGCCGCGCTGCGCGCCGAAGTGGCGCTCGCCGAGGGCCCGTTCTTCGGCTCCCAGGACGTCACGGAGGTCGACCTCCCGCTGGGACCGGCGTTGCGTGTGCACCGACTGGAACCCACGGACCCCGAGTCCGACACCGGCGGCATCACGGAAGGCGTCGCCCACTACGTCCTGCCGAGTCGGTACCCCACGGCGCTGGAGTGCCGGCTGCTGTGGTCGACGCTCGGCTTCGGCGAGGAACTGGAGAAGGTGGCCGACGAGTTGGCGCGGTCGGTCACTTTGGCGTGACCGGAGTCAGCCCGCCTCGCGGGACCGGAGTCCGAGCCGCTCCCGGGGGATCATCGCCAGTGGCATCCAGCTGAAGCCGATCGCGAACACGGCGACGGTGGTCGTGACCGTCTTCGGGAGCACCCACCCGAGCTGGGCCACGATCACAGCGAGGACCAGCACGTACACGTCGAAGGCCAGCAGCGCGAGCAGCTTCCGCCCGGCCGCGCCGGCGCCCACCCTGGGTGTCTCCTCGTTGCCCTTCGCCATCCCGAACACCACCACCGGCAGCACGAACCCGGTGAGCGCGCCGGCCGCGATGCCCCCGACCACCAGGGCGTTCCGCCCGTCGTCGGGCACGATCGAGGACAGGGGCGCCGCGTCCGCCGCGGCGAGGACCAGCGCCACCGCCACGAACGCGCCGAGCAGCGTGGTCAGCAGTACGGCGACCAGCGCGCACGCGAAGGCGATGTTTCCGCTGAGGGACCGCTGGGACCGCTGAGCGCTCTGCGCTTTCGAGCGTGCGGAGCTCGGCTCGGCGGACATGGGCTCTCCTGCTCGTGTGGGGGTCGCTAGAGGATAGCCGTCACCACTTCGCACGCTGGCGACCTCTCGCCCGAGACCTCTCACCCCCTCCTCGCGCCAGGTGAGAGCAACGTTCCTTTCCGGTCACCGGGTGCCACAGCGCGGAAACGCGCTCTCCCTACCTTCGGGGCATGCCCGAGCCCAGGAATGCCCCCGTGGAGGCGTCATGACAGCCGCTGGTAAGTGGATCGAGCACTGGGATCCGGAGGACGAGACCTTCTGGCGCGAGAAGGGGGAGAAGATCGCCCGGCGCAATCTCCTCTTCTCCGTCCTGTCCGAGCACATCGGCTTCTCGATCTGGACCCTGTGGTCCGTGCTGGTGCTCTTCATGGGTCCGGAGTACGGGCTCACCCCGGCCGACAAGTTCCTGCTGACCTCGGTGGTCACCCTGGTCGGCGCGGTCGCCCGGGTGCCCTACACCTTCGCGGTCGCGATCTTCGGCGGCCGTAACTGGACCATCGTCTCGGCGGCCCTGCTCCTCGTCCCGACGATCGCCGCCTTCGTGGTGATGGAACCGGGCACGTCCTTCTCGACCTTCCTGTGGGTCGGCCTCCTCGCCGGCGTCGGCGGCGGCAACTTCGCCTCCTCCATGACCAACATCAACGCCTTCTTCCCGCTGCGGAAGAAGGGCTGGGCGCTCGGCCTCAACGCGGGCGGCGGCAACATCGGCGTACCGGTCATCCAGCTCGTGGCGCTCGCCGTCATCGGCGCGAGCGGCGGTCCGCGTGTGCTGCTCGGGATCTACATCCCGCTCATCGTCGTCGCCGCCACGCTCGCCGCGCTCTTCATGGACAACCTGGAGAACGTGAAGAACGACACCGGGGCCGCCAAGGACGCGGTGCGGGACGCGCACACCTGGATCATGGCGTTCCTCTACATCGGGACGTTCGGGTCGTTCATCGGCTACGCCTTCGCCTTCGGGCAGGTGCTCCAGGTCCAGTTCGGGCGGACCCCGCTGCAGGCCGCGTACCTCACGTTCATCGGTCCGCTGCTCGGCTCGCTGATCCGGCCTTTGGGCGGCTGGCTCGCCGACAAGTACGGCGGCGCGAAGATCACCCTCTACAACTACGTCGGCATGGCCGCCGCGACCGCCGTCCTGATCGTCGCCAGCATGGAGAAGTCGCTGCCGCTGTTCGTCACCGTGTTCATCGTCCTGTTCGTGCTCAGCGGGCTCGGCAACGGGTCGACGTACAAGATGATCCCCGGCATCTTCCAGACCAAGGCCCTCGCCAAGGGTCTTGAGGGGGAGGCGGCGGCCGCCTACGGGCGGCGGCTCTCCGGGGCCTCCATGGGGCTCATCGGCGCGGTGGGCGCGCTCGGCGGGGTCGGGATCAACCTCGCCTTCCGCCAGTCCTTCCTCAACTCCGGTTCCGGCACCGGCGCCTTCGTGGTCTTCCTCGCCTTCTACGCGGCCTGCTTCGCGGTGACGTGGGCCGTATACCTTCGCCGCCCGGCCACCGCGGCCCGCGCCACGGCTGCCGCAGAGTCGAAGCCCCAGCTCAGCTATGCCGAGGTGTGACGTAACACCGGCGACATGAAGCCGAACCGAGCCTGTCACGAGCGGTTGACAGGCTCGGTCGTCACGCGGGCCAGCCGACCTGAGCCGAAAGACCGGCCCTAGGAGTTCCATGTACGAGCAGCAGCAACAGCCGCCGGATCACTCCTCGCACGGACCCCTCGCCGGGTTCACCGTGGGGGTGACGGCCGCTCGTCGCGCCGACGAGCTGGGTGCGCTGCTCCAGCGTCGTGGCGCCGCCGTGCTGCACGCGCCCGCCCTGCGGATCGTGCCGGTCGCCGACGACAGCGAGCTGCTGGCCGCGACGAAGGGCCTGATCGACCGGGCGCCGGACGTCGTGGTGGCGACCACGGCCATCGGCTTCCGCGGCTGGGTCGAGGCGGCCGACGGGTGGGGGCTCGGGGAGGCGCTCCTGGACCGGCTGCGCGGGGTGGAGCTGCTCGCCCGCGGGCCCAAGGTCAAGGGGTCGATCCGGGCCGCCGGGCTGACCGAGGAGTGGTCGCCGTCCAGCGAGTCGATGGCCGAGGTGCTCGACCGGCTGCTGGAGGAGGGCGTCGACGGGCGCCGTATCGCCGTACAGCTGCACGGCGAGCCGCTGCCCGGGTTCGTGGAAGCGTTGCGGGCCGCGGGTGCCGAAGTGGTGGGTGTGCCGGTGTACCGGTGGATGCCGCCGGAGGACATCGGGCCGGTGGACCGGCTCCTCGACGCCACCGTCTCGCGGGGCGTGGACGCGCTGACCTTCACCAGCGCACCCGCCGCGGCCTCCCTGCTGAACCGGGCCGAGAAGCGAGGGCTGCTGCCCGAACTCCTCGCCGCCCTCCACCACGACGTCCTCCCTGCCTGCGTCGGCCCGGTCACCGCGCTGCCCCTCCAGGCCCACGGCGTCACCACGGTCTCGCCCGAACGCTTCCGCCTGGGCCCGCTGGTGCAGGTCCTGTGCCAGGAACTCCCGAGCCGCGCACGGTCGTTGCCGATCGCCGGCCACCGGGTGGAGATCCGCGGCCACGCGGTCCTCGTCGACGGGGCGCTGCGTCCCGTACCGCCCGCGGGTATGTCCTTGTTGCGCGCCCTGTCCCGCCGCCCGGGCTGGGTGGTGGCCCGCGCGGAGTTGCTACGAGCCCTGCCTGGCGCCGGCCGCGACGAGCATGCGGTGGAGACGGCGATGGCCCGACTGAGGACGGCACTCGGCGCGCCGAAGTTGATCCAGACGGTGGTGAAGCGGGGGTATCGGCTGGCGTTGGATCCGGCCGCTGACGCGAAGTACGCGGACGTATAGGCCTGGGGGCTGCCGCCCCCAGACCCCCGCTTCGGCCTGAACGGCCTCGTCCTCAAACGCCGGACGGGCTGAGTTGTGCTGACGCCCGCCGTGCAGCGCCGAACAGCACCAACCCCCGCGCCAACAATCCCATCGCCACCGTCGACCCCACCGCCCGCACGACGTTCCACGCCACCCACGGGTCCTCGAAGTGCTCGCGGGCCGCGGTCGGGTCGGTCATGTCCGCGAGGTCGTTGTTGAGCGGGATGTTGACGACGACGGTGATCAGGAAGACCAGGGCGTAGGCCAGGAAACCCGCCCACACCCACCACCGGTACGGCTGCCGGCGCAGTTGCCACGCCGAAACGGCGGACAGCGCCAGCGCGCCCATGAAGCTGAGGAAGAACACCGGGTTCTGGATCACGTCGTTGATGTCCCGCATGACGTCGACGAAGACCCGGTCGTCGCTGCGGGCCAGTGCCGGCATGATCGCGCAGGCGAAGGTGTAGAAGAGCCCGGCGATCAGGCCCATGGCGACCGTGGCCGCGCCCAGTACGAGTCCGGAAGCTGTCCTGTTCTGTGTCATGCCTCCAGTCAACGGACCCCGGCCCGCCCCGGACATCGCCGAGACGCGCACCCGCATAAGCGCCCGTCCACGGGTCCTGTGGGTATGAGGGGTTCCGGCCACGGGAGCGGGAAGGCACTGTATGAGGGAACGGTTCCTCTGCCCTCAGCTTCCCGAGCCAGGCGGTGACAGGCACATGGCACTGGGTACGGCCACGGTCGCGTACGAACTCCGGTACGACGCCGGACGGGTCTGTCTCGACCTGCTCGCGACCTCTCATCCCGAGGAACGGTTCGACTCCGTGGAGGTTCTGTGCGCGTGGATCACCGGCGCGGGCCTGGTCCCGCCGGGCGTCCCGCTGACCCACGCCGACCCGTCCTGGCTGGTCGACTTCCGTGAACTGCGCGGACAGATCGGACAGTTGGTCAGTGGGGCGGTGGCCACGCCGCCCAGGCCGACGTACGACATCGCGCTCGCCCGCGTGAACGAGATCGCCCGGGTCGCGCCGCCCGCCCCGCGGGCCGTGCGCGGCGAGGACGGGGCGCTGGTGCGGGAGTTGGACGGGCCGCCCGAGTGCGCGGCGCTGCTCGGGGCGATCGCGCGGGACGCCGTGGAACTGCTCACCGACCCGGTCGCGCGGGCCGGACTGCGGCAGTGCGAGGGCGACAACTGTCCGATCTTTTATGTCGATTCGTCCCGGGGCCGCAGAAGGCGCTGGTGCTCCAGCGAGGTCTGCGGAAACCGCGAAAGAGTCGCCCGGCACCGTCGGCGGGCGGCACTCGCCCGAGCCTAGGTGTCCGGTAAGCGGCTTCTGTGGGGGGAGTGCGGTCATGTTGTCGAAGTGATTTCGACAACACTGTGTTTGGTCCGAATATGCCAACGGCACCTGACCTCAGAGAGGCGATGTGGTGGAAATGTAAAGATCGCGCGGTAGGAATGTGCACCCATGTCCCCCTCGTCATGACACCCCGGAGAAAACTGTCGCCTCCCGTTGAACATGACGGAGACCACATCCGTACCTGTGGAGGAGCGACCGACTGGGGGATCCCCCGGACACCGGAGGTGGGCGTGCGCAAGGATTCCGTCGTGGCCAATGAACGTGGATCGAGGGCCCGACATCGCATGTCCCAGCCCTCGGAACCTGATGAGGAGCTGATGCGTGCCCTCTATAGAGAGCATGCCGGACCTCTCCTTGCGTACGTACTCAGGCTGGTCGCCGGAGATCGGCAGCGAGCAGAGGACGTCGTGCAGGAGACACTCATCCGTGCCTGGAAGAACGCCGGTCAGCTCAATCGAGCGACCGGATCGGTACGCCCCTGGCTGGTGACGGTCGCTCGCCGCATCGTCATCGACGGCCACCGCAGCCGGCAGGCCCGGCCGCAGGAGGTCGATCCGTCGCCGCTGGAGGTCATCCCCGCGGAGGACGAGATCGACAAGGCGCTGTGGCTGATGACGCTGTCTGACGCGCTCGACGACCTGACCCCGGCCCACCGGGAGGTGCTCGTCGAGACGTACTTCAAGGGGCGTACCGTCAACGAGGCGGCTGAGACGCTCGGAATTCCCAGTGGCACCGTGCGGTCACGCGTGTTCTACGCGTTGCGCTCGATGAAGCTGGCACTGGAGGAGCGGGGGGTGACGGCGTGATGAGTGTTTACGGGGGAAACCAGGGATTCGGCACAGGTGGTTCGGGTATGTCTGGCTCCATGATGGGATCTCCGGGCCCGAACGAACACGAAACCGTCGGGGCCTACGCACTCGGAATCCTCGATGACGCCGAGGCGACCGCCTTCGAAATCCACCTCGCCACCTGCGAGTGGTGCGCCCAGCAGCTCGACGAGCTGGCCGGGATGGAGCCGATGCTGGCCGCCCTCGCGGACCTGCCCGGCACCGGCACTCCCGCCATCGGCGAGTCCCTCTCCGCCAAGCCGAGCCCTCGGCTCGTGGAGAAGCTGGTCGACGAGGTCGGCGAGAAGCGTGCCCTCAAGCGGCGGCGCAGCTTCTACATGGTGGCGGCAGCGGCGGCACTGATCATCGCCGGTCCGCTGGCGGCGATCGCGGTGAACGGCGGCGGTTCGAGCGGCGGTACCGGTGACGAGGCCGGCGCCAAGGCCGCCTTCACCTCCATCTCCGACAAGGTCTCCGCGACCGACTCCTCCACCAAGGTCCAGGCGACCGTCGCGGTGGCGAAGAAGGACTGGGGCACCTGGGGTGTCGTCGAACTCAGTAACGTCAAGGGCCCGTTGAAGTGCTCACTCATCGCCGTCGGCAAGAACGGCGAGCGCGAGACGATGTCCACCTGGTCGGTCCCGAAGTGGGGCTACGGCATCCCGAACGCCAAGACCGAGCAGGCCAAGGCACCCCTCTACGCCCAGGGCGGGGCCGCTTTCCAGCCCAACGAGATCGATCATTTCGAGGTCATGACCTTCGACGGCAAGAAGCTCGTGGCAGTAGACGCGTAGTGAACGTAGCTTCCACCGGCCCCCTTCGCGTACGGTTGACGGCTGCCCAGCACGTCAGAAGGGGGCCCGGTGGCCGCACAGGCTCAGCAGGAAACCGCGGTCGACGCCGCAGCGGATTCGGTCCGCGATCGCGAGATCAGCGTCGAACAGAAACATCTCGACCGGGTGTACCAGCGCCTTGAGGAGAAGATCCACGAGGCCGAGTTCCTGATGAACGACGCGGCCAAGCGTGGCCAGGTCGGCACGCCCGGCGCGCTCGCCGAGCGGGACGCCCAGGTCTTCCGGGCCGGCATCCACCTCAACAGGCTCAACAACGAGTTCGAGGACTTCCTCTTCGGCCGGATCGACCTGCTCCTCGGCAAGGACGGCAAGAAGGGGCCCGACGGCGCCTACACCGCCGTGGAACCGGCCGAAGGCGCCGTACGGGACGACAACACCGCCGACATCGCGGAGACCCTGCACATCGGGCGCATCGGCGTCCTGGACTCCGAGTACGCCCCGCTGGTCATCGACTGGCGGGCGCCCGCGGCGGCGCCGTTCTACCGGTCCACCCCGGTGGACCCGGGACGGGTCGTGCGGCGCCGGGTGATCCGCTCCAAGGGACGCAAGGTGCTCGGTGTCGAGGACGACCTCATGCGCCCCGAGCTGACCGCCCTGCTGGACGGACAGCAGCTGCCCGTCATCGGTGACGGCGCCCTCATGGCCGCCCTCGGCCAGGCGCGCGGGCACACCATGCGGGACATCGTCGCCTCCATCCAGGCCGAGCAGGACCTGGTCATCCGCGCCCCCGCCGCCTCCGTGACGTATGTCGAGGGCGGTCCCGGGACGGGGAAGACGGCGGTGGCGCTGCACCGCGCCGCCTACCTGCTCTACCAGGACCGGCGCCGGTACGCGGGCGGCATCCTCATCGTCTCGCCCACCCCGCTGCTGGTCGCCTACACCGAGGGCGTCCTGCCCTCCCTCGGCGAGGAGGGCCAGGTCGCGATCCGGGCGATCGGCTCGCTGGTCGACGGCGCCGAGGCCACCCTGTACGACGCCCCGGCCGTGGCCCGCGCCAAGGGCTCCTACCGCATGCTCAAGGTGTTGCGGAAGGCCGCCCGCGGGGCACTGGAGCAGGGGCGCGCGGGTAGCGCCGGCTCCGCCCGGCCCGCCGCCGGCCAGCTCTCCTTCGGCGACGACTTCGGTGACGGACCCGGCGGGGACTCGCCCGAGACCGACCCGCGCGGACCGGTCTCCACCTCCCGGCTGCGCGTGGTCGCCTTCGGGCGCCGGCTGGAGCTGGAGGCGGACGCGCTGGAACGTATCCGCCAGAACGCGCTCAGCGGCACCGCCCCCGTCAACCTGCTGCGCCCGCGCGCCCGCAAGCTCCTCCTGGACGCCCTGTGGGCCCGGTCCGGCGCGGGCACCCGGCACACCGACCCGGAACTCGCCGCCGAACTGCGCTCGTCCTTCGACGAGGACATCACCGCGGAGGACGCGTTCACGGCGTTCCTGGACGCCTGGTGGCCCGAGCTGACCCCCAGAGCCGTGCTGGACGCGATGGCCGACGAGCGGCGCCTGGGCCGCTGGGCGCGGCGGATCCTCAACCCCGGCGAGATCCGCCGGGTGGCCCGCTCGCTGCGCCGGGACGGGTACTCCGTGCACGACATCGCCATGCTCGACGAGCTCCAGGCGATCCTCGGCGTCCCGGCCCGCCCCAGGAAGCGGCGCGAACTGGATCCGCTGGACCAGCTGACGGGTCTGGAGGAGCTGATGCCGACCCGCGAGGAGACGCAGTGGGAGCGGGCCGAGCGGCTCGCCCAGGAGCGTACCGAGTACGCGCACGTCATCGTCGACGAGGCCCAGGACGTCACGCCGATGCAGTGGCGCATGGTCGGCCGCCGCGGCCGGCACGCCACCTGGACGGTCGTCGGCGACCCGGCCCAGTCCTCCTGGTCCGACGTGGACGAGGCGGCCGAGGCCCGCGACGAGGCCCTGGGCACCCGCCCGCGCCGCCGCTTCCAGCTCACCGTCAACTACCGCAACCCCTCCGAGATCGCCGACCTCGCGGCGAAGGTGCTGGCGCTGGCCATGCCCGGCTCCGAGTCACCACGGGCGGTGCGCTCCACCGGCGTACAGCCCCGCTTCACCGTCGTACGGGAATCCCTGGCGCAGACCGTCCGGGCCGAGGCCGACCGGCTGCTCGGGCTCGTCGACGGCACGGTCGGTGTCGTCGTCGCGATGAACCGCCGCGAGGAGGCGGCGCGCTGGCTCGCCGGGCTGGGCGACCGGGTGGTGGCCCTGGGCAGCCTGGAGGCCAAGGGCCTGGAGTACGACGCGACGGTCGTCGTCTCCCCGGCCGAGATCGCGGACGAGTCACCGGCCGGACTGCGGGTGCTGTACGTGGCCCTGACCCGGGCGACCCAGCAGCTCACCGTGGTCTCCGCCGACCGGGACGAGCCGGACGCGTCCGGCGTGCCCGATCTGCTGAGGGACTGATTCCTGTGAACTCCCCGTACGGGAATGGCCTTACGGGATCTGTTTGTTAGCCTGGACGTGACACCGGCCCGATCCAAGCCCCCGGGCCCAACCTTCGTCGCTACGAGCGACCACTTGCCGCGAGGCGAGCATGGCGGGTCGGTGTCACTCTCTCCTCTCCCCTGTGAACACAAGGTTCGCAATCCGGTCCGACTAACGCCTACTCATCGGTAGGTGCGACCATCGGACGGCACAAAGCATCACAGGTGAAAGCAGAGGAAGTCGGCCATGGCAACGGCGCCCAGCGTCTCCTACTCGATCACGGTCCGTCTGGAGGTGCCCGCCAGCGGAACGGCGGTCTCCCAGATCACCACCGCCGTGGAGTCCCACGGAGGCTCGGTCACCGGCCTCGACGTGACGGCGTCCGGGCACGAGACGCTCCGGATCGACGTCACCATCGCCGCGACCTCCACCGCGCACGCCGACGAGATCGTCCAGCAGCTGCGCGGCATCGAGGGCGTCACCCTCGGCAAGGTCTCGGACCGTACGTTCCTGATGCACCTCGGCGGCAAGATCGAGATGCAGTCCAAGCACCCCATCCGCAACCGTGACGACCTCTCCATGATCTACACCCCGGGCGTGGCCCGCGTGTGCATGGCGATCGCCGAGAACCCCGAGGACGCCCGGCGCCTCACCATCAAGCGCAACTCCGTTGCGGTCGTGACGGACGGCTCCGCGGTCCTCGGCCTCGGCAACATCGGCCCCAAGGCCGCGCTGCCGGTCATGGAGGGCAAGGCGGCCCTCTTCAAGCGGTTCGCCGGCATCGACGCCTGGCCGCTGTGCCTGGACACCCAGGACACCGACGAGATCGTCGCGATCGTCAAGGCGATCGCCCCCGGCTTCGCCGGCATCAACCTGGAGGACATCTCCGCGCCGCGCTGCTTCGAGATCGAGGCCCGGCTGCGCGAGGCCCTCGACATCCCCGTCTTCCACGACGACCAGCACGGCACGGCGATCGTGGTCCTGGCCGCCCTCACCAACGCGCTGCGCGTGGCGGGCAAGGAGATCGAGAACATCCGGGTCGTCATGTCCGGTGCGGGCGCGGCCGGTACGGCCATCCTCAAGCTGCTGATCGCCGCGGGCGTGAAGAACGCCGTCGTCGCCGACATCCACGGCGTCGTGCACTCCGGCCGCGAGGACCTGGTGGACGCGGCGGCCGACTCGCCGCTGCGCTGGATCGCCGACAACACCAACCCCGAGAACCTGACGGGCACGTTGAAGGAAGCCGTTCGCGGAGCGGATGTCTTCATCGGCGTCTCCGCCCCGAACGTGCTGGACGGGGACGACGTGGCCGCCATGGCCGACGGCGCCATCGTGTTCGCGCTCGCGAACCCCGACCCCGAGGTCGACCCGGCGATCGCCCGTCAGACGGCGGCTGTCGTGGCCACCGGCCGCTCCGACTTCCCGAACCAGATCAACAACGTGCTGGTCTTCCCGGGTGTCTTCCGCGGCCTGCTGGACGCCCAGTCCCGCACCGTCAACACCGAGATGATGCTGGCCGCGGCGACCGCTCTCGCGGACGTCGTGACCCGGGAGGAACTCAACCCGAACTACATCATCCCGAGCGTCTTCAACGACAAGGTCGCGGGCGCGGTGGCCGGAGCGGTCCGGGACGCGGCGAAGGCGGCGGGCGCGGCCTCGTAGGCGCGATGTCGTAGCCGTGGCGTACGGTGCAAGGGCTGTGAGGATCACCACCTGGCCGCCTCGGCGCGTCGTGGAACGGCGAGTTGATGACCGCCCTTTAGGGTGGCGGGCACGCTCAGGCCTTCCGTGTGACTCCCCAGGGTGTACTAGCGACTCCCTATGGGTGCCGGATTGGCTTTCCCGCCGCAGGTAGGGGCAGGATGCCTCCCTGGGCGCGAGCGCATCGGACTTCACAGCGCCTACACATGCGGCTCCGCCGCGTGGCACGCCCCAACAGCAAGAAGAACACGGGAGTAACGACATGAACCGCAGTGAGCTGGTGGCCGCGCTGGCCGACCGCGCCGAGGTGACCCGCAAGGACGCCGACGCCGTTCTGGCGGCGTTCGCCGAGACCGTCGGTGAGATCGTCGCCAAGGGCGACGAGAAGGTCACCATCCCCGGCTTCCTGACCTTCGAGCGCACCCACCGTGCCGCTCGCACCGCGCGCAACCCGCAGACCGGTGACCCGATCGACATCCCCGCCGGCTACAGCGTCAAGGTGTCCGCGGGCTCGAAGCTCAAGGAAGCCGCCAAGGGCAAGTAAGCCTTCGCGTACGCGACGGCATTGCGTACGAGGCTCAGCAACGCGAATGGGGCGGCCACCCGGTCAGGGTGGCCGCCCCATCGTCGTAGAAACGCTTCTCTGGGCTTTCGCCCCGGGGCTATCCGAGTGCCTTGCCCGGCAGTTCCACCTTCGCGCCCAGCTCCACGAGCTTCTCCATGAAGTTCTCGTAGCCGCGGTTGATGAGGTCGATGCCGTGGACCCTGGACGTGCCCTGGGCGGCCAGCGCGGCGATGAGGTAGGAGAAACCGCCGCGCAGGTCGGGGATGACCAGGTCGGCGCCCTGGAGGCGGGTGGGGCCCGACACCACGGCCGAGTGGAGGAAGTTGCGCTGGCCGAAGCGGCAGTTCGAGCCGCCCAGGCACTCGCGGTACAGCTGGATGTGTGCACCCATCTGGTTGAGTGCGGAGGTGAATCCGAGGCGGGACTCGTACACCGTCTCGTGGATGATCGACAGGCCCGTCGCCT
This sequence comes from Streptomyces sp. NPDC002499, assembly GCF_053595415.1. Classification (NCBI taxonomy): domain Bacteria; kingdom Bacillati; phylum Actinomycetota; class Actinomycetes; order Kitasatosporales; family Streptomycetaceae; genus Streptomyces; species Streptomyces sp. NPDC002499. The sequence continues at coordinate 88,936 of NZ_JBSFXO010000010.1, forward strand.
GGGTCAGCGCCACGACGAGCGGCTGCTGCCAGTCCGTCTGGAAGCCCGGGTGCACGTCCGTCTCGAGGGCGATGGACTTCAACTGGCCGCCCTGGTGCCAGAACCGGATGCCCTCGTCGTCGATCTCGAAGGCACCGCCCACCTTCCGGTAGGTGTTCAGGAACGTCATCATCGAGCGCTGCTGGGCGCCGCGGACGTAGATGTTGCCTTCGGTCGCCAGCGCCGCGGACGCCCACGAGGCGGCCTCCAGGCGGTCCGGGAGGGCACGGTGGTTGTAGCCGCTGAGCCGGTCCACGCCCGTGACGCGGATCGTGCGGTCGGTGTCCATCGCGATGATGGCGCCCATCTTCTGAAGGACGCAGATCAGGTCCTCGATCTCCGGCTCCACCGCCGCGTTCGCGAGCTCCGTGACGCCCTCCGCGAGGACGGCCGTCAACAGCACCTGCTCGGTCGCGCCCACGGACGGGTACGGCAGCTGGATCTTCGTACCGCGCAGCCGCTGCGGTGCCTCCAGGTACTGCCCGTCCGCCCGCTTCTCGATCGTCGCGCCGAACTTCCGCAGCACCTCGAAGTGGAAGTCGATCGGCCGGCCGCCGATGTCGCAGCCGCCGAGCCCCGGGATGAACGCGTGGCCCAGGCGGTGCAGCAGCGGGCCGCAGAGCAGGATCGGGATGCGGCTGGAGCCCGCGTGCGCGTCGATGTCGGCGACGTTCGCGCTCTCCACGTGGGAGGGGTCCATCACCAACTCGCCCGGCTCCTCACCCGGACGGACCGTCACCCCGTGCAGTTGCAGCAGGCCGCGTACGACACGCACGTCACGGATGTCCGGAACGTTGCGCAGTCGACTCGGCTCACTGCCCAGCAGGGCGGCGACCATGGCCTTCGGTACGAGGTTCTTCGCACCGCGGACCCGGATCTCGCCTTCCAGCGGGGTTCCACCGTGGACAAGCAGTACGTCGTCAGAGCCGTTGACGGTCATGTATCTCGCGTTCCGGTGAGGGGGGCAGGGCCAGAGGGGCAAGCGTAATCGCCGCGTACCCCCCTTCTGTAAGCCCAGGCACGCCTCAGCCACGTCATAGCTCTGTCACAACACGAACCGCTGCACGTCGGACACATGGGGTCACCGCCGCTCCCGTGCGCTCGGGACGCACCTGTGCGCCCTGAGCTGCATTCACCCGCGAACACCCATTGCCTCCCCACGCGGAGGGAAGATGCGGGATCATGTCTGCCATGACCGAGGTGTCCTCGCTCACAGGGCGGCTGCTCGTGGCCACGCCCGCCCTGGCGGACCCGAACTTCGACCGTGCGGTGGTGCTCCTTCTCGACCACGACGAGGAGGGCTCCCTCGGTGTCGTCCTCAACCGGCCGACCCCGGTCGACGTCGGCGACATCCTGGACGGCTGGGGCGACCTCGCCGGCGAGCCCGGCGTCGTCTTCCAGGGCGGCCCGGTCTCCCTCGACTCCGCCCTGGGCGTCGCCGTCATCCCCGGCGGCTCCTCCGCCGAGCGCGCCCCGCTGGGCTGGCGCCGGGTGCACGGCGCGATCGGCCTGGTCGACCTGGAGGCCCCGCCGGAACTCCTCGCCTCGGCCCTCGGCTCCCTGCGGATCTTCGCCGGATACGCCGGCTGGGGTCCGGGCCAGCTGGAGGACGAGCTGGTGGAGGGCGCCTGGTACGTCGTCGAGTCGGAGCCCGGCGACGTCTCCTCGCCGTCCCCGGAGAGACTCTGGCGCGCGGTCCTGCGCCGCCAGCGCAACGAGCTCGCGATGGTGGCCACGTACCCGGACGACCCTTCGCTCAACTGATGCGTGTGAGCTTCAGTACCCTTGGCGCCATGAGCACTCTTGAGCCCGAGCGCGGGACTGGTACGGGGACCCTCGTAGAGCCGACGCCACAGGTGTCCCACGGCGACGGCGACCACGAGCGCTTCGCCCACTACGTCCAGAAGGACAAGATCATGGCGAGCGCCCTCGACGGGACCCCCGTCGTGGCGCTGTGCGGCAAGGTCTGGGTGCCGGGCCGCGATCCGAAGAAGTATCCCGTCTGTCCCATGTGCAAGGAGATCTACGACTCCATGGGCAGTGGTGGGGACGACGACAAGGACAAGTAGCACCACGTAACACCTGAGGCTTCTCAAGGCCCCTGGGGCGCGTTCGGCGTGCCCCGGGGGCCTTTTGCATGTCACGAAGTGGTTGAGACCTCTTGTGGGCGTGTTCATGTTGTCCCTAGTCTCCGGAGCGTTGTGCAGAGCGAAACAGTCATTGCATATGTTGCAACGCACTCTCGGAGGACCACTCCATGAAGCTCTCTCCCCGACTCGCCGTCGTGCTGACCGCCCTGGTCGTCACCGCCTGCGCCCCCCAGACCTCCTCCAACTCCTCCTCCGAGAAGGACGACAAGGACGGCACCCTGCGGGTGTGGCTGTTCCAGGAGGTCGGCAACGACCCGAAGGAGAAGGTCGTCGACTCCGTGGTCGACGCCTTCCAGAAGGCGCACAAGGGCACCAAGGTCGACGTCGAGTACATCCCCGTCGAGACCCGCGCCCAGCGCGTCAAGGCCGCCTTCAACGACCCGAAGTCCGCGCCGGACGTGATGGAGTTCGGCAACACCGACACCGCCGGGTACGTCCACGACGGCGGACTCCTCGACGTCACCAAGGAGTTCGGCGCCTGGAGCGAGGCCAAGGACACCGACCCCACGGCCAAGCAGTCGGTCACCGTCGACGGCAAGCAGTACGGCTCCCCGTTCTACGTCGGCGTCCGCGCCCTGTACTACCGCACCGACGTCTTCAAGGACCTGGGACTGCAACCCCCCAAGACGATGGCCGAGTTGGCCACCACGGCCCGCAAGATCCGCGCCGAGAAGCCCGACCTGTACGGCCTGGTCGTCGGCGGCGCCTACACGTACGGCGCGATGCCCTTCGTCTGGGCCAACGGCGGTGAACTCGCCACCGGCGAGGGCGACTCATACACCTCCGCCATCGACAGCGCGGCCGCCCAGAAGGGCATCAAGGCCTACACGTCCCTGTTCACCTCCGACAACTGTCCCGCCGCCAAGTGCGCCGGGATGGGCGGCAACGACACGATCACCGCGTTCGCGGCCGGCAAGGCCGGCATGGCGATCGGCGGCGACTTCAGTCACGCGGCCGTCGAGGCGGGCAAGGTGAAGGGCAAGTACGCGGTGGTGCCGCTGCCCGGTGTGGCGTCAGGGTCGATAGCCCCGGCCTTCGCGGGCGGCAACAACATCGGTGTCCTGAAGAGCACGTCGCACCGCTCGCTCGCCGTCGATCTGATGGAGCAGCTCACCTCGAAGAAGACCCAGGCCTCGATGTTCGACGCGATGGGCTTCCTGCCGACGTTCACCGATGTGCGGGACGCGGCCGCGGCGAAGGTGCCGTTCGAGAAGCCCTTCGTGCAGACGCTGGGTGCCGGGACCAAGTTCGTGCCCGCGTCGCCGGGTTGGTCGCAGATCGACTCCCAGCTGGTGCTGCCGAACCTGCTCCAGGAGGTCATCAGCGGCAAGAAGAACGTTGACGCTGCGGCGAAGGAAGCGGCGACGAAGATGGACGACGCGTTTGGCTCCGCCGGGTGATGCCGGTCGCGTCTAAGAGCTCGGGGGGCGCGGAGAGTGGACGGGTGCGCGCCGGTCGTGGCTGGTCGCGCAGTTCCTCGCGCCCCTTGCGGCATCAGCGGAACCTTGGTCGTTGGACCCCGTGGCTCTATCTCGCCCCTGCCCTCGTCGTGCTCGGTGGGTTGCTGGTCTATCCCATCTACCAACTCGGGCTGATCTCCTTCTTCCACTACACGCAGGCTCAGGTGAGTGGTGGGGAACCGACCACCTTCGAGGGGTTCGGGAACTACAGCACGCTCTTCTCGGACCCCGAGTTCTGGCAAGTCCTGCTGGCGACCGTGGTGTTCGCGGCCGGGTGCGTGGTCTCGACGCTCGCCGTCGGCTGCGCGCTCGCCGTGCTGCTCACCCGGGTGCGGGCCGTGCCGCGGCTTGCGTTGATGCTGGCCGCGCTCGGCGCTTGGGCGACCCCGGCGGTCACCGGGTCCACCGTCTGGCTCTTCCTCTTCGACCCGGACTTCGGCCCGGTGAACCGGATCCTCGGCCTCGGCGACCACTCGTGGACGTACGGACGGATCAGCGCGTTCTTCCTCGTCCTGCTCGAAGTGGTGTGGTGCTCCTTCCCGTTCGTGATGGTCACGGTCTACGCCGGCATCCGCGCCGTACCGGCCGAGGTCCTCGAGGCCGCCGCGCTGGACGGCGCCTCGCAGTGGCGGATCTGGCGGTCCGTGCTGGCGCCGATGCTGCGGCCGATCCTGACCGTGGTGACCATCCAGTCCGTCATCTGGGACTTCAAGGTCTTCACGCAGATCTACGTCATGACCAACGGCGGCGGCATCGCGGGCCAGAACCTCGTCCTGAACGTGTACGCCTACCAACAGGCGTTCGCGTCCTCGCAGTACAGCCTCGGCTCGGCGATCGGCGTCGTGATGCTGCTGATGCTGCTCGCCGTGACGCTCGTGTACCTGCGGCTGCTGCGCCGGCAGGGGGAGGAACTGTGAATCTCGTACGGGCCCAACTGCGGCGCCCCTGGCGGCTGGCGGCCGAACTGTCGGCGCTGCTCGTCGCCGTCGTCGTCGCCTTCCCCCTCTACTGGATGGTGCTCGGCGCCTTCAAGCCCGCCGGTGAGATCGAGTCCAGCGAGCCGCGGCCCTGGACGCTGGCGCCCTCGCTGGATTCCTTCCGGCGCGTGTTCGGGCAGCAGGATTTCGGTCGGTATTTCGTCAACAGCCTGGTCGTCGCGGGCAGTGTCGTGATCGCCTCGGCACTCATCGCGTTTCTCGCCGCGACCGCCGTGACGCGATTCCGGTTCCGCTTCCGGACCACGCTGCTGATCATGTTTCTGGTCGCTCAGATGGTGCCGGTCGAGGCGCTCACGATCCCGTTGTTCTTCCTCATGCGGGACTTCAACCAACTCAACACGCTGGGCTCGCTGATCCTGCCGCACATCGCGTTCTCGCTGCCCTTCGCGATCTGGATGCTGCGGGGGTTCGTGAAAGCCGTGCCGGACGCGCTGGAGGAGGCCGCGTACATGGACGGGGCGAGCCGGGCGCGATTCCTGTGGCAGATCCTTTTCCCGCTGGTCTTCCCGGGGCTCGTGGCCACGAGCGTGTTTTCCTTCATCTCGGCCTGGAACGACTTCCTGTTCGCCAAGTCCTTCATCATCAGCGACACGTCCCAGTCGACCCTGCCGATGGCCCTGCTGGTCTTCTTCAAGCCGGACGAGCCGGACTGGGGCGGCGTGATGGCGGCGTCCACGGTGATGACGATTCCGGTGCTGGTGTTCTTCGTACTCGTACAGCGACGTCTGGTCTCGGGGCTGGGCGGAGCGGTTAAGGACTGACGTGACTTCACTGACGGAACTGATCCCGGCGCCTCGCGCGGTCGAGGGTGCGGGGCGGTGCGGTTTCCCGTTCGAGTCGGACACCGCCCTGTGGGGCGAGCCCGGCACCGAGGGCACCCAGCGCTGGCTGCGGTCGACGCTCGGCGCCGCCCTCGGTCTGCCGTTGGCACCGGGGCGGGAGGGGGAGCCCAACACCGTTGCGCTGCGGCTCGACGAGACCCTGGCGCCGGAGGCGTACCGCCTTGAGGTGGTCGCCACGCTGGGTGTCACGATCACCGGCGGCAGCGCGGCCGGCGTGTTCTGGGGCGCCCAGACGCTGCGTCAGCTGCTGGGCCCCGCGGCCTTCCGGCGCGCGCCGATCGACCCCGGCACGACGTACGGCGTGCCCCACCAGACCATCGAGGACGCCCCGCGATTCGGCTGGCGTGGCCTCATGCTCGACGTCGCCCGGCACTTCATGCCCAAAGAAGGCGTGCTGCGCTACCTCGACCTGCTCGCCGCGCACAAACTCAACGTCTTCCACTTCCACTTGACGGACGACCAGGGCTGGCGCGTCGAGATCCAGCGGTACCCGAAACTGACGGAGACCGCGTCCTGGCGGTCCCGCACGAAATTCGGCCACCGCGCCTCGCCGCTGTGGGACGAGAAGCCGCACGGAGGCTTCTACACCCAGGACGACATCCGGGAGATCGTCGCGTACGCCGCCGAGCGGCATATCACCGTCGTCCCCGAAATCGACGTACCGGGCCACTCGCAGGCCGCCATCGCCGCGTACGCGGAACTCGGCAACACCGACGTCATCGACACCACCGCCCTCTCCGTCTGGGACACCTGGGGGGTCAATCCCAACGTACTGGCCCCCACTGACAACACTCTTGAGTTCTACGAGGGGGTGTTCGAGGAAGTGCTCGCGCTCTTCCCCTCGGAGTTCATCCACATCGGGGGTGACGAATGTCCCAAGGACCAGTGGCGGGAGTCGCACACCGCGCAGAACCGCATCAAGGAACTCGAGCTCGCGGACGAGGACGAGTTGCAGTCCTGGTTCGTCCGGCACTTCGACACGTGGCTGTCCGCGCGCGGGCGCCGGCTCATCGGCTGGGACGAGATCCTGGAGGGCGGCCTCGCCGAGGGCGCGGCGGTCTCCTCCTGGCGGGGCTACGGGGGCGGGATCGCCGCCGCGCGCGCGGGCCACGACGTCGTCATGTGCCCCGAGCAGTACGTGTACTTGGACCACCGTCAGCACGGCGGCCCCGACGAGCCCGTACCCATCGGGTTCGTGCGCACCCTGGAGGACGTCTACCGCTTCGAGCCCGTTCCGGCCGAGTTGACCCCCGAGGAGGCGCGGCACGTCCTCGGTACCCAGGCCAACGTGTGGACCGAGGTGATGGAGGATCAAGCGCGCGTGGACTACCAGACGTTCCCGCGGCTCGCGGCCTTCGCCGAGGTGGCCTGGAGCGCCCTGCCGGCCCCGGCGGAACGGGACTTCGCCGATTTCGAGCGCCGGATGACCACCCACTACGCGCGCCTCGACGCCCTGGGCGTCGCCTACCGCCCGCCGACCGGTCCGCTGCCGTGGCAGCGACGCCCCGGTGTGCTCGGCCGCCCGATCGAGGGGCTGCCGCCGCACAGGTAGCCCACCCCGCCGAACAACTGGGCACCCCTGCCGAACAGGTAGGGGAAAATCGTCGCAAGCATCACCGAAGAGTGCCAATTCGCACGCTCCGGTGATGCGGTGCGAAAACGGGTCATCTCGCTGGTGAGGGGGGCGAATGCCGCCTAGCGGACCCCTGTCTTCGGCCCCTGCGAAGATGTGCCAGAGTTGCCACGTCCGCCCTGTCAGCACGTACCGTACGGCAGCACAGGTGGGACCAGGTGGGGCAGCGGGAAGGGGCAGCCGGTTTGACCACGCAAGCACCGCAGTCGGCGCAGTCCGTCACGCTGCCCACGACGCTGGACGAAGCCGTGGCGGCCCTGTCCGCCATGCCCGCCGCCGTGCCCGTGGCCGGCGGCACCGACCTCATGGCCGCCGTCAACTCCGGGCAGCTCAGGCCCGCCGCGCTGGTCGGCCTCGGCCGCATCAGCGAGATCCGCGGCTGGCAGTACCAGGACGGCCACGCGCTGCTCGGCGCGGGACTCACGCACGCGCGTATGGGCCGCCCCGACTTCGCCGCCCTGATCCCGGCGCTGGCCGCCGCGGCCCGCGCCGCCGGTCCGCCGCAGATCCGCAACGCGGGCACCCTGGGCGGCAACATCGCCTCGGCCGCCCCCACCGGGGACGCGCTGCCCGTGCTGGCCGCCCTGGAGGCGACGCTGATCATCGCGGGTCCGGCCGGCGCCCGCCGGGAGATCCCGGTCTCGCACCTGCTGGCCGGCGTGGACATGCTGCGCGGCGGCGAACTCATCGGCTTCGTAAGGATGCCGCTGCTGCACGCGCCGCAGGTCTTCCTGAAGGCCACCGGACGGACCGGCCCCGGACGCGCCGTCGCGTCCGTCGCGGTCGTCCTGGACCCCGCCCGGCGCGGAGTGCGGTGCGCCGTCGGAGCCATAGCGCCGATGCCGCTGCGCCCGCTGGACGCCGAGCACTGGGTCGCCCGCCTCATCGACTGGGACAACGGCCGCACGATCGTCCCGGAGGCGCTCACCGCCTTCGGCGAGTACGTCGCCGCGGCCTGCATCCCCGACCCGGTCCCGGAGCCGGACGGGTCCGTGCAACCGCTTCCGCCCGCCGTACTGCATCTGCGGCGCACCGTCGCCGCGCTGGCCCGACGAGCACTGGGGAGGGCGCTGTCGTGACCGACGACCAGCACGGAGAAGGCGCCCCCCAGGGCGGCGGCCGCTGGAACCCGCTGCCCCAGGGCGACTACGACGACGGCGCCACCGCCTTCGTGAAACTCCCCGAGGGCGGCATCGAGGCGCTCCTGGCCTCCGCCGAGCCGCTGGCCGCGCCGGGGCACGGGTATGTGCCGCCGCAGATAGCGGCCACGCCCGGCTCGACCGACGCCGACCCCTCGGGGACCGGCGGTTGGGCGATGCCCGCGCCGGGCGAGGGCGCCCAGTGGCCCGACCCGAACAGCGTCCCGCAGGAGGGCGACCGGTTCGCGTACAACCCCGCGTCCACGCAGCAGTGGGCCTTCGAGGAGCCGCCCGGCGGCAGCGGGACCCCGCCGCACGGGACGGGACACCCCGGTCAGCCCGGCCAGGACGTGACCGGGCAGTGGTCGATTCCCGTCGCCGACGGTGATCTTCCGGACGAATCGGGCGAGTTCACCACGTCGTCCCTGGTCCAGCAGTGGGGCGGCACCCCGCCGGCCACCCTGCCCGGCGGCGCCGCCGCGCCCTGGGCGACGGACGGGACGGGGCAGCCGTGGGCGCAGGAGTCGGGCGCCCTCACCGACGAGTCGCCGGGAGTCGGCGAACCGCATGCCGCTGCCGGACACGCGGGCACGCGCCGCCCCTTGAGCATGCCGCCGCACTCCGACGAACCGGACGTCGACGACCACGCCGGAGCCCGGCAGGCGGCCGGCGCGCAGGACATCGCGCCTCGCACGGACGAACAGACGCCGGAGGCCTACGGGGAAGTCTCCGCCGTAGCCGCCTCACGGCCCCCTCACGGCCCCGGAGAGGCCGCAGCGGCGGCGAGAGTGTCCGAGGGCGCCCAGGAGGCCGCTGAGGCGCCTGAGAGGCCCGTGGAGCCCTTCGCCGGGTCCGCCCGGGACACCGCGAACGGACGGAGCGACACCGAGGCTCACGCCTCCGCCGGCTCCGACACCCGTGACGCGTCGGACGGTTCGGACACCGCGGTCCGCCCGGCGCCCGCCGGTCCCGTCGAGTCCGACGGCCACGAAGGCTCCGCCGACGACGGCCACGCGGTCTCCGAGGGCCACCCCGACACCTCGGCCGACGCCGCCCCGCCACCGCCTCCCGGCGAGGAACACCCCCTCGCCTCCTACGTCCTGCGCGTCAACGGCGCGGACCGGCCCGTCTCCGACGCCTGGGTCGGCGAATCGCTGCTCTACGTGCTGCGCGAGCGGCTCGGTCTCGCGGGCGCCAAGGACGGCTGCTCGCAGGGCGAGTGCGGGGCCTGCAACGTCCAGGTCGACGGACGGCTCGTCGCCTCCTGCCTGGTCCCCGCCGTGACCGCCGCGGGCTCCGAAGTACGCACCGTCGAAGGCCTCGCCGAGGACGGACAGCCCTCGGACGTGCAACGGGCGCTCGCCCGCTGCGGCGCCGTCCAGTGCGGCTTCTGCGTGCCCGGCATGGCGATGACGGTCCACGACCTCCTGGAGGGCAACCCGGCGCCGACCGAGCTGGAGGCCCGCCAGGCCCTGTGCGGCAACCTGTGCCGCTGCTCCGGCTACCGGGGCGTCCTGAACGCCGTCAAGGAGGTCGTCGCCGAACGCGAGGCGCACTCCGCCGGAGACTCGTCCGAACAGGACGGCGACGAGGCACGTATTCCTCACCAGGCGGGCCCGGGAGCCGGCGGGATCAACCCGTCCGCGTTCGAGCCCCACCGGGCGCACGACCAGGCGCACGGACAGGACGGAGGCCAGGCGTGACCAACGAAGCCGCCACCGCGACCAGCACCGCGGAGGCAGCCCCCGCCGCCGAGCCGATCCCGCACGGCCTCGGCTCCTCCCTGCCGGCGGCCGACGCGCGCGCGAAGACCGAGGGCACGTTCCCGTACGCGGCCGACCTGTGGGCCGAGGGCCTGCTGTGGGCCGCCGTACTGCGCTCCCCGCACCCGCACGCGCGCATCGTCTCCATCGACACCACCCACGCGCGGGAGATGCCCGGCGTACGGGCCGTCATCACCCACGAGGACGTCCCCGGCAGCGAGTTCTACGGGCGCGGCGAGGCCGACCGCCCGGTCTTCGCCTCCGAGGTCGTACGTCATCACGGCGAGCCCATCGCGGCCGTCGCCGCCGACCACCCCGACACCGCGCGCATGGCCGCCGCCGCGATCAGCGTCGAGTACGAGGTGCTCGACCCGGTGACCGACCCCGAGCAGGCCTTCGAGGCCGAACCGCTGCACCCCGACGGCAACCTGATCCGGCACATCCCGCTGCGCCACGGCGACCCCGACGCGGCCGGCGAGATCGTCGTCGAGGGCCTCTACCGCATCGGCCGCCAGGACCCCGCCCCCATCGGCGCCGAGGCCGGCCTCGCCGTGCCCCGCCCCGACGGTGGCGTCGAGCTGTACCTGGCCTCCACCGACCCGCACGGCGACCGCGACACGGCCGCCGCCTGCTACGGCCTCGAACCCGAGCGCGTGAAGATCGTCGTCACCGGTGTGCCCGGCGCCACCGCCGACCGCGAGGACCAGGGCTTCCAACTCCCGCTCGGCCTGCTCGCGTTGAAGACCGGCTGCCCGGTGAAACTCACCGCCACGCGCGAGGAGTCCTTCCTCGGCCACACCCACCGCCACCCCACCCTGCTGCGCTACCGCCACCACGCCGACGCCGAGGGCCGGCTGGTCAAGGTCGAGGCGCAGATCCTGCTCGACTCGGGCGCCTACGCCGACACCTCCGCGGAGGCCCTGGCCGCCGCCGTCGGCTTCGCCTGCGGCCCCTACGTCGTCCCGAACGCCTTCATCGAGGGCTGGGCCGTACGCACCAACAACCCGCCCTCCGGCCACGTACGCGGCGAGGGCGCCATGCAGGTGTGCGCCGCCTACGAGGCGCAGATGGACAAGCTGGCCAAGAGACTCGGCGTCGACCCGGCCGACCTGCGCATGCGCAACGTCATGGCCACCGGCGACGTGCTCCCGACCGGCCAGACGGTGACGTGCCCCGCGCCGGTCGCCGAACTCCTCCAGGCGGTACGGGACTTCCCGCTGCCCGCGCTCCCCAAGGACACCCCCGAGGACGAGTGGCTGCTGCCCGGCGGTCCCGAGGGCGCGGGCGAACCGGGCGCGGTGCGCCGGGGCGTGGGCTACGGCCTGGGCATGGTGCACGTGCTCGGCGCGGAGGGTGCCGACGAGGTCTCCACGGCGACCGTGAAGGTCCACGACGGCATCGCGACCGTGCTGTGCGCGGCGGTGGAGACCGGCCAGGGATTCACCACGCTCGCGCGCCAGATCGTCCAGGAGACCCTCGGTATCGACGAGGTGCACGTCGCGCCCGTGGACACCGACCAGCCGCCGGCCGGCCCGGGCTGCCGCGGCCGGCACACCTGGGTGTCGGGCGGTGCGGTGGAGCGCGCGGCCAAGATGGTCCGCACCCAGCTCCTGCAGCCGCTGGCGCACAAGTTCGGCATGTCCACGGAGCTGCTGCAGATCACCGACGGCAAGATCACGTCGTACGACGGAGTCCTGTCGACCACCGTCACCGAGGCGATGGACGGCAAGGAACTGTGGGCGACGGCCCAGTGCCGCCCGCACCCGACCGAGCCGCTCGGCGAGCACGGCCAGGGCGACGCCTTCGTCGGCATGGCGTTCTGCGCGATCCGCGCGGTCGTGGACGTCGACATCGAACTCGGCTCGGTACGCGTCGTGGAGCTGGCGCTCGCCCAGGACGTCGGCCGCGTGCTCAACCCGGCGCAGCTGACCGCCCGGATCGAGGCGGGCGTCACCCAGGGCGTGGGCATCGCGCTGACGGAGAACCTGCGTACCGCGCGCGGGCTGATCCGCCACCCAGACCTCACCGGCTACTCCCTGCCGACGGCCCTGGACACCCCCGACATCCGGATCGTCAAGCTCGTCGAGGAGCGCGACGTGGTCGCCCCCTTCGGCGCGAAGGCGGTCAGCGCGGCGCCCGTGGTCACCTCCCCGGCGGCCATCGCGTCCGCCGTACGGGCCGCGACGGGCCGCCCGGTGAACCGCCTGCCGATCCGCCCCCAGGCGGCCGTGGTCACGTCCCAGTGACCTCCTTGTAGTCGCTGTGCTGCGCGGGGTCGTCCTGATCACCGGCGTGATGGCGGCCGGCAAGTCGACGGTGGCGCAGGCGCTGGCGGAGCGCCTCCCGCGAGCGGCACACGTGCGTGGAGACGTCTTCCGGCGGATGATCGTGACGGGCCGCGAGGAGTACGAGCCCGGCGCCCGGGGCGGGGGAGAGGCCCAACTCCGGCTGCGGTACCGGCTGTCGGCGGCCACGGCGGACGCGTACGCGGAGGCCGGGTTCACGGCCGTGGTGCAGGACGTGATCCTGGGCGAGCGACTGGAGACGTACGTCGGCCTGGTGCGCACGAGGCCGCTCCACGTCGTCGTCCTGGCACCGGACGCGGATGCGGTCGCCGCACGCGAGGAGGGCCGCCCGAAGACCGGCTACGGCACGGCCTGGACGATCCCGGCCCTCGACGACGTACTGCGTACCCGCACACCCCGGATCGGCCTGTGGCTGGACAGTTCGGAGCTGACGGTGGGGCAGACGGTGGAGGCGATCATGGCGGGACGGGAACGGGCGAGGGTGTCCTGAACGTCCTGTGATCCGGTGGATGCGGCTCGGGGGCCGTTGTCAGTGGCTGGGCGTAGTGTTCTGGGCAGTGGGGAACGGGCGGCCGACGCATCCGTCCGACGGCCGCCTGTGCGGGGGCTGTGAGCGGGAACATTCCGGGGGAACGGGACGATGAGCACGACCGATGTCGCCACACCGGCGATCACCTTGACCGAGGATCAGCTCGATCCGTACGTGACGCACGGGCCGACGCGCGACTGGCTGACGGGGCCCGGACTGCCGGGCGACAGCGGCCTGTTCAGCTTCCTGGATCTCAGCCGGGAGGGCCTGCGCACGGTAGGGGACGCGACGGCCGACCCGGACGCCCGGGACGCCCGGGACGCCCGGGACGACCGCCTGGCGGCGGAGCTGCGCGACCAGTTGGTGATAGGCGCGTTGCTGGGCCCGGCGGGCCTGGAGACGGAATCCCTCCTCCTGGACGGCGCGACGGGCGAGATCGCGACGACGTACTTCCTCCCGGACCGCCCCGACCTGATGGACGCGCGCCCGCTGGCCCCCTCGCTGCGGACGCTGATGCGCTGCGCCACGGCGGCGGACGAACTGGCGGGATTCCGCGGTCGGTTCGCCTCCTACGCCGGCCGCTTCGGCCCGAAGGTGGCGACGGAGGCGTCCCGACAGCTGCTGGCGCTCTTCGAGGAGGGCGAGGACAGCGAGGGGGGCACCGACGGCGAGATGGCGCCGTTCTGGAAGATGGCGGCCCTGATCCGCCCGCTGTCCCTGGTGGCGGGCCCCGGCACGACCTCCGGCCTGGCCCTCGACCTCCCGGCCCGCCTCCTGGACGAGGAGTTCGGGCAGGGCAAGGTGGCCCGCTTCGAGGACCTCGACTTCCCGGCGACCCTCACCCACGTCCCGACCCGCCGCTTCCTGCGCGAACGGGGCCTGCCGGAGGACGGCTTCCTCTTCTCCCTGGACACGGACGTCCCGCTCCAGACCCTCGCCGAGTACTACGAGGACAACCGCGCCGACACCCCCCAAGGCCAACTCCCGCCCCGGGCGGCCGACTTGATACGCCTCGGCCACCTCATCGAGGACAACAGCCTGGTCGTGGACGGCGCGACGGGCGCGGTCCTCAACTGGAGCGAGCCGGACGCCACGCTGTACCCGCTCAACACGGACGTCTCCACCCTGGCCTTCACCCTCTGGCTCCTCCACCGAGAGAAGACGATCGACGACGGCCTGTCGGGCGAACTGACGAGCAGGGCGTACGACCAGCTGGCATCGACGATGCTCCAGACGCTGGCGACGGTCGATCCGACGGGGGTGGATGTGGGGGCCGGCCACCATTACTGGACGGAGACGTTTCAGGATGAGGCGGGTGGGGTGCTCTGAAGAGGGTTGGGCGGGCCTGAGGCCGCGCGCGATTCGCCGCACTGCACCGCTTCTGGCGATCCGTGGTCGGGTTAAGCGCTGATGGAGGCCGATCCGGGTTCTCCCGAACGAGCATGGCCGTAGCCCGTCGCACCGTCGGGACTGGGCTGAATGGAAGATTCTGTTGGCCGAGGCGAAAGTGTGTGACGGGCGTCTACACGACGCGCGCCACATAGCCGCCACGGTACTGCTAATTCTGGGTGTCCCGGAGCGTGCAGTTATAGGCCTCATGGGGTGGTCGACGACCGCGATGGCCGTTCGATATCAGCACACGATCGATGCTGTTAGGGCTGACGTTGCGAAGCAGGTAAACGGAATCACCTGGGAGCGGGATTAACTTTACTCAATGAACGGCAGTGGTTTCGTGTTGCCTGACTGCCTCCTGAAGTTTGGGGGCAGTCAGGCAATCATGGGGATTGCAGGAAGCGAGTGACTGCTGGGTCAGTAACGGGTCGACTCTCCTGGCTCATTTAGTCTTTTTGGTAGATGGTCGGGGTATGAGGCTGCGTGCAGATGTAGTCTCCGAGGTTAACAATCCTGCGAGACTGGGGGAGTTGCGCAAGTGAAGAGCGTAGCCCACTGGGCAAGTGGCGTAGCGATACATGCGGTGTCCGTTGCCTATTCCATTGCTTCGCGACGTACATCGAATGGGACTAGGGAAACAGGAGCTCCGGCAGAGACGTTCGTGATTTCTGGTAGGCGTGAAACTGGCCAATTCTCGGAATGGATTGGTGACGATGTTCGCCATCTCGATAATCTGCGAAGTGATGTCGAAGTGGTTCGAGGAATTACTGTTGCGAGGACGGTAGAACGGCAGTTTCAAGTGGTTACTGAGAAGAGTTCTGTGATTGAGGGCACTCTCAAGGCGTCCGGTACTCTTGTTGGTGTTTCGACTGAAATTGAAAGTCGTGTCGAGCGGGCTCACGCGGATTCGATATCGAAATCTCTAATGTTGACTCATAGCGTTGAGGAATACGTAGAGTATGTGGTCAATCCTCGCTCGGAAATCACCGTCACCCTTCAGTGGAAGCGGTTGTGGCAGCGTGGGGAGTACACGCTCGACGGATGCTTCGGGACGGTTCTTGCCGTGCCTTACCAAGAGTCGATTGGCTTGAGCTTCGATGTCGCCGTATCTGGCTCATGAGTCGTTGACACCCTGGATTAGCGAGTCCTTCTCAACGGAGTGAGCCGCCGACTGAGACGGGAACTGAGGCGGACCACCGCAAAGGGCGGCACCCTCGGAGGGCGCCGCCCTTTCGTTTTGCCTGTTCAGGCACTGGAGGCCGTGGCGGGAATCGAACCCACGTAACTCGCTTTGCAGGCGAGTCCCTAAACCACTCGGGCACACGGCCGTGTTCGTGGGATCAAGGTAGGGCGGGGTGGGGGAGGGGTTCAAGGGGATCGCGAGGGCTGCAACGGGACTGCCATACGCCGTTCATGAACCGAGGTGTGGGGCTGAGGGTGTACGACCAAGGTCCCGGGCCGAGTGGGACTCGGGACAGGGGTCAAACCCCGTTGTGGGTCTTACGCTGACGGCCATGACCGTCCTTGAGCCGCGTGATGCCGATGTCGTGGAGGAAGCCGTAAGCAGTCCTGATGGTGGCGTGCTGAGTCGGTCCTACCGGGCGCTCAGCGTGGGGATCGTCTCCGTCGTGCTGCTGATCGCCTTTGAGGCGACCGCCGTTGCCACGGCGATGCCTGTCGCCGCGCGGGAGTTGGACGGGGTGGCGTTGTACGCGTTCGCCTTCTCCGGGTACTTCACGACCAGTTTGTTCGGCATGGTGCTCGCCGGGCAGTGGAGCGATCGGCGGGGGCCGCTCGGGGCGTTGACCACGGGGATCGGGGCGTTCGCCGTCGGGCTGGTGGTGGCGGGGACCGCCGGGGCGATGTGGGTGTTCATTCTCGGGCGGGCCGTGCAGGGGCTGGGGGGCGGGCTGGTCATCGTTGCCCTGTATGTGGTTGTGGGGCGGGCCTATCCCGAGCGGTTGCGGCCGGCCATCATGGCGGCGTTCGCCGCGGGGTGGGTCGTGCCCTCCATCGTCGGGCCGCTTGCTTCGGGGGCCGTGACCGAGCACCTCGGGTGGCGGTGGGTCTTCCTCGGGATACCGGTGCTGGTCGTGCTGCCCTTGGCGCTCGCGCTGCCGCAGATACGGCTGCGGGCGGCCGGGGCTGTGGACGGCGGCGCGTCCGGGGCCGTGGACGGCGGCGCGGCCGGGTCCGCCGCCGGGTCCGCCGCCAAGGCCGCCTCCTTCGACCGGCGGCGGATTCGGCTCGCCCTCGGGATCTCCCTCGGGGCCGGGCTTCTTCAGTACGCCGCTCAGGATCTGCGCTGGATCTCGTTGCTGCCCGGCGCCGTGGGGGTCGCGCTGCTCGTGCCGGCCGTGCTCGGGCTGCTTCCGCGCGGTACCTACCGGGCGGCGCGCGGGCTGCCGTCGGTGGTGTTGTTGCGCGGGGTGGCCGCGGGGTCCTTCATCAGCGCCGAGTCCTTCGTGCCGTTGATGCTGGTCACCCAGCGGGGGTTGTCGCCGACGTTGGCCGGGTTCTCACTCGCGGCGGGCGGGGCGACCTGGGCGCTGGGGTCGTGGGTGCAGGCGCGGGCCCGGGTGGAGCCGTACCGGGAACGTCTGATGGGGGCCGGGATGGTGCTGGTCGCCGCGGCCATCGCGACCGCGCCCAGCGTGCTGATCCACTCCGTGCCGGTCTGGACCGTCGCCGTCGCCTGGGGGTTCGGCTGTTTCGGGATGGGGCTGGTCACCTCCTCCAGCAGCGTTCTGCTGCTCAAGCTGTCCGCGCCGGAGGAGGCCGGTACGAATTCCGCTTCCCTCCAGATCTCCGACGGGCTGTCGAACGTCGTGCTGCTGTCGGCGGGCGGGGCGGCCTTCGCCGCGCTGGGCGGGGGCACGGTGGCTCATGCGGCGACTGCCGCGGACGGGCCTCATCCGGCTGCCTTCGCCGCGGTCTTTCTGCCGATGGCGGGGGTGGCGTTGGTGGGGGCGTGGGTGACTACGAGGCTGCAGGCCGCACCCTGATTGGTACCAATTTGGCCCCACCCGGTGGTACCGTTTTGGTATGGCTATGAACCTGCGTCTTCGTGACGACCAGACGGAAGCCCTGAAGCTGCGCGCCGAGGAGGAGGGCGTCAGTATGCACGCGATACTGCTGCGGGCCGTGGACGACTATCTGGCCAGGACGGCGCACGAGGCGCTGGTCCGCAAGGCTGCCAAGGAGCAGACCGTCAAGTGGGCGGAGCTCCTGGAGCGGCTCAAGTGACGTTCATCTATCTCTCGGCCGAGGACGTCCTGGCCATCGCT
Source organism: Streptomyces sp. NPDC002499 (assembly GCF_053595415.1). Lineage (NCBI taxonomy): Bacteria > Bacillati > Actinomycetota > Actinomycetes > Kitasatosporales > Streptomycetaceae > Streptomyces > Streptomyces sp. NPDC002499. The sequence goes on from NZ_JBSFXO010000010.1 coordinate 106,474, forward strand.
GAGCGGGCTGTGGACGATCAGACCGTTGTCGTGCGTGACGCGGGTCTGCTGGAGTCGGCCGTGCACCGCCCCTCGGCCTCGATGTTCGGGCAGGAGGCCTACACCGACCTGTTCGACAAGGCGGCGGCGCTCCTGCAGTCGCTGGCCATCAACCACCCCTTTCTCGACGGGAACAAGCGCACTGCGTGGGTGTCCTGCGTCGTTTTCCTGGCCATGAACGATGTGCAGTTGCGGCCGGACATCGACGCTGCCGAGCGTCTGGTCATCGCCGTGGCGGCGGGCTCCATGGAGGAGGTCAAGGACATCGCCGAGGGGTTGCGGGCCCTGGCCGAACAACCGATGTGACGTCGATCCCACCCACGGCCGTCCGGCGTCGTCCTCCGTTGACACCGCCGGCCCGCCGGTAGGGTGGCCCGGTTGTCATACACGTAGCCCCTCACGTAGTCCCTTGTACGCAGCTGAGCCGCCCGACCCCTCTACGGAGACCGTGACTACCACCGCCGCTTCCTCCTCGCACAGCCATCACCTCTCCCCGGCCTTTCCCGGCCGGGCCCCCTGGGGTACCGCAGGCAAACTGCGTGCCTGGCAGCAAGGGGCCATGGAGAGGTACGTCCAGGAACAGCCGCGTGACTTTCTCGCGGTCGCGACGCCCGGCGCCGGCAAGACGACCTTCGCGCTCACCCTCGCCTCCTGGTTGCTGCACCATCACGTCGTGCAGCAGGTGACCGTGGTCGCGCCGACCGAGCATCTGAAGAAGCAGTGGGCGGAGGCGGCCGCGCGGATAGGGATCAAGCTGGATCCCGAGTACAGCGCGGGGCCGCTCGGCAAGGACTACCAGGGCGTCGCCGTCACCTACGCCGGCGTCGGCGTGCGGCCCATGCTGCACCGCAACCGGGTCGAGCAGCGCAAGACGCTGGTCATCCTCGACGAGATCCACCACGCCGGTGACTCCAAGTCCTGGGGTGAGGCGTGCCTGGAAGCCTTCGAGCCGGCCACCCGGCGGCTCGCGCTCACCGGTACGCCCTTCCGGTCCGACACCAACCCCATCCCCTTCGTCACGTACGAAGAAGGCAACGACGGGATCCGGCGGTCCTCCGCGGACTACACGTACGGGTACGGGTCCGCGCTCTCCGACGGGGTCGTCCGGCCCGTCATCTTCCTCTCCTACAGCGGCAACATGCGCTGGCGGACCAAGGCCGGTGACGAGATCGCCGCGCGGCTCGGTGAGCCGATGACCAAGGACGCCATCAGCCAGGCCTGGCGTACGGCGCTGGATCCGCGCGGCGAGTGGATGCCGAGTGTGCTGCGCGCCGCCGACCAGCGGCTGACGGAGGTCCGGAAGGGCATCCCGGACGCCGGCGCCCTCGTCATCGCCACCGACCAGGAACAGGCGCGCGCCTACGCCAAGTTGATCCGCGAGATCACCGGGTCCAAGGCGACCGTCGTCCTGTCCGACGACTCCGGCGCGTCCGCGCGCATCGACAAGTTCAGTGCGGGCGACGACCGTTGGATGGTCGCGGTGCGCATGGTGTCGGAAGGTGTCGACGTACCCCGGCTCGCGGTCGGGGTCTACGCCACCACCATCTCGACGCCCCTCTTCTTCGCCCAGGCCGTCGGACGCTTCGTACGGTCCCGGCGGCGCGGCGAGACCGCCTCGGTCTTCCTCCCCACCGTCCCCGACCTCCTCACCTTCGCCAACGAGATGGAGGTCGAGCGCGACCACGCCCTCGACAAGCCCAAGAAGGAGGGCGAGGAGGACCCGTACGCCGAATCCGAGAAGGAGATGGAGGAGGCGAACCGGGAGGAGGACGAGGACACCGGGGAGCAGGAGCAGTTCTCCTTCGAGGCGCTGGAGTCCGACGCCGTCTTCGACCGGGTGCTCTACGACGGTGCCGAGTTCGGCATGCAGGCGCACCCGGGGAGCGAGGAGGAGCAGGACTACCTCGGTATCCCCGGGCTCCTCGAACCCGACCAGGTGCAGATGCTGCTCCAGAAGCGGCAGGCCCGGCAGATCGCGCACAGCCGCAAGAAGCCGGACTCCGAGGCCGACCTCCTCGAGATGCCGGCCGAGCGGCGGCCCGTCGTCTCGCACAAGGAGATGATGGAGCTGAGGAAGCAGCTCAACACCATGGTCTCCGCGTACGTCCACCAGACCGGCAAACCGCACGGCGTCATCCACACCGAGCTGCGCCGCACCTGCGGCGGGCCGCCGAGCGCCGAGGCCACGGCCGGGCAGCTGCGGCAGCGGATCGCCAAGGTCCAGGAGTGGGCCACGCGGATGAAGTGACCCTCCGTCGCGACGGCGGAGGGCGGGGTGGGCGGGCGCCCGGCTCCGGTGCGGCCGCCGGGCTCCGGTGCGGGCGGCCTGCGGCCCCCTGAATCCGGTGCCGGCCGACACCTGAATTCGGTGCCTTGACGTCTCGTATCAGGACAAACGTAGGTACTCCCGCCCTACCGGTGCCCGGATTCTGGACGGAGCCTTCCGCTGAGCGAACCCGCTTCGCTACTGTCCCGCTACGCACACGCCCCGTGGCAGCGCCGCCGCGGAGCGCAGCCGTGAAGCGACGCGGTCCGGAGCGCCGGACCGCCGGCCGACCGGCGGCCTCTGAAGCGCGTCACTGACGGGACTCGGTGACGCAACCGCCGCGATGAGAGCCGCCGACCTCACCACTTGGAGGAGTGGGCGTCGTGACCGCGGAGACCTCTCAGACGCTCGACCGGGGACTGCGTGTCCTCAAGCTGCTGGCCGACACCGACCACGGGCTGACCGTCACCGAGCTTTCCCATCGACTGGGGGTGAACCGGACCGTCGTGTACCGGTTGCTCGCCACACTGGAACAACACGCGCTCGTACGCCGGGACTTGGGCGGTCGCGCCCGGGTCGGACTCGGCGTACTGCGCCTGGGCCGGCAGGTGCATCCCCTCGTACGAGAGGCCGCACTGCCCGCGCTCAGGTCGCTGGCCGAGGACATCGGGGCGACCGCGCATCTGACGTTGGTGGACGGCGCGGACGCGCTGGCCGTGGCTGTCGTCGAACCGACCTGGACGGACTATCACGTCGCCTATCGGGCCGGGTTCCGGCATCCGCTGGACCGGGGGGCCGCCGGCCGGGCGATCCTCTCCGCGCGGTCGCAGCCGCTGGGGGAGCCGGGGTACACGCTGACGCACGGGGAGTTGGAGGCGGGGGCGAGTGGAGCCGCCGCGCCCTTGATCGGGGTGACGGGGGTGGAGGGCAGCGTCGGGGTGGTGATGCTGGCGGACGCGGTGCCGGAGCGGGTGGGACCGAGGGTCGTCGACGCAGCGCGAGAGGTCGCGGAGGCGCTGCGCTGAGCCGCGGCTCGGCTTTCGTACCGGCGTTTCGTGGATGCCGGTGTTGATGGCGCCGTCTGGGGGCTGCCGCCCCCGGCCCCCGCTTTCGGCCTGAACGGCCTCGTCCTCAAACGCCGGACGGGCTGAAATATGCTCACCGTCCCCCAGGCCCGCCCACCACCTGGCCTGAAGTCACTCTCACGTTAGATTGACCCCGTGCTCTCTCGCCTCACGCGCCCCCAAGCCGTCGCCGTCTGTGCTCTGCCCGTCGTGGCCCTGATCGCCACGGCGGTCTTCGCGCCGTTGCCGTTCTCGCTGACGCAGCCGGGGATGACGGCGAACGTGCTCGGCGAGAACAAGGGCACCCCGGTAATCACGGTCACGGGCGCGTCGACCCGGACGACGACCGGGCAGCTGCGCATGACGACGATCGAGGCGACCAATCCGGACACGCACGTCTCGCTGAGCCAGGTGCTCGACGCGTGGTTCGCCACGGACCGGGCGGTCATGCCGCGGGACTCGGTCTATCCGAGCGGGCAGAGCACCAAGGAGATCGAGGCGCACAACACCGAGCAGATGGAGCAGTCCCAGGACGCGGCGACGCAGGCGGCGCTGAACTACCTCGACCTGAGCGACAAGAAGGTCAAGGTCACCCTCAAGCTCGCGGACGTCGGCGGGCCCAGCGCGGGGCTGCTCTTCACGCTCGGCATCATCGACAAACTCGACGGCGACGGCAACGGCGGCGACCTCACGGGTGGCCGCACCATCGCCGGTACGGGGACCATCACTGAGGACGGGACGGTCGGCGCGGTCGGTGGCGTGGCCCTGAAGACGCAGGCCGCGCGGCGCGACGGGGCGACGGTGTTCCTCGTGCCCAAGGACGAGTGCGCCGACGCCAAGTCCGAACTGCCCAAGGGGCTGCGGCTGGTCCCGGTGACCGACCTCAAGGGCGCGGTGAAGGCGTTGGTGACGTCGGAGGCGGGGAAGGGAACCGTCCCCAGCTGCTAGACGGCGGTCGGCTATACGGCCGGTACGGGCTTGGGCGCGGCGGCCAGTCGCAGGCCGACCTCGACCAGGGTCCAGCCCACGCGGGTACGGATGTTGCGGGGGCGCTTCGCTTGACTGACCAGGTGGTGTTCGGCGGCCTGGGCCTGGAGTTCGGCGGCGCGCAGGCGGTGCAGGGCGAGATGGGTCTCGGGGTGCATCGGGCTCGGCCTCTCAGTCCGTGGTGAAGGGGAAGGCGTGCGTGTGGACGCGGACCGTCTGCGCGTCGGGGTGGTCCTCGGCCTCGGGAAGATCCCGGTAGCTGTCCACGAGGGCGTGCATCTTCTCGACGAGTTCATGGGTGAGTTCCGGGGTGAGCCGGAGCGTCATGCTGCTCATGTCGGTGCTGCGGGCCCATTCCGCCGACCAGTCCTCGCGGGTGCCGAGCCAGGTCGACACCTCTCGGGCCTGGGTCGTCGCCACCTCGTGCAGATAGAGGTCCGCGGCCCCGCGTACGGCCGCGCTGGTGTCGTCGAGGAGTGAGTCGTCGAAGACCAGGCCCTGGACGGCGGCCCGCCACCAGCGCTCGCGTCCCTTGCCCCGCTCGGGAGCGTCCTCGACGAAGCCGTGCGCGGCGAGCTGCCGCAGGTGGTAGCTGGTCGCACCGCTCGACTCGCCCAGTTTCTCAGCGAGTTGGGAGGCGGTGGCCGGTCCGCCGAAGCGCAGGGCGTCGAGCAACTGCATGCGCAGCGGATGGGCCAGTCCCCTGAGCGAACGGGCGTCCAGATGGCGGACGTCGGGCTGTGCGGGCTCCGTCATGCGTACCAAGGTAGACTTGCAAAGGATGCTTTGCAAGGGGTTCTTTGCATCGACTTCTTTGTAAGTCCCGCCCCCGCGCGGTCACTTCACAAACCCCTCCGCCTTCATCCAGTCCAACGCCACCTGATGCGGATCCTCCCCGTCCACATCCACCTTCGCGTTCAGCGACTGCGCCACCGTGTTGTTCAGCTTCTTCGTGATCGGTTCGAGGATCTCGGCGATCGCCGGATACTTCTCCAGGGCCTTGGAGTTGATCTCCGGAGCCACGTTGTAGTTGGGGAAGAACTTCCGGTCGTCCCGCATCACCGCGAGGTTCATGGACCTGATGCGGCCGTCGGTCGTGAAGACCTCGCCGTAGGTGCAACTGCCCTTCGCCACCTGGGTGTAGATGATCCCGGTGTCCATCTGCGTGATGTTCTTCGCGGGCAGGCTCATCCCGTACGCCTTCTCCATCCCCGGCAGCCCGTCCGCCCGGTTGGCGAACTCGCTCTCCACGCAGACGCTGACCGCCCCCGGGTCCGACTTCGACAGCGCCGCCACGTCCGACAGGGTCTTCGTGCCGTACTTCTTGTAGTGGGACTGGTTCATCGCCAGCGCGTAGGTGTTGTTCAGGGCGGACGGCGGCAGCCAGGTCAGCCCGTTCTTGAGGTCCGCGTCGTGCACGGCCTGCCACTGCTGCTCCGGGTCGGTGATCGGCTTGCTGTTGCCCTGGTACGTGATCCACGCCGTGCCCGTGTACTCGTACATGCCGTCCGCGTCCCCGCTCTTGACGGCCTCCCGCGCGCCGATGGAGCCCTGGATGCCCGTCCGGTCCAGGACATCCGCGCCGGCCGCCTCGAACGCGATCCCCATCATCGCGCCGAGGATCAGCTGCTCGGTGAACTCCTTCGAGGTGACGGTGAGATGGGCGCCCTTGAGGGGCTCGCCCTTGCCGACGGAGCCGGGGGAGACGTCGTCGACCATGGGGGAGCCGCTGGTCAGACCGCACCCGGAGGCCAGCAGCGCCAGCATCCCGGCCGTCACCGCATACCCGCGCTTCACGTCCGTACCTCCAAGCCCCGCGGCCGCAGCAGCAGTTCGGCCAGCGAGGCCAGCCAGTCCACCAGCAGCGCCAGCGCCACGGTGAGGATCGAGCCGACCATCAGCACCGGCATCCGCTGGTTGGTGATGCCGGTGGTGATGAGCACTCCCAGGCCGCCGCCGCCACCGAAGGTCGCCAGGGTCGCCGTACCGACGTTCAGGACGAGCGCCGTACGGACGCCCGCGAGGATCAGCGGTACGGCCAGGGGTAGTTCGACCCGTGCCAGGACTCCCAGGGGCGACATGCCGATGCCCCGCGCGGCCTCCAGCAGGGTCGGGTCGTTCGCCTTCAGGCCCGCGATCGTGTTCGACAGCACCGGCAGGACCGCGTAGACGATGATGCCGATCAGAGCCGCCTTCATGCCGGTGCCCAGCCAGATCACCAGCAGTGCCAACAGGCCGATCGCCGGGGTCGCCTGGCCCGTGTTGGCGAACGTCATCGCCACCGGCGTGGCCTTCCGGAAGGCCCTGCGGGTCAGCAGGATGCCCAGCGGGATGGCGATGATCAGCACGAAGAACGTCGAGATCACCGTCAGCTCCACATGCTGCCAGAGCGCCTTCGTCACCTGGCCGCCCGAGAGCGCGTTCTCGGAGATCGCATCGAGGTCCGCCTGCTGGAACCACAGCCAGGTCGCGAGCAGCAGTACCACCAGGAACCCCGGCAGGACGGTCAACTTCTGCCAGGTGACCCGGTGTTCGGCCGGCGCCGGCGGTGGCGAGGCCTCCTGTTCGGCCTCGCCGATGTCCCGGAAGGCGTGCCCCTTGACGTCGTGCTCGCCGGCGGGCCGCTTCTCGTCCGACGAGGTGGTCACGCCTGCCGCCCCTCTCCGTCACCCTCCTGCTCCGCGTGCGTCTGCGCGGCCCGGGCCTCCTCCAGTTCGTGGTGGTGCTCCATGGCCTCCAGGCGGTCGGCCTCCAGCAGTTCGTGCACGGAGTTCATGAGCGTCTCCATGTCGACGACACCCTCGTACTCACCGCGCCGCCCGGTCACCACCGTCCGCCCCGCGTTGTCGGTCAGCACCGCCTCCAGCGCGTCCCGCAGGGTGGCGTCCCGGGTCACCGTGTCGTGCACCAGCGTGCCCGCGCGGGCCAGCGAGCCGCGGGCCCGCATCAGGTCGCCGCGTCTGAGCCACTTGTAGGGGCGGCCCCGCTTGTCGAGCAGCAGGATCTCGTTGGTGCCGCTGTCCCGGAGCTTGTCGAAGATCAGCTGGAGCGGGTCGTCGACGGTCACCGTCGGGTAGTCCCGGACCTCGACGTCCCGCACCCGGGTGAGATTGAGTCGTTTGAGGGCCGCACCCGCGCCCACGAACCCGGACACGAAGTCGTCGGCCGGGTTGGTGAGGATCGCCTCCGGGGTGTCGAACTGGGCGATGTGCGAGTGCTCGCGCAGCACGGCGATCCGGTCGCCGAGCTTGATCGCCTCGTCGAAGTCGTGCGTGACGAAGACGATCGTCTTGTGCAACTCGTGCTGGAGCCTGATCAGTTCGTCCTGGAGATGGTCCCGGGTGATCGGGTCCACCGCGCCGAACGGCTCGTCCATCAGCAGCACCGGCGGATCGGCCGCCAACGCCCGTGCCACGCCCACCCGTTGCTGCTGGCCGCCCGACAACTGGCGTGGATAGCGGCCCCGGAACTCCGCCGGGTCGAGCCCGACGAGGTCCAGCAGCTCCTCGACCCGCGCCCTGGTCCGCGTCTTGGACCAGCCGATCATCCTCGGTACGAGGGAGATGTTCTGGGCGACGGTCATGTGCGGGAAGAGACCGGCGGACTGGATCGCGTAGCCGACCTTGCGGCGCAGCTTCACCGGGTCGATGTCGGTGACGTCCTCGCCGCCGATGCGGATGCGGCCGCCGGTCGGCTCGATCAGCCGGTTGATCATCTTGAGCGTGGTGGACTTGCCGCAGCCCGACGGGCCGACGAAGACGACGAGTTCGCCCGCCTTGATCTCCATGTTCACGTTGTCCACGGCCGGGGTGCGGCTGCCGGGGTAGCGCTTGGTGAGGTTCTCCAGCTCGATCGTCGCCCCGGTGGTGGCGTTCGGCGTCTCGGGCACGGAGGTCTCGGACGTACCGGTCTCAGTCACGGATGCCCCTCGGAATGGTCAGCCGTCCGATCAGGACGTAGGCGGCGTCGAACAGCAGCGCCAGGACGACGATCCCGAGCGTGCCCGCGAGGACCTGGTTGAGCGCGTTCTTGCTGCCCAGCGAGGCGATGCCACGGAAGATCTCGTTGCCGAGGCCGGGCCCGGAGGCGTACGCGGCGATGGCCGCGATGCCCATCAGCATCTGCGTGGAGACCCGGATCCCGGTCAGGATCGGCGGCCAGGCCAGCGGCAGCTCCACCCGCACCAGCCGCATGACCCGGGACATCCCGATCCCGCGCGCCGCGTCCACCAGCGAGGGGTCGACCCCGCGCAGCCCGACGATCGCGTTGCGCACGATCGGCAGCAGCCCGTACAGCGTCAGCGCGATCACCGTGGGCGGCACGCCCAGGCCGACGATCGGGATGAGCAGGCCGATCATGGCGAGCGACGGCACGGTCAGGATGGTCGAGGTGGCCGTCGTCGCGAGGTTCCCGGCCCATTCGCTGCGGTAGGTGACGACCCCGATCAGCACCCCGATCAGGGTGGCCACCACCATGCACTGGAAGACGGCGCTGGCGTGCTGGTAGGCGTCCGTGAGCAACTGCTGATGGCGGTTGCCCAGGTACTCCCAGAAGTTCACGCGCTCATCCCATGGTCGCCGTCAGATCCCTTCCTGGTCCTCCGCCGCCTGCTCCACCAGCGGGATGATCCGCAGCGGAACAGGGTTCTCCATGACGATCGCGGTGGAGGCCCGGACGATCCCATCGAAACCCACGACCAGGTCGATCACCCGCTGGAGATCGGCGTTGGAGCGGGCCACCAGGCGGCACAGCATGTCCCCGCCGCCGGTGGTGGTGTGCAGTTCGAGGACCTCCGGCACGGTCGTCAAGTGCGCCCGGACGTCGGCCCCTTGGCCCTGCCGGATCTGTAGCGTCGCGAAGGCGGTCACCGGGTAGCCGAGCGCCGCCGGATCGACCTGGGGCCCGAACCCGCGGATGACGCCATTCGACTGAAGCCGGTCGAGCCGCGCCTGCGCGGTCCCACGGGCCACCCCGAGGCGCCGGGACATCTCCAGCACCCCGATCCGCGGCTCCCGCGCCAGCAGCACGATGATCCGCCCGTCCAGCTCGTCGATGGCCACGGCAACCTCCCGAAGTGGTGGTCATCCTGTACAGAAATCAGAGATCCACCGGTCTGCCACTGCACAGAATGCCCAGTGAATACGAGAACTATTGCGCACCTTGCAGGGCGGGGTCACGCTTCCCCCATGACGCAGACCACACACCACACTCCCGACACCGCCCGGCAGGCCGACCCCTTCCCGGTCAAGGGAATGGACGCGGTCGTCTTCGCGGTGGGCAACGCCAAGCAGGCGGCGCACTACTACTCCACGGCCTTCGGCATGCGCCTGGTCGCCTACTCCGGGCCGGAGAACGGCAGCCGCGAGACCGCGAGCTACGTCCTGGAGAACGGCTCCGCCCGCTTCGTGTTCACCTCCGTCATCAAGCCCGCCACCACCTGGGGCCACTTCCTGGCCGAGCACGTGGCCGAGCACGGCGACGGCGTCGTCGACCTCGCCATCGAGGTCCCGGACGTGCGCGCCGCGCACGCCTACGCCGTCGAGCACGGCGCCCGCTCGCTGGCCGAGCCGTACGAGGTCAAGGACGAGCACGGCACCGTCGTACTCGCCGCGATCGCCACCTACGGCACCACCCGCCACACGCTCGTCGAGCGCACCGGCTACGACGGCCCCTACCTGCCCGGCTTCACCCCCGCGAGCCCGATCGTCGAGCCGCCCGCCCAGCGCACCTTCCAGGCGATCGACCACTGCGTCGGCAACGTCGAGCTCGGCCGCATGAACGAGTGGGTCGGCTTCTACAACAAGGTCATGGGCTTCACGAACATGAAGGAGTTCGTGGGCGACGACATCGCCACCGAGTACAGCGCGCTGATGTCCAAGGTGGTCGCCGACGGCACGCTCAAGGTCAAGTTCCCGATCAACGAGCCCGCCATCGCCAAGAAGAAGTCCCAGATCGACGAGTACCTGGAGTTCTACGGCGGCGCGGGCGTCCAGCACATCGCGCTCAACACGAACGACATCGTGCGCACGGTACGGACCATGCGCGCGGCCGGCGTCCAGTTCCTCGACACCCCGGACTCGTACTACGACACCCTCGGCGAGTGGGCCGGCGAGACCCGCGTCCCGGTCGAGACCCTGCGCGAGCTGAAGATCCTCGTGGACCGTGACGAGGACGGCTATCTGCTGCAGATCTTCACCAAGCCGGTCCAGGACCGGCCGACCGTCTTCTTCGAGATGATCGAGCGGCACGGCTCGATGGGCTTCGGCAAGGGCAACTTCAAGGCCCTGTTCGAGGCGATCGAGCGCGAGCAGGAGCGCCGCGGCAACCTCTGAGGCCACCCTCCAGGTGCGGTCCGGCGCCCTTCCCCTCCCGGCGCCGGACTCACCGCCTCGGCCGCTTGGCGTCCATCACCGGCACGTCCTCGTCCGGCGGCTCCCCGAGCGCCGCCAGCGCGGCCTGCGCGAGCGGCACGCCCAGCGGCGAGAAGTACGGGTTGATCCGCAGCGCGTCCTGAAGATGCCGCCGCGCGGGCGCGAACTGCTCCAACTCCCGCTCGATCATGCCCCGGTGATAGGCGTACAGCGCACTGCGTACGCCACCGCCGTGCACCTTGTCCGTCGCCGTGCCCGCGTACCGCAGCGCCTCCTTGTCCTTGCCGTCCCGGTGCAGCGCCCACCCCAGCGCGTCCGCGACGGCGATCCCCGGCTGCCGTCGCCACTCGGCCCGCAACCGCCGTACCGCCGCCGCCGGATCCCCGTGGTCCGCCTCGAAGACGCCGAGCACCAACTCGTCGTCCACGCCCCCCGCTTGTTCCTCCCGCACCCGGGCCCGCAGCAGGTCGTACTGCACGCGCGCGGCCTGCCCGAGCCCCAGCGACTCGTACAACTCGCCCAGTTCCAGGGCGTACTGCGGGCTCGGCTGGCGGGCCAGCGCCACCCGGTACGCGTTCAGCGCCTCCGTGGTGCGGCCCAGCGCCGCCAGCGTCCGGCCCTGTCCGGCCTGCGCGGCCCGCTGGTCGGGGTCGACCCGGACCGCCTCCTGGAAGTGCCGCAGCGCGTCCGTCAAGTCCCCGCGCTCCCAGGCCAGTTGCCCGGCCCGCTCCAGCCACGCGGCCCGCTCGGCCGGTGCCGTCGACCGCGCCGCCGCGTCGGAGAGGGCGGCCGCCGCGTCCTCGCGCCAGCCCTGGTCCCGGTAGACCCCGGCGGCCCGCGCCATCACGGCCGGCCCCGTCCGCAGCTCCAGCAGCGCGTCGAGCGTCCGCCGGGTCGCCTTGTGGTCACCGAGCCCGGTGTACGCGTCGAGCAGCAGCGGATACGTCGTCCAGCGCCCGGCATCCACCTTCAGCGCGGCCTCGCCCCAGCTCCGCGCCGCCCGGAAGTCCCGGCGCGCGTTGGCCAGCGCAGCCATCCCGTCCAGCGCCGCGGCCTTTACGTCGTTTCCCTTCGTCCGCACCCTCAGCGAGGTGCGCAGCGCCTGCTCGGCCCGCGGATAGTTCGTCGCGTCGGCCGTCCGCCGCCCCTGCTCCACGTACGCGGCCCCGAGCACCGCCCACGACCGCGCGTCCCGGGGATGCGCCCGCAGAAAGGTCTCGCGTTCGCCGATCAGCGCCGCCAGATCGGGCAGCGCGGCCGGCACCCCGGCGGTGACCGCGGTCAGCGCCTGCGCGCCCGGCGCCGGAGCCGGCGGCCGGACGACCGTCGCCCGCTCGAACGGCCACAGCATCAGCACCCCGCCCAGCGCGGCACACCCCGCGACGGCGCCCGCCACCAGCCACCCGGTGACCCGCGAACGCCGGGCCCGCTTCCGTTCCGTGGCGGCCCTGTCCCTCGCGTTCGTCATGGCGCTCACTGTGCGCCAGTACGACGACCACACCTCGGCATCCCGCGACTGCCGCAGGTGGGGTTCACACCGATGGCCGCCGGTGCGAGGCTGTGATCATGAGTCGTATCGAAGCGCGTCGCGACGAGGACACGGTGGCGACCGGTGGCCTCCTGGACCGGCTGCTGAGCGGGCTGCCCGCCGAGGCCGTCCTGACCGACCCCGACATCACGGCCTCCTACGCCAACGACATGGCGAGCTTCTGCCCGGCCGGCGTCCCGGCGGTCGTCGTCCTGCCCCGCACGGTCGAACAGGTCCAGCACGTCATGCGCGTGGCCACCGAACTGCGCGTCCCGGTCGTCCCGCAGGGCGCCCGCACCGGCCTGTCCGGCGCGGCCAACGCCTCCGAGGGCTGCGTCGTCCTGTCGCTCCTCAAGATGGACCGCATCCTGGAGATCAACCCGATCGACCGCACCGCCGTCGTCGAGCCGGGCGTCATCAACGCCACCCTCTCCCGCGCGGTCGGCGAACACGGCCTCTACTACCCGCCGGACCCCTCCAGCTGGGAGATGTGCACGATCGGCGGCAACATCGGCACCGCGTCGGGCGGGCTGTGCTGCGTGAAGTACGGGGTCACCGCCGAGTACGTCCTCGGCCTCGACGTCGTCCTCGCCGACGGCCGCCTCATGTCCACCGGGCGCCGCACCGCCAAGGGCGTCGCCGGGTACGACCTCACCCGCCTCTTCGTCGGCTCCGAGGGCTCGCTCGGCATCGTCGTACGGGCGATCCTGGCGCTGCGCCCGCAGCCGCCCCAGCAGCTGGTGCTCGCCGCCGAGTTCGCGTCCGCGGCCGAGGCCTGCGACGCGGTGTGCCGGATCATGGCCGGCGGTCACGTGCCCTCGCTGCTGGAACTCATGGACCGTACGACGGTGAAGGCCGTCAACGACCTCGCGCACATGGGACTTCCGGAGACCACCGAGGCGCTGCTCCTCGCGGCCTTCGACACCCCGGACCCGGCCGCCGACCTCGCCGCCGTCGGCGCGCTGTGCGAGGCGGCCGGTGCCACCCAGGTGGTGCCCGCCGACGACGCCGCCGAGTCCGAACTGCTGCTCCAGGCCCGGCGGCTCTCGCTGACCGCGCTCGAAGCGGTCAAGGGCACGACGATGATCGACGACGTGTGCGTGCCCCGCTCCCGGCTCGGCGACATGCTCGAAGGGATCGAGCGGGTCGCCGAGAAGTACCGGCTGACCATCGGGGTCTGCGCGCACGCCGGCGACGGCAACACCCACCCCACCGTCTGCTTCGACGCCCAGGACCCCGACGAGTCCCGGCGCGCCCGCGAGTCCTTCGACGAGATCATGGCGCTCGGCCTGGAGCTCGGCGGCACGATCACCGGCGAGCACGGCGTGGGCGTCCTGAAGAAGGAGTGGCTGGCGCGCGAACTCGGCCCGGTCGGACTGGAGATGCAGCGGGCGGTCAAGCAGACCTTCGACCCGCTGGGCATCCTCAATCCGGGCAAGCTGTTCTGACGTCGACAGCGGGCTCACTGGGCGAGCAGCTGGTCGAGCGCGTCGTCGATCCCCAGCTGCTCGCCCTCAGTCCCCGGGGGCACCACCCGCAGCGTCCGCTCCAGCCAGGCCGAGACCTGGGCCGACGGTGCTTCGAGCAGGGCGTCCCCGTCGGGTGAACTGAGCGCCATCAGGACGACGCTGCGCCCCTCCGACTTCGTCGGCCACACCCGCACGTCCCCGTGCCCGCACGGCCGGAACACCCCCTCCACCAGGAGCTCGCGGGAGAACGTCCAGTGCACGGGGTGCTCGGAGTTGATGTGGAAGGTGACGTGGACGGCGTAGGGATCGTCGGTCCGGTAGCCCAGCCGGGCCGGCACCGGGATGCTGCGCTCCGGCGACAGGATGAGTTTCAGCTCCAACTCGCGTTCCACCACTGTGTAGTGCATGGCGTGCGGTTCCTCTCTCGGTCAGGTGTACGGGGCTCCGCGGACGGGCCCGTACGAATGGAGAGGCGGTGGGCGCGCAACCATTACGCGGGTTCGGAGAATTTTTTTCCGGAACGGTGAAGCGGGTGCACACCCTTGCCCGGAAAGGGGCGGGTCCTGCGGGAGGGGCAGTGGTGGCCACGCCGGTCTGATAGATGTGGAGCCCCCCATATTGACCCCCGAGCAGATACGGGACGACGGACATGAGCGCCCCAACCCCGGCACCCGGTGACGACAGGCCCCGCGAGGGGTATTACCCGGACCCGTCCATCCCTGGATACGTCCGGTACTGGAACGGTGCCTCCTGGGTACCGGGCACCAGCCGACCGGCCCCGTCGGACGGCGCTCCGCTCGCCGCGCCGGACGGTTCCGGTGCCGGCCCCGCGCCGGTCGAGGAGACGGGCCCGCACTTCTTCGACGAGGACCCCGCGCCCCAGGTGTCCCAGCACGGCAGCCGTCCCGAACCGGCGTCCGCCTGGGGCGCCGACCGCTCCCGCCAGGCCGGCTTCGGCGGCGAGCAGGACCGGCGCGTGTCGTGGGGGTCCCCGCAGGGTCCCGACCCCCGCGTGGCCTCGGCCGGCCGGCCGGGCGGTCCGGCGGGCGCGCTGCCGGGTGGTCCGTCGGGCGCCCCGACCGCCCACACCGACGGGACGGCGACCGTCCCTCCCGCGGACAGCTCGTCCGACATCCCGTCCGACGGCACCTTCGTCTTCCGCCGCCCGAAGGCGGGTGCGGACAACGCGTCCGGTGCGGGCAACGCCTCCGTCCCCGGTCCCGGCGGTCCCGTCAGGGACGACGGCACCATGACCTTCCGCACGATGACCCCGCGCGCGGGACAGCAGAGCGGGGCGCAAGGAGGGGCGCAGAGCGGGAGCACGGGGGCGCCCTCCGGCCCCGGTTTCGGCGCGGGCAAGGCGGCCGCCGATCGCGCGGCGGCGGCACAGGCGGGAGCAGGGGGCGCCGGGGTGCAGGGACCGGCAGTCGCGCCCACCGCCCTCTCCGGTCCTCAACAGGCCGCCGCCCCCGGCGTGCCCGCGCAGTCCGGCGGTCCCCAGCCCGTGCAGCAACCGGCGGCGGCCGGACAGGCCTCCGCCGCCCCCGTGTCCGCAGCCCCCATGTCCAGTGGCTCCGGCGGAGGACAGCCCTCGTGGGCGCAGCAGGTGCACCGGCTCGCGGGCGGTGAGGAGCAGCCCGTCGCGCCCTGGAAGCCGCCCGTCGAGGACGTGTTCCAGGCCGCCGCCCGGCGTCAGTCCGAGGCCCGCCCCGCACCGCTCGGCAAGCGCCTGATCGCCCGGCTGCTGGACACCGTCGTCCTGGCGGGCGTCACCGCCGTGGCCGCCGTACCGCTCGGCACCAAGGCGATCGACCACGTCGACGAGAAGATCGACGCGGCGAAGCTCTCCGGCGAGACCGTCACCGTCTGGTTCCTCGACGGCACGACCTCGGTCTACCTGGGCATCGTCCTGGCCGTCCTGCTCGTCTTCGGTGTCCTCTACGAGGCGCTGCCCACCGCCAAGTGGGGCCGCACCCTGGGCAAGAAGCTGCTGGGTCTGGAGGTGCGTGACATCGAGGGCCACCAGTCGCCGACCTTCGGCGGAGCCGTCCGCCGCTGGCTCGTCTACTGCGTGCCCGGCCTGCTCCTGATCGGTGTCGTGGGCGTCGCGTGGTGCCTGTTCGACCGCCCGTGGCGCCAGTGCTGGCACGACAAGGCGGCCCATACGTTCGTGGCGGGATGACCGTCTACCGCATCCGTACCAGGTGATCCGGTACTCCGGACGGCCGCTCGTCGGATGCGGGACGGCGGGGTTCGCGGTGCACTCGGGCCATGACCACCGAACCGCCTCCCGGTTCCGGCCAGCAGCCGCCGGACGACGACCCGTTCCGGAAGCAGCCACCGCAGCAGCCCCCGCCCGGCCCGCCCGGCCAGGGCCCGGGCTCGCCGTACGACCCGCCCCCGGGCGGCGGTCAGCCGCCGCCCTACGGCGGGGGTCCCTACGGCGGTGCCCCCGCCGGTGGGGGCGATCCCTACGGCGGCGGCTCCTACCCCAACGATCCGCTCTCCGGCATGCCTCCGCTCGCCGACAGCGGCAAGCGCACGCTGGCCCGGATCATCGACCTGATCCTCGTCGGCATCGTCGTCTGGCTGGTCACCTGGCCGCTGGGCGTGCACGAGTACGACGTGAGCGGCGACAACATGTCGTACGGCAAGTCGTTCGCGCAGTCCCTGGTCGCCGCCGTCCTCTACATCGGCTACGACACCGCCATGATCAGCAGGACCGGCCAGACGCTCGGCAAGAAGTGGCTGAACATGCGGGTGGCCAACCTCGACAACGGCTCCACACCCTCCGTGCAGTCCACGCTGGCCCGCTCGGCGGTGCTGTGGATCCCCTTCGCGTTCTGCTGCGCCTGCATCTGGACCGCGATCAGCGGCGGTTGGAGCTTCTTCGACCGGCCCTACAAGCAGGGTCTGCACGACAAGGCCGCCAAGACGGTGGTGGTCAGCACCAACTGAACCCGCGCCGACGGGAGTCGGCGCCACCGGCACATGCGACAGGCGGCGCCGGCCGAGTCGGAGAACGACTCGGCCGGCGCCGCCTGTCGTGCGCGTGCGTCGGAGCTCAGGCAGCGTTGGAGGAGCGCGTGGCCGCGGCCGGCACGGGCTCTTCCGTCTGGTGCGCGAGAGGCGCGGTCGGTGCGGCGGGCGCGGCCGAGACGGCCGGAGCCGGCTGGGACCGCGCGACGATCCGCGACCGGGGCAGCGGTACGGTCATGGCGACCAGGAGCCCGAGCGCGAGCGCCGCGAAGGCGATGACCGCGATCCCCACGCCCGAACTCGTCTGTGACAGCAGCAGCATGGCGAGCGTCGAGAAGATCACGGTGAACGAACCGTAGGCGAGCTGTGCGGCAGTCGGACGAGGCATGGCAATCGTGTCCTCGGAAGTGGGGGTCCACGGGGGTGTCGGCCTGGTTTTCCGCCGTGTTCAAGGCGAACCGCCAACCGACTCTAATCGCGTGCATGCCCGACTGGAACGAACAGTAAGCGTGACCTAACCAACAGTGCCGGTGCACAGGGGGCGCACGGAGTCATGCCGTCCACCCTGTGGACGGACCCGCGCGCCTGTTGAGCGCGCAACCACTCGCCCGTTCACACGTTCGTAATGCGCGCGCCCACCGTGCATAGAGCACTTGTTATGTTCAAGTCAAGGCCTGTCTTTTCTTACCAGTCTCTAGTCAAATTGCGTCACTTGAATACAGCCCTTCATCACAAGGAACTCAAGTGACCTATAGACACTGGACGTTCAGAGCGGCCGCGGTCGGTGTCGCGCTCGCGGCGGCCACCGCCACGTTCTCGACGTTCGCCGTGGCGCAGGCCGACTCGGCCGCGACCACCGCAGTTGACCGGCACGATCCGCAGCCGGTGAAGGCCAAGGAGCACGACCTCGACGGCCCCCTGACGAAGACTCAGGAGGCCCAGCACAAAGAGGCGTTGGACCAGGTCATATCCGGAGCCGCGTCCGTGAAGGACCGGAACGGCTCGAAGGTCGTCAAGCTCAAGGGCCAGGACAAGTACGTCGAACTCGGCCGTGAGAAGACGGACAAGATCTTCACCATCCTGGTCGAGTTCGGCGACCAGATCGACAGCCGTTACGGCGGCACGGTCGGTCCGCTGCACAACGAGATAGCCAAGCCGGACCGCAAGCAGGACAACAGCACGGCCTGGCAGGCGGACTACAACCAGGCGCACTTCCAGGACCTCTACTTCGGTACCGGCAAGAAGACCGAGTCGCTGAAGAAGTACTACGAGAAGCAGTCCTCGGGCCGCTACTCGGTCGACGGCGAGGTCACCGACTGGGTCAAGGTCCCCTACAACGAGGCCCGTTACGGCTCCAACAGCGCGTCCACCGGCGCCTGGTACGCGGTCCAGGACGGCGTCAACGCCTGGGTCGCCGACCGCGAGGCCGCGGGTGACACGGCCGCCGAGATCAGGGCGGAGCTGGCCCAGTACGACCTGTGGGACCGCTACGACTACGACGGCGACGGCAACTTCAACGAGCCCGACGGCTACATCGACCACTTCCAGATCGTGCACGCCGGCGAGGACGAGTCCGCCGGCGGCGGCGCGCAGGGCGAGGACGCGATCTGGGCGCACCGCTGGTACGCGTTCGGCACCGACGCCGGCTCCACCGGGCCCGACACCAACAAGCTCGGCGGCACCCAGATCGGCGACACCGGCATCTGGGTCGGCGACTACACCATCCAGCCGGAGAACGGCGGACTCGGTGTCTTCGCCCACGAGTACGGCCACGACCTCGGCCTGCCCGACGAGTACGACACCGCGGGCGGCGAGAACTCCACGGGCTTCTGGACGTTGATGTCCTCCGGCTCCTGGCTCGGCACCGGCAAGGACTCCATCGGTGACCTGCCCGGCGACATGAACGCCTGGGACAAGCTCCAACTGGGCTGGCTGGACTACGACGTGGCCAAGGCCGGCAAGAAGTCGACGCACAAGCTGGGCGTCGCGGAGTACAACACCAAGAACCCGCAGGCGCTGGTGGTCGAGTTGCCCCAGAAGGAGGTCACCACCGAGGTGGTCGCCCCGGCCGAGGGCGCGACCCAGTGGTGGAGCGGCAGCGGTGACGACCTGCGCAACACCCTCACCCGCACGGTCGACCTGACCGGCAAGGCCTCGGCCGCGCTGACCCTCGACGGCTGGTGGGACATCGAGCAGGACTACGACTACCTCTACACCGAGGTCTCCACCGACGGCGGCGCCAGCTACACCCCGATCGACGGAACTCTCGCCGACGGCACGGCCGTTCCGCGCGACGGCAGCGGCAAGCCCGCCCTCACCGGCACGGTGGACGCGTACCAGAAGCTGACCTTCCCGCTGAACGCGTACGCCGGCCAGAAGATCACCCTGCGCTTCCGCTACGCGACCGACGGCGGGGTGGCCCAGAAGGGCTTCGCGGCCGACGAGATCAAGGTGACCGCGGACGGCGCGACCGTCTTCTCCGACAACGCCGAGACCGCGGACGCCGGTTGGACGTCCAACGGGTTCACGCGCATCGGCGCCTCGATCACCGACGACTACGCGCAGTACTACATCGCCGAGAACCGGCAGTACGTGTCGTACGACAAGGTCCTCAAGGTCGGTCCGTACAACTTCGGTTCGGCGCTGCGCCCGTCGTGGGTGGAGCACTACGCGTACCAGAACGGCCTGTTGATCTGGAAGTGGGACACCTCCCAGGCGGACGACAACACCAGCGCCCACCCGGGCGAGGGTCTGATCCTCCCGATCGACTCGCACCCGAAGCCGCTGAAGTGGTCCGACGGCACGCTGATGCGCAACCGCGTGCAGGCCTACGACTCGCCGTTCAGCTGGTACCCGACCGACTCGATCACGCTGCACAAGGCGGACGTGGCGACCAAGATCAAGTCGCAGTTCGGTGTCCCGCTCTTCGACGACGGACGCTCGACGTACTACGACGCGTCGAACCCGCTGGCCGGTGTCAAGGTCACTGACACCAACACCTCGATAAGGATCATCGACGAGCCCTTCAGTGGCTCGACGATCAAGGTGAAGGTCGGTCCCTCGACCAAGTAATCGGCGTTTATGCAGGTCAGACACGTATCGGCGGTGACCCCCTGGCGGGTCGCCGCCGATCGTGTTTAGGTGCGTGCTGTGCCCTGCTTATTGACACAGACATCGACACCGACCCGTACGGGGGTATGACCGCATGGCCGCAGGAGGTTTCTGCAAGCTGCCCACCGGCAGCGTCGTGGTGGCGCTGAACCTGCCCAGCCCCACCACCGACGGCACGGGGGTACGGGTCCTGGTGCATGCCCGGAACCGGGCACGCGCCCTGACCCGGCTGCGCAATCTGGGCATGCGGGCGGTCTACCTGCGCGGCAACGGGTCGCCGCCCACCCCCGACGAGATCACCGCGGTCCTCCACCACCCCGACGGCCTCATATGGCGCACGGCCCCTGACAACGGTGTCCCGGTCGGCCCGGACCTGGTCCAGGAGCTGTGGCACCCGATCAGAGCCCTGCTGAGAAGACCGACGGCACCAGCGTAGGCCTGCGGCGGCTCAGCGGAGGGGCATCTTCCGGCCGGGCGGGCCCTGGCCCGGCGCCCGCGCGAACCCGGCTGCCCCCTGTCTGCCGCCCGCACGAACCCGGCCGCGCTCGGCCCGCGACCATCTCCGGCTGCGGCTGCGGCTCCTGCCCGCCGGCCCGGGCCGGCGACCGGTCAGCCCTGGGCGGCGACAGGCCCGCTCGGGCAGTCGCGGCTTCGTCCGGACCGTCGTGGCCCGGGGCGGCGCCCGGCCTACTCGGGTCCCCGGGGCGGCGCCCGGCCTACTCGGGTCCCCGGGGCGGCGCCCGGCCCACTCGGGTCCCCGGGGCGGCGCCCGGCCCACTCGGGTCCCCGGGGCGGCGCCCGGCCCACTCGGGCCCCCGGGGCGGCGCCCGGCCCACTCGGGCCCCCGGGGCTCCGCCCGGACCGTCGCGCGCTACGCCACGACCGGCTTGCCCGACAGTTCCACGCCGGCCTCGCGCATCTCGTTCAGCGCGCGGTCGGTGCTCTCCTCGGCGACGCCCGCGGTCAGCTCCAGCAGGACCCGGGTGCGGAAGCCCTCGCGGACCGCGTCCAGGGCGGTGGCCCGCACGCAGTGGTCGGTCGCGATGCCCACCACGTCGACCTCGCTCACCTGCCGGGCCCGCAGCCAGTCGCCCAGCTTCACGCCGTTCTCGTCGGCGCCCTCGAAGCCGCTGTACGCGGCCGCGTAGGCGCCCTTGTCGAAGACGGCGTCGATCGCGCCGGAGGCGACGGCCGGCGCGAAGTTCGGATGGAAGCCCACCCCCTCGGTGCCCGCGACGCAGTGCGCGGGCCAGGAGTGGGCGTAGTCGGGGTTGTCGGCGAAGTGGCCGCCGGGCGCGATGTGGTGGTCGCGGGTGGCCACCACGTGCTGGTAGCCGGAGCCGGCCGCCTGCCCGATCAGCTCGGTGACCGCGGCGGCCACATCGCCACCCCCGGCCACCGCGAGACTGCCTCCCTCGCAGAAGTCGTTCTGTACGTCGACGACGATCAAGGCGCGGCGCATGGTGGGTGTCCTTCGACTGTGAGTGAAGTTCGAGCCTAGAGACTTCGGGCCCCCAGCGGGAGGGCGTGCCCCGCATTGAGACCTGGCAGCCCCTAACTACCCGAGCGCCCCTGTACATACTCCGTGGGAATGACCGGTTCCCCGCGCGACAGCTGGGTCGCCGACAGCGGCAGCCCGGCCCGCGCGCTCGCGTGCCGGTCGCGGACGACGTCCAGCGGCTCGCGGGCCACCACGTCACCGCCCTTGACCAGTTCGACGAGCAGCTGCCGGTCCACCAGCTCGGCCGGCACGGCGCCGGTACCGACGACCTCGGCCTCCGCGACCCCGTCCTCGTCGAGGCGCCGCGCGGCCCACTTGCGCCCGCCGACGGACGTCTTGCCGCCGGCCGCCTTCTTCGCCACCGCCACCAGCGGCGCCTTCAGGTCGGCGGACTCGGCGCGGGCGACCAGCTTGTAGACCATCGAGCAGGTCGGATGCCCCGACCCGGTCACCAGCTGCGTACCGACGCCGTACGCGTCCACCGGAGCCGCCGCCAGCGAGGCGATGGCGTACTCGTCCAGGTCGGAGGTGACGATGATCCGGGTGTTCGTCGCGCCCAGCTCGTCCAGCTGCTGCCGCACCCGGTGCGCGACCAGCAGCAGGTCGCCGGAGTCGATGCGGACCGCGCCCAGCTCGGGCCCGGCGACCTCGACGGCCGTCCGGACGGCGGCGGCCACGTCGTAGGTGTCCACGAGCAGCGTGGTGTCCCGGCCCAGCGAGTCGACCTGGGCCTGGAAGGCGTCCCGCTCGTTGTCGTGCAGCAGCGTGAAGGCGTGGGCGGAGGTGCCCACGGTCGGGATGTTGTAGCGGAAGCCGGCCGCGAGGTCGGAGGTGGAGGCGAAGCCGCCGACGTAGGCGGCACGCGAGGCGGCGACGGCCGCCAGCTCGTGGGTGCGGCGGGCGCCCATCTCGACCAGCGGGCGCTCGCCCGCGGCCGAGGACATCCGCGAGGCCGCCGCGGCGATCGCGGAGTCGTGGTTGAGGATCGACAGGATCACGGTCTCCAGGAGCACGCACTCGGCGAAGGAGCCCTCGACCCGCATGATCGGCGAGCCGGGGAAGTACACCTCGCCCTCCGGGTAGCCCCAGATGTCACCGGAGAAGCGGTAGGTCGCCAGCCACTCCAAGGTCGCCTCGTCGACGATGGACCGCTCCCGCAGGTAGCCCAGGACGTCCGCGTCGAAGCGGAAGTTCTCGACCGCGTCGAGGACCCGTCCGGTGCCCGCCAGGACGCCGTAGCGCCGTCCGTCGGGCAGTCGCCGGGTGAAGACCTCGAACACGCTCCGCCGCTCGGCGGTGCCCGCTTTCAGGGCCGCTTGCAGCATCGTCAGCTCGTACTGGTCCGTGAAGAGCGCCGTAGAGGGAACGTCCACCGGCAGCCCAAGGTCCGCTGTGTTCATGGCAAGGGATGGTACTCCCTTCTCGTCGGTGTGACGATTTGTGGGATGCGTGGCAGCATGGCCCCTGTGACGTCACCCGCACCCCTGGAGATCGAACGCACCGAGTCGGCGGAGGAGACCTTCGCCGTACCCGAGCCCGACGTCCCCTGGGTCACGATCGTCCACAACGACCCGGTCAACCTCATGAGCTATGTGACCTACGTCTTCCAGGCGTACTTCGGTTACAGCAAGCACAAGGCCACCAAGCTCATGCTCGACGTGCACCACAAGGGCCGGGCGGTCGTCTCCAGCGGCAGCCGCGAGGAGATGGAACGGGACGTGCAGGCCATGCACGGCTACGGCCTGTGGGCCACCCTCCAGCAGGACCGGAAGTAGCGACCCAGCAGCGGAAGTAGCGACGCCCTTCATGCCCGGACACTTCGAACCGCTCCCCGGCGGCGGCGCGGCCGTCGCCCTCGACGACGTCGAGATCTCCATCATCCGGTCGCTGGCCGTCCAGCTGCTGGAACTCATCGGCCCAGGCCCCGGCGAGGACGCCTCCGACGACCCGCTGGCCGAACTCTTCGCCGAGGGCCCCAGCGAGCCGCCCAAGGACCCGGTGCTGCGGCGCCTGTTCCCGGACGCCTACAGCGACCCCGAGCAGGTCCCGGACTCGCCGGGGCAGGCCGAGGAGAACCGCGCGTACTCCTCCGAGTTCCGCCGCTACACCGAGAACGACCTGCGGGCCGGCAAGCGCGAGAGCGCCCTCGCGGTGGTGCGCACGCTGGACGGGCTGACCCCGGCCGGCGACGGCGGCGCGATCCTCAGGCTCTCCGCCGAGGACTCCCGGCAGTGGCTCGGCGCCCTGAACGACCTGCGCCTGGCGATCGGCTCCCGCCTGGAGATCACCGACGAGGACGACACCGACGACCTCTACCGGCTGCCGGACGAGGACCCGCGCAAGCCGATGGTGATGGCGTACCTGTGGCTCGGCGGGCTCCAGGAGACGCTCGTGTCCACCCTGATGCCGTGACCGGTGAGCGTTTCCTGTTCGCTCAGAAGACGCTCAAATCCGGATAACGATCACGTCACCGCGGCGGCCGGTTATGCCGACGCCGACCGCGTTTTGTCCGCTTCTTCCTGTGGTGTGCGCCACAAAAACCCCAGCTGATCACCGGTGCGGCCGTGATAGATCTTCACGACTGCACACGGGGGACTCGGCGAAAGGCACACCACCACATGACCTCCGCTCAGGTCGACACGGACAACATCCCCGAGGAGGGGAAGGCCCCCGAGGAGGGGTACGAGCGCGGGCTCGGCAGCCGGCAGGTCCAGATGATCGCCATCGGCGGCGCCATCGGGGTCGGGCTGTTCCTGGGCGCCGGCGCGAACATCGCCAAGGCCGGTCCCAGCCTCATCGTGATGTACGCCCTCGCGGGCGTGATCATCTTCTTCATCATGCGGGCCCTCGGCGAACTGCTCCTGTACCGCCCGGTCTCGGGCTCCTTCGCGGAGTACTCCCGCGAGTTCCTCGGCCCGTTCTTCGGCTACTTCACCGGCTGGACGTACTGGCTGATGTGGGTGGTCACCGGCATGGCCGAGCTGACCGCCGCCGCGATCTACGTCAACTACTGGTTCCCGGCGGTCCCGCAGTGGGTGACGGCCCTGGTCTTCCTGGTGGTCCTCTTCGGGGTCAACCTGATCTCCGTGAAGGTCTTCGGGGAGCTCGAGTTCTGGTTCTCGATGGTCAAGGTCACCGCCCTGATCGGCATGATCGTGATCGGCCTCGGCGTCCTCACCTTCGGCTTCAGCTCCGCCGGTGACACCGCAGCCGTCGCCAACCTCTGGCAGTTCGACGGCTTCTTCCCCAAGGGCGTCGGCTCGTCCCTGATGACCCTCCAGGGCGTCATGTTCGCCTACCTCGCGGTCGAGCTGGTCGGCGTGACGGCGGGGGAGTCGGAGAACCCGGAGAAGACGCTCCCCAAGGCGATCAACACCCTTCCCTGGCGCATCGCCCTCTTCTACGTCGGCGCGCTCAGCGTCATCCTCTGCGTCGTGAAGTGGACCGAGTTCGCCCCCGGCGTCTCGCCCTTCGTCGAGGCCTTCGCGAAGATCGGCATCCCGGCCGGCGCCGGCATCGTCAACTTCGTCGTCCTCACCGCGGCCCTGTCCTCCTGCAACTCCGGCATGTACTCGACCGGCCGGATGCTGCGCAACCTGGCCGCCAACGGCGAGGCCCCCAAGGTCTTCCAGCGCCTGTCCGGCACCAAGGCCCCGGCCTTCGGCATCACCGTCTCCGTCCTGTGCATGGGCATCGGCGTCGTCCTGAACTACGTCGTCCCGGAGAAGGCCTTCGGCTACGTCACCTCGGTGGCCACCGCGGCCGGCATCTGGACCTGGCTGATGATTTTGATCAGCCACGTCCTGTACCGCCGCGCGGTCGACGCGGGCCGCCTGCCCGCCTCGCCCTTCCCGGCCCCGGGCGGCTCGAAGTGCAGCTGGATCGCCATCGCCTTCCTCCTCTTCGTGACCTGCCTGATCGCGTACGACGACGACTCCCGCGTCTGCCTGTACGTGATGGCCGGCTGGGCGGCGGTGCTCGGCATCGGCTGGTCGGTCCTCAAGTCCCGCAACCCGGAGATCGCGGCGCGCCGGGAACCGGAGTTCGAGAAGATCGGCTGATCGACCCGTCCGGCATATGGGCCCGTCCGTACCACCCATTGGTACGAACGGGCCCTCTGCTTATCCTGACGAACATGCTGACCATCACCCAGGCCCTCGTCGACCAGATCGTCGCGCACGCGCGCAAGGACCACCCCGACGAGGCGTGCGGCGTCGTCGCGGGCCCGGAGCGTTCGGACCGCCCCGAGCGCTTCATCCCGATGCTGAACGCGGCCATGTCGCCCACGTTCTACGAGTTCGACTCCGGCGACCTGCTCAAGCTCTACCGCGAGATGGACGACCGCGACGAGGAGCCGGTGGTCGTCTACCACTCCCACACCGCGACCGAGGCCTACCCCTCGCGCACCGACATCTCCTACGCGAACGAGCCCGGAGCCCACTACGTCCTGGTGTCCACCGCCGACACGGACGGCCTCGGCGACTTCCAGTTCCGCTCGTACCGCATCGTCGAAGGGGAGGTCACGGAGGAGGAGGTCAGGGTGGTGGAGTCGTACTGATCTCGAACGGTGGATGAAATCCGTCCGTGATGTGAGATCACACTCCGGCGTCCCGACCGGGAATCGATACGATGACCCCATGGTTCTTCTCGACGTGAGCGACAAGGCGCCGGGCACGCTGCTCGTGGCGCGGCTGCACGTCGACCTGTGCAGGCTGAACAGCGCCATCTGTTGACCACCGCGCTGTCGCCGCAGGCCGTCCGCCGCGGCGCTGTGCCGCGCTCTCCCCGAGACCAGACCCTTTCCGACAGGAGCCCTTCGCCATGGCCATCGAGGTCCGCATCCCCACCATCCTCCGCCCGTACACCGACGGCCAGAAGGCCGTGCAGGGCAACGGGGACACCCTCGCCGAGCTCTTCACCGACCTCGAGACCCGGCACGCGGGCATCCAGGCCCGCATCGTGGACGGCGGCGAACTGCGCCGCTTCGTCAACGTCTACCTGAACGACGAGGACGTCCGCTTCCTCGAGGGCATCAACACCAAGGTCGCCGACGGCGACAACGTGACGATCCTGCCGGCCGTGGCCGGCGGTATGGCCTGATCCTCGATGCGCTACGACTCCCCGCTGGCCGCGGTGGGCAACACCCCTCTGGTGCGCCTGCCGCGGCTGTCGCCGTCCGCCGAGGTCCGCATCTGGGCCAAGCTGGAGGACCGCAACCCGACCGGCTCGGTCAAGGACCGCCCGGCCCTGCACATGGTCGAACAGGCGGAGAAGGACGGCCGCCTGACCCCCGGCTGCACGATCCTGGAGCCGACCAGCGGCAACACCGGCATCTCGCTCGCGATGGCCGCCAAGCTCAAGGGCTACCGCATGGTCTGCGTGATGCCCGAGAACACCTCGCAGGAGCGCCGGGACCTGCTCGGCATGTGGGGCGCCGAGATCATCCCCAGCCCGGCCGCCGGCGGCTCCAACACCGCCGTACGCGTGGCCAAGGAGCTCGCCGCCGAGCACCCCGACTGGGTGATGCTCTACCAGTACGGCAACCCGGACAACGCCGGTGCGCACTACGCGACCACCGGCCCGGAGATCCTCGCCGACCTCCCGTCGATCACCCACTTCGTCGCGGGCCTGGGCACCACGGGCACGCTCATGGGCGTCGGCCGCTACCTCCGCGAGCACAAGCCGGACGTCAAGATCGTCGCCGCCGAGCCGCGCTACGACGACCTCGTCTACGGCCTCCGCAACCTCGACGAGGGCTTCGTCCCGGAGCTCTACGACGCGTCCGTCCTCACGACCCGCTTCTCCGTCGGCTCCGCCGACGCGGTCACCCGCACCCGCGAACTCCTCCAGCAGGAGGGCATCTTCGCCGGCGTCTCCACCGGCGCGGCCCTCCACGCCGCGATCGGCGTGGGCAAGAAGGCCGTTGCGGCAGGAGAGACGGCCGACATCGCGTTCGTGGTGGCGGACGGCGGCTGGAAGTACCTGTCGACGGGTGTGTACACGGCCGCGACCACGGAGGAAGCGATCGCGACCCTCCAAGGTCAGCTCTGGGCCTGACGCGAACGCCCCGGGCTCACTCCCCGGGGCCGTCGACGAACTCCGGTGCCGGCCGGGACCAGTCGGTCATGATCCTTTCGTCGATGCGGTCGAGCACCGCGAAGCCGAAGAGCGCGACCGCCATCCGCACCTGGCCCGGGTCGTACGGCTCCGACACCGGGCGGGTCGCCGGATCCAGCTCCGCGTAGCGCTCCCGCGCCACCCGGAGCACCGCTTTCCCCTTGCCGGTGACGGTGGGCAGGTGACGCGGCACGGCCGGGCCGTCGGGGAAGACCTTCCGCAGAGCCATCGCCCCGATGAGGAACGCCAGCCCGGCCCGGACCCAGGCCTGGTCGAGCAGCAGCACGGTCACGGCAGGCACCGAGACCGCCGCGGCGATCGCCGACCACCGGCCCCAGCGCAGCGGCAGACCGGGAACCATCTCGAACTGCGCCCGGGTCCAGCCCTCGCCGAGCAGCCGTGCCTCCGCCGACTTCACCAGGTGGTAGGAGTTCGGCGCCTGCACCTCCCACAGGTACTCGCCCTTGCCCTGGCCGGGGGAGAAGGCGGGGTTGCGCACATGCAACGGCCGCGCCGCGTCCCACAGTTCACGCTCGAACTCGTCGGCGTCCGAGGGCGGTGCGTCACGGGACTCCCAGCGCCCCTGCCCGGGTGTGTCCTGCGGCATCCGGTGCAGCCGCCCCGCAGCCACCAGCCTGGCCAGCGCCCCCGTACGTGCCCCCCATTGCCCCTCGCCGTTCAGCACACCGAGGGCCAGCGGGCCGAGCCGTTCCACGTCCTGCGGTCCGACGACGGCGCCGCCGCGGTCCTCGGCCAGGAAGGCCGCCAGACGGGCATCGGCGGCGGCACCGCGCACCTTGTCGTCGAGCAGCCACGCCGTGACCGCGATCACGAAGCAACCCGCGAGTATGAGCCAGTCCGTCATACGGGTCAGTATCCCCGCGCATCGGGATCCGACCCCTGCGCGCACCACCCCAATTGCCATGGATTCAGGGGAGGTTGCGCAGTACCCGCCTACCGGGCGAGGTGCCGTACCTGGTCCCACAGGGCCGGGTCCGCGACCCCCACCCGCCGCCGGAAATCGGCCACCGGCACGGACCGCAGCTCGTCGGTCTCCAGATAGCTCGCCCGCCCCTGCGCGTCCCCCACCGACCCCGGGGGCAGCGCGATCACCCCGCCCCGCTCGTCGTGGTACTTGCTGGTGATCTTCGCGACCCTCGCCGTCCGCCCGCGCACGGAGAGCACCAGACACGGCCGGTCCTTCGCGGCCCCCGGCTGGTCCTCGTAGGGGACGTTCGCCCACCAGATCTCGGCGGGCCGCGGCCGGTCCCCGCGCACTTTCCGCGCGGGCCGCCGCCCTCGCCCCCACCCGTCCACCAGCGTGGCGACCAGCGCCAGCAACATCACCGCCGCCAGCGCGAGCCACCACGTCGTGTTCATGCGGACGACGGTACCGGCGCGCAATCCAAGCCGCGCGCCCTCTTCCCAACCTCACGCGCCCCGCTTCCAGCCGAACCGGTGACACCACAGGTGAGTTCCCCCACAACAGCCCTTGGCGGAGGAGCGACCGGCCCTTTTGCGCCTTACGCTCGACGGACCGCACGACCCCCGTCACCCAACTCCAGAAGTTCCCGCCAGCGGAGGTTTCTGCTTTATGAAGCTCACCGTCGTCGGCTGCTCGGGGTCGTTCCCGTCCGCGGAATCGGCCTGCTCGAGCTACCTCGTAGAGGCCGACGGCTTCCGGCTGCTCCTCGACATGGGCAACGGCGCCCTGGGCGAGCTGCAGCGCCACTGCGGTCTCTACGACCTCGACGCGATCTTCCTCAGCCATCTGCACGCCGACCACTGCATCGACATGTGCGCGTACTTCGTCGCGCGCTACTACCGCCACGACGGCGGCCGTTGCGACCCCATCCCGGTCTACGGCCCCGAAGGCACCGAGCACCGCCTCACCACGGCCTACGCCGACACCCCCACCGCCTCCTCCATGAGCGAGGTCTTCGACTTCCACACCGTCAAGCCGTCCACGTTCGAGATCGGCCCGTTCACCGTGCACACCGAACGCGTGGCCCATCCCGTGGAGGCGTACGGCATCCGGGTCGAGCACGGGGGCAAGTCCCTGACGTACTCCGGCGACACCGGCATCAGCCCGGCCCTGGACGAACTCGCCCGGGACACCGACCTGTTCCTGTGCGAGGCCGCGTTCACGTACGGCAAGGAGAACATCCCCGACCTGCACCTCAACGGCCGCGAGGCGGGCGAGACGGCGACCCGGGCCGGCGCCCGCCGCCTGGTCCTCACCCACATCCCCCCGTGGACCGACCCGCAGGCCAACCTCACCGACGCCCGCGCGGTCTACACCGGGCCGGTGGAACTGGCGGCGCCGAGGGTGTCGTACGAGATCTGAGGCCGGACCCTCCCCGCGCGGCTCCCGGAACCGATGGTTCCGGGAGCCGCGCGGGGTTGTGTGTCAGGTGGTCCGGTCCGGCGGCTCGGCCAGCAGCCGGGTGAGCAGGTCGAGGTCCTCGGTCACGTTCTGGCCGGCGCCGCGCTCCACCGCCTTTCGGTAGGCGGGCAGGACCGTCTCGTACCGCCCGGCGGCGAGGGCGAGCGTCGACTGGAGCTCGAAGACGCGGGCCATGAGGTGGCGGTTGGCCGGCTCCTCGTCGGCCTGTACGGAGCCGAGCTCGTCGACCAGGGCGGAGATCCGGCCGATGAGCCGGCTCGACTCCACGAGCGTGCGGTAGTACGTCGCCTCCACGGTTCGTCCCGCCTCCGTGAGCAGGGCCGTGTACGTGCCGAGCGCTCCGGCCTCGCCGAGCCCGAGGGCCAGCTCGCACAGCAGACTCCAGGAGTCGACGATCCGCTCGGTCCGGTAGCCGGGCGGGCCGACGGGAACGGTGTCGCCCGCGTGCGCGGCCAACAGCGCGAAGGCCGCGCGCAGTTCGTCCTCGGACGTGGACCGACCGTCGAGTCCGTCCCGGACCTGGTAGTACACCCACTTCGGATTGTCCGGCTCCTCGGCGCGGGCCAGCTGGTTCAGCCTGCCGTACAGTTCGCGCTTGCCTCTCTTCCCGATCACCTCCGGCAGATACCCGGAGTGGTCGAAGCGGACGTCGACCTGCACGCTTGCCGGGGCATGGCCGTCCGGGTCGTACGGGTGCTCGTGGACCCGGCCCCGGAAACGGAACGGACCGTCCGCAGGCAGGACGCGCTGCGTGTTGGTGTACACCGGGCCGCCGACATCGGCGATCACGGGGGACACGACGAAATCGGAACCGGCGAGCAGGTAACCCAGCACCGACAGCACCCTCCGGAGCCGGCCCGCGTGCGACGGTGCCAGGACCTCGTCGGCGTCCACGTGGCACAGCCAGCCGTCGGTGACCTCGCCGAAGGCGAGATTGCGCTGCCGGGAGAAGTCGTCGGCCCAGGGTGCGGAGCGGATCCGTACGTCGCCGCGCGTGCGCAGCGCCTGCTCGCCGGTGCCGTCGGTGGAGCCGGAGTCGATCAGCAGGCAGTGGTCGACATCGTGGGCGAGCGCGCTCAGACACCCGGCGACGCGCTCCTCCTCGTTCGCGGTGAGGACCACGGCGGTCACCGGGCGAGGTGGGTGCGAAGCGTACCCGGCCGCCAGTTCCACGGGGTTCGAGGAGGGCAGCGCGGTGTCCGCGAGGTCCAGCGACACGGAGGTGACCAGAGCCAGGTCGGACGCGAGACCCGACTCGGGGATGCAGCCGGGCACATGGACCAGATCGAGCAGTTCGGAGAATCTCATCGCGGGTGTGGGCTTTCCGGGCAGAGGTCGGTGGAGCGGGCGAGGGTGTGCTCCCGGTCGAACGTGATGTCCTGGATGTGTCCGTGCGAGACCACGACCTTGGTTCCCTTGACGGCGCGGAGCGCGTCCCAGATCCGGGTGACGGTGTCTCGGTCGATGCCGCTGAACGTCTCGTCGAAGAGGTACACACGGGGGGCGTGCAGGACGGCTCGGGCTATCGACAGGCGCTGGATCTGGCCGCGCGAGAGCCCCGCGCCGGTTTCCCGCACCGGCTCGTCCAGCCCCTCGGGAAGGCTGTCGACGACGTCCAGGAAGCACGCGACGCGGCACGCCTCGAGGATGTCGGCTCTGCTGTGCGCGACGCCCAGGGTCAGGTTCTCGCGCAATGAGGCGGTGAGCAGCACCGGGTTCTCCGGGACGTACAGGACGTGGCGTGGCAGCTCGGCCGACGGGACACAGCTGATCTCGGCGCCCCCGAGGGTGATGCTGCCCCGGTAGCCGGGGTGAACGCCCGTGAGCAGGGCGAGAAGGGTGCTTTTGCCCGAGCCGTTCGCCCCTCGCAGCAGCATGCTCGTGCCGTACGGGATGTCGAGATCGAGTCCGGTGACCGTGTCGTGCGGGGCGCCGGGATGGCGGAACCGCAGGGACCTGATCGCGATGTCGGCGGGTTCGAGCGGGGTCAGGGCCTCCTCGGCCGGCAGCGTGAGCCGGGTGTCGTCCCGCTGCAGGACCACGTCCCGGTACCGGCCCAGAGCGGCGGCGGTGCGCTGCACGGTGACCTGGAGGGACGCGACGGAGTCCATGGCGCCGAGGAAGTAGCCGGCCATGGTCAGGAATCCGAAGACCTGACCGACGGTGAGCGAGCCGGAGAGCATCCGGCTGAGCCCGGCCCAGGCCGCGACCACCGTGAAGACGGTCTGAGTGGCCGTCTTGATCACGGAGTTGAGGTTCTCCAGGCGGCCGAGCCGGGTCTCCGAATCCGTACGGCGCCGCAGCGCCCCGCGCATGCGGTCGAAGGCGTAGTCGTGCTTTCCGTAACCCGTCAACTCCGTATGTCCGCGCAGGGAGTTGAGGGTCTCGGATTTCAGCGTCGCGTCCCGCTGGAGGGCCTCTGCCGCGGCATTCCTGATGTGCGGATAGAGGAACACCGAGCTGAGTACGTTGACCGCGGCGGGCGGGATCAGCAGGAGGAAGAGCGTGGGTTCGGTGAGAAGCAGATAGCCGCCGACCGAGAGGACGACACAGATGTCCACGGCCGCCCGTACGGAAGCCGCTGTCACCAGCCCCTGGATCTCCTGCACGTCGTCGATCCTGCTGACCAGGTCGCCGCCTCTGCGGCTCTTGAAATACCCGGCCGGCAGCCGCAGGAGTTTACGGAGATAGCGTTCCGACAACTGCCGTTGAAGTGACTGGCTCAATGCCACGATCGCGCGGCCCCGCAGATACTGGACACCCGTCGCCACCAGGGCGAGCCCGATGAACTCGGCCGACATGGCCGCCAGCGCCCGCCGGGAACCGTCCCGCATCACCCGGTCCATGGCCAGCTGGACGAACAGGCTGTTCAGCAGTGCCACCAAGGCCACGACGACGGTGGCGACCATGATGAGGGAGAGCCGTCCGCGGTGGGCGCGGGCCGTCTGCCACACCAGGCTCTGCGTACGGGATGCCCGGAACCGGGCGCCCAGCGGCAGCCGTGCCGTCGGCCGGTCGGTGACCAGCGCCTCGCCGTGGAACACCCCCGCGAGAACCTCGGGCGCCATCCGCATCGGACGCTGAAGCAGGGGATCGCCGATGATGAACAGACCCTTGTCGGTGGCCTCATGGACGACCACGAAATGCCGGTCACCGTCCTCGTCGAGCAGGACGATCGCCGGCCCTGCGAGGCGTACGGCCGTCCGCAGCTGATCGGTGTCCAGTCTGAGGAGTTCGCTGTCGACGCCGTAATCCCGCAGGACCTCCCGGAGCCGGAGCAGGTTGGAGCCCCGCTCACCCAGCCCCGCGGACTCGCGCAGGATCGCCGCGTCGACCACGGTCCCGTGTCGCATGAGCACGGCGCGTGCGCACGCCGGGCCGCAGTCGGTGTCCCCCGACTGATGGGTGTGGTGCCTCTGCCACTTCACCGAAGAACTCCTGGCGAGAAAAAGAGTGCGCCCGCCTCCGAAAAGGCGGGCGCCTATCCGTACTACAGCTTGTCGCAGCCCAGCGACTTCCAGAGCTTGTAGTAGTCGCCGTAGCTGCACGAGAGCGGATTTCCGATCTGCGCGAAAATCCACTCGCACTGGGCGCGGCTCGGCTTCTTGCCCTCACCGGAGGCGGTGGCCGCCTCCTCGTCGGTGAGCGCCGCGAAATTCAGGTCACGCAGAGCCTGAAGACTCATCTTTTCCCCACTCGTTGTCGGTCAGGGCCCTTGTCGGGCCAGGTCAGACCATAAGCAGGAGTTTCCGGGGCGATCAAGGAGGGGCTATCCGTGACCATGGTCACTGGATCCTCCGGGCCGGGAAATCCATCTGACAAGGAAGGGGGTTTTCAATCGGCTTCATCGAGTGGACATGAAGAATTCCCCGGTCCGCTCGGCGGCCGGGGAATTCGGTTTCGATCGGGTTTTGCTGAAGCCTTACTTTGCCTCGGCCTTCAGTATTTCCGCCAGTTCCTCGTCCGACTCGCGGCCCGGGGTCGGGAGGTTGAACTTGATGATGGCGAAACGGAAGACGACGTAGTAGACGACACCGAAGCAGAGGCCCACCAGCATCAGCCCCCACGGGTTGCTGGCGATGCCCAGGTTCAGACTCCAGTCGACCACGCCGGCCGAGAAGCCGAAGCCGTCCTTCATGCCCAGCGACCACGTCAGCGCCATGGAGACACCGGTGAGGACCGCGTGGATGGCGTACAGGACCGGCGCGATGAACATGAACGTGAACTCGATCGGCTCCGTGACGCCGGTGACGAAGGACGTCAGGGCGAGCGAGAGCATCATGCCGCCGACCACCTTGCGGCGCTCCGGACGGGCGCAGTGCACCATCGCGAGGCAGGCGGCCGGCAGGCCGAACATCATGATCGGGAAGAAGCCGGTCATGAACTGGCCCGCGGTCGGGTCGCCGGCCAGGAAGCGCGCGATGTCACCGCTCTTGCCGTGGTAGTCGCCCGCCTGCAGCCAGGGGAACGAGTTCAGCAGGTGGTGCATGCCGATCGGGATCAGCGCACGGTTGGCGACACCGAAGATGCCGGCGCCCACCGCGCCGGAACCGACCAGCCACTCACCGAAGTTGTGCAGCCCGGTACCGAGAACCGGCCAGATGTAGCCGAAGACTATGCCGATGACCAGGCCGGCGAGAGCCGACAGGATCGGGACCAGTCGGCGGCCGCCGAAGAAGCCGGCCCAGTCCGGCAGCTTGGTGCGGTGGAACCGCTGGTAGAGCAGCGCGACGGCGAGGCCCATCACCACGCCACCGAGGACCTTGGCGTCCGCCGGGGCGTCCACCATGACGACCTTGCCGTCGACGGCGGTCGCCACCTTGGGCAGGTTCTTGTCGGTGAACGTGGCCAGCACGTTCTTGAAGACCAGGTAGCCGACGACCGCGGCGAGCGCCGTCGAGCCGTCCGACTTCTTGGCGAAGCCGATGGCGATGCCCACGGCGAACAGCAGCGGCATGTTGTCGAGGATCGCGTTGCCGCCCGCCGCCATGAACCCCGCGATCTTCGTGAGGAACGTGGGGAAGGACGGGCGTCCGAGCATGTCGGTGTTGCCGAGGCGCACCAGGAGGGCGGCGGCGGGCAGGACGGCCACCGGCAGCATCAGGCTGCGGCCGATGCGCTGCAGTACAGCCATCACGCCGGCGCCCTTCTTCTTCTCGGCCGCGGGAGCGGCGCTGGCCGTGGTCACAACTTCCTCCTGGGGGGGGGCACCCCCGGCCGGAGACCGGGGGAGGGCAGGGCGCCGCCCGGGAACAAGGGAAGAGGGGGCACCGGCGTCGACAGGTCTACACCACTCAGTGGTGTAGACCTGTTGTAACACGGTGAAGGCAGGATAAGGAACCCGCCGTTCCTGCGACCGATCCACTACGCGCAGTGCCCGTCCCCGGACGTGCGAAGGCCCTCGAACCGCAGGTCCGAGGGCCCAACCGCCGTATGGAATCAGCCCGTTGCCAGTGCGCCCTCAGGCCTTCGTGACGTCCTCGCGCTCGTCCTCCGGTTCCCTGCCCGGGGTCTTCAGGTCGAATCTCGTGATCGCGAAACGGAAGATCACGTAGTAGACGACGGCGAAGCACAGACCGATCGGGATGATCGCCCAGGGTCTGGTCGCGAGGTTCCAGTTGATGACGTAGTCGATGAGACCGGCCGAGAAGCTGAAGCCGTCGTGCACCCCGAGCCCCCACGTCACCGCCATCGACACACCGGTCAACACCGCGTGCACCGCGTACAGCACGGGCGCGATGAACAGGAACGAGTACTCGATCGGCTCGGTGATGCCGGTGACGAACGACGTCAGCGCGACCGACAGCATCAGGCCGCCGACCTCCTTGCGGCGGCTCGGCTTCGCGCAGTGCGTGATCGCCAGTGCCGCGGCCGGCAGGGCGAACATCATGATCGGGAAGAAGCCCGAGGTGAACTGGCCCGCGTTCGGGTCGCCCGCCAGGAACATGTTGATGTCGCCGTGCACCACCGAACCGTCCGGCTTGGTGAAGCTGCCGAACTGGAACCAGATGGGCACGTTCAGGAACTGGTGCAGCCCGATCACCAGCAGCGCGCGGTTGGCGAGACCGAACACGCCCGCACCCCAGGCGCCCGCGTCGCTCAGCCAGTCGCTGAAGTTCTCCAGACCGTCACCGATCGGCGGCCACACCCACAGACACAGCGCCGCGAACACGATCGCGACGAACGCCATGATGATCGGCACCAGCCGGCGGCCGTTGAAGAAGCCCAGCCAGTCCACCAGCTTCGTGCGGTGGAAACGCTGCCAGAAGTAGGCCGACAGCAGGCCCATCACGATGCCGCCGAAGACCCCGGGGTTCTGGTAGGTGAACGCCACCACCGAGTGGTCCACCGTCGCCTGGCAGCCGATCCCGATGACCGCCTTCGCACCCTGCGGACAGTCCTCCGGGAACTGGCGCAGCACGTTGAAGTAGACGAGGAACCCCGCCAGCGCCGCCAGCGCGGTCGAACCGTCGGACTTCTTCGCCATGCCGATGGCCACGCCCACACAGAAGAGCAGGGGGAGCCCGAGCGTGCCGTCCAGCAGCGCGCCGCCCGCCCCGGCCATCACCTTGGAGACGTTCGTCCAGCCCAGCCCGTCGTCCCCGAACACATCAGGCTGGCCAAGGCGGTTGAGGATGCCCGCGGCCGGCAGCACGGCGATCGGGAGCTGCAGACTGCGGCCCATCTTCTGCAGGCCCTGGAACGTCGACTGCCACCGCCGACGGGCCGGCGTGATCTCGGAGGAGGCGGAGGAGGCACTCATCAGTTGGCGACCGCCTGTCAGGTGGTGTAGACCAGTTCTCGACGATTGACTTGCTGTAACGCCATCTTTCGGTACGTACGGCGCAATCGCTCAAAAAGTTGGGCCAACTGTGCGTGAGGAGACCGAAATGGCCACCAAGGCAGAGAAGATCGTCGCCGGGCTCGGCGGCATCGAGAACATCGAAGAGATCGAGGGCTGCATCACCCGCCTCCGCACCGAGGTCATCGACCCGGACAAGGTCGACGAAGCCGCCCTCAAGGCCGCCGGCGCCCACGGCGTCGTCCGCATGGGCACCGCCGTACAGGTCGTCATCGGCACCGACGCCGACCCCATCGCCGCGGACATCGAAGACATGATGTGACCTGACGTCACGCCGAGCGGGGCTCCTTTCCCGGTCGGGAGGAGCCCCTTCCAGCTGTGCCGATAGGCTCCTCGCCATGTCTCGAATCGACGGCCGCACGCCCGAACAGCTCCGCCCGGTCACCATCGAACGCGGCTGGAGCAAGCACGCCGAGGGCTCCGTCCTCGTCTCCTTCGGCGACACGAAGGTCTTCTGCACGGCCTCCGTCACCGAAGGCGTCCCCCGCTGGCGCAAGGGCAGCGGCGAGGGCTGGGTCACCGCGGAGTACTCCATGCTGCCCCGCGCCACCAACACCCGCGGCGACCGCGAATCCGTACGCGGCAAGATCGGCGGCCGCACCCACGAGATCAGCCGCCTCATCGGCCGCTCCCTGCGCGCGGTCATCGACTACAAGGCGCTCGGCGAGAACACCATCGTCCTGGACTGCGACGTCCTCCAGGCCGACGGCGGCACCCGTACGGCGGCCATCACCGGCGCGTACGTGGCCCTCGCGGACGCCGTGGCCTGGGCCCAGGGCAAGAAACTCATCAAGGCCGGCCGCCAGCCGCTCACCGGAACGGTCTCCGCGGTCTCGGTCGGCATCGTGGGCGGAGTCCCGTTGCTCGACCTCCGCTACGAGGAGGACGTGAAGGCCGAGACCGACATGAACGTCGTCTGCACCGGAGACGGCCGCTTCGTCGAGATCCAGGGCACCGCCGAGGCCGAACCCTTCGCGCGCGACGAGCTCAACGCCCTCCTCGACCTCGCCGTCGCCGGCTGCACGGAACTCGCTGTCCTCCAGCGCAAGGCGCTTGATACGGTCCTCGAAAAGTAAAGGGCGCACCAAGAAAGAGCGGCGGGCGGGGCAACCCGGCCGCCCGCACCGGCGTCCCTACCCATGCGGGCGCACGGCACATCACCGTGCGCCCGACCAGTACACGAGGGCCTTCCGGGCCTGCACACGGGGGCCCTTCGGGGCCTGCACACGAGGGCCCTTCAGGGTCTGCATACGGGGGCCCTTCGGGCCAGAAAAAGGGGAGGGAACACAGCCATGGCCGCAAGCCGCCGTCGCCGTTTCGTCGTCACCGCCGCCGCAGTGGCGGCCATCGGATTGACGACCGCGGTGACCACGGGCTGCGACGCCGTCGACAAGGCCCTGGACTGCGTCCAGACCGCCGACGCGATCGCCGACAGCGTCACCTCCCTCCAGCAGGCGGTGGAGAACGCCTCCAACGACCCGACCCAGATCGACGAGTCCCTCGCCTCCATCGACAAGGACCTCGACAAGATCGGTGACAAGACCGACAACACCGACGTCAACAAGGCCGTCGAGGACCTCGGGGACGCCGTCGACAACGTCCGTACGGCGATCAAGAACGGCGACAACACGCCGGACGTCAGCCCGGTCACGGACGCGGCGGGCGAACTGACGAAGGTCTGCACGTCGTAAGGGACCCGCGTCTGGCGGAATACTGTCCGGCATGACCCGCCTGATCCTCGCCACGCGCAACGCCGGAAAGATCGTCGAACTGAGGGCGATCCTCGCCGCGGCCGACCTGCCCCACGAGCTGGTCGGCGCGGACGCGTATCCCGAGATTCCCGACGTCAAGGAAACCGGCGTGACCTTCGCCGAGAACGCCCTCCTGAAGGCCCACGCCCTGGCCCGGGCCACGGGACTCCCGGCCGTCGCCGACGACTCCGGCCTCTGCGTCGACGTCCTCAACGGCGCCCCGGGCATCTTCTCCGCCCGCTGGTCCGGCCACCACGGAGCCGACGAGGCGAACCTCAACCTCCTGCTGGCCCAACTGTCGGACATCGCCGCCGAACACCGCGGGGCCCACTTCGCCTGCGCGGCGGCGCTGGCGCTGCCGGACGGCACGGAACGGGTGGTCGAGGGCCAACTGAGGGGCGTACTCCGCCACACCCCTGCCGGCAAGAACGGCTTCGGCTACGACCCGATCCTGCAGCCGGAGGGCGACACGCGAACGTGCGCGGAGTTGACCGCGGAGGAGAAGAACGCGATCAGCCATCGGGGGAAGGCGTTTCGGGGGTTGGTGCCGGTGGTGCGGGAGTTGTTGGGCTGAGCGGTTTACGAAGACGGCCTGCGATCGATCCTTCGGTTCGCAGGCCGTTCATGTGCGGCGGAAGGGATTCGAACCCTCAAGCCCGATCAAGGGCCACAGATCCTAAGTCTGCTGTGTCGCCATTGCACCACCGCCGCTAGTCGTCTGCCATCGTACCGGGAGTTGCTTGCCGCGCTCTTCCTCCCCTGCACCAGGTACTCGTGACCGCGTGGCAGTTGGGACACAGCAGCCGCAGGTTCTCGCGCCGGTCGTCGCTCCAGTCCCCGTTGATGTGATCGATCTCCAGAGTCATGGGCTTGCCGCGCCACTCGGGGCCGACCCCACAACGGGCCCGGTCTGCCTCGTCGGTGGGCCTGGCCCAGGAAGTGCGAGGTCGAAATCCCGTGCTCGGCAATCCAGTTGCGCACCTTGGTGCGTTGCGTGCCGTTGCCCGGACGATCCAGCCGGCGCAGTACTTCGGCGAGTGAGGCCGACTCGGCGACCGCCGCTCGCAGTTCGCTCTCCGTGGGCCGGGAACGTCTGCCACATGGCCGGAAGTGCGAGATGTCGACGCCGAAGTGGGCGAATCGACCCTCAAGGTAACGGCGGAGGTGTCCGTATGGCCGGGTACCGAAGTACGCGATGACCTCGTCGATGTCGGCGCACCGGCGGGCTGCTTCGGTCAGGCGCTCGCGGGTGTACTGCGTGCCGCTGGTCATGACGCCCCCTCTCCGGCCTTCCGCTTGCCGCGTCCTCGGTAACTGTCGGTCGTCGAGTGGCAGTTGGGGCACAGGAGCCTCAGGTTCCCGATCCGGTTGTTCCGCCAGTCGCCGTCGATGTGATCGACCTCAAGAGGGAGCGGCTCGCCCAACCACACCGGCTCGATTCCGCACAGGGCGCAGCGCTCGGGCACGTCCCGCTCACGCATCGCCCGCTTGAGACGGCTGCTCGGTACGCGCGTTGCGTGTGCCGACGTGTCCTCGACGAGGATCTCTTCGGCCGTTCGGCGGCGCTGGTTGTACCGCTGCCGTTCCGTGCGGGCCACCGTTGTGAAGTGCGAGGTGTCGAGACCGTACGCCTTGATCCGCCGGGAGATGTTCGTGTGGTGCCCGCCGACCGGCTCGAGCCCCAGTTGCCGTAGCACCTCGTTGACGCTCGTCGAGCGAGCTACCACCGGCTCCAGGACCTCCCGTGTCCACTTGCCCCCCTCGCGCTCGAAGTGCGACACGTCCACTCCTAGCCTCTTCATCCGCTCGTGGATGTAGCGCCTCCTCCAGCCGCTCCTTCGGATATGCGCTGATCCCCATCGATCCCCTCCGTCCCCGACCACACGTTCGTGGCCTCGTACGGAGTAACGAACCGTTTATCGGACAGTCACGCCCGGAACGTAA
Organism: Streptomyces sp. NPDC002499; assembly: GCF_053595415.1. NCBI lineage: Bacteria > Bacillati > Actinomycetota > Actinomycetes > Kitasatosporales > Streptomycetaceae > Streptomyces > Streptomyces sp. NPDC002499. Next base: position 146,870 of record NZ_JBSFXO010000010.1, read on the forward strand.
AGCGGCCCGCACCAGGTCGCCCCGGTGCAGGCCGTTTGCTTAAAACGCTGGTGGGAGGGCGTGGTCAGATGCCCAGGTCCTTGATGATCTTTGCTACGTGGCCTGTCGCTCGGACGTTGTACAGGGCCCGTTCGACCTTGCCCTCCTCGTCCACCACGATCGTGGAGCGGATGACGCCCATGTAGGTCTTGCCGTAGTTCTTCTTCTCGCCGTACGCGCCGTAGGCCTCGGTGACCGTCTTCTCCGGGTCGGCCAGGAGCGTGATCTTCAAGGATTCCTTGTCGCGGAACTTGGCCAGTTTCTCCGGCTTGTCGGGGGAGACGCCGAGGACGTCGTAGCCCGCGCCGGTCAGCAGCTCCAGGTTGTCCGTGAAGTCGCAGGCCTGCTTGGTGCAGCCGGGCGTCAGGGCGGCGGGGTAGAAGTAGACGATGACTTTGCGGCCCTTGTGGTCCGCGAGGGACACCTCGGTGCCGTCGGCGTCCTGGAGGGTGAAGTCGGGGGCCACGTCCCCGGGCTGGAGTCGCTCACTCATCGGGCCAGCGTAACCGGGGGTCCTGACAGTGCGGCGGCGGGCGGAGCTGACAGACTGTCCAGAACAACGGCACAAACACGCATCAGCTGACTTCGGAGGGCCAACCGTGGCGGACACGTCGGACACCAGAACCCCGGCGCAGATCGAGGCGGACATCAAACGCCGCCGCGACGTGCTGGCCGAGACGCTCGACGAGATCGGGGTGCGGGTGCATCCGAAGACGATCGTCGGGGACGCCAAGGCCAAGGTGGCGTCCACCATCGATCACACCGTCGGCCGCGCCTACGTCGGCGTCAACCGGGCCGTCAGCGACGTGAAGGCGCAGTTCGTCGACGAGGAGGGCGCGCCCCGCCTCGAGCGTGTCGTGCCGGTCGCCCTCGTGGTGGTCGGCGTCGTGGGGCTGCTGGCCTTCGGCGCCCGTCGGCGCAAGCGCTGACCCGGCGGCGTACGGACCCGGCGCGGGCAGGTAGGTTCAGGGCGTGAGCGCCAAAAGAGACGAGACCGGACGAGACGAGCAGCGCACCCACGACGACAAGCTGCCGATCCGGATGCTGCACGACCGGGTTCTGGTGCGGCAGGAGGCCGGTGAGGGCGAGCGGCGTTCCGGTGGCGGGATCCTGATCCCGGCCACGGCGGCCGTGGGCCGTCGGCTGGCGTGGGCCGAGGTCGTCGCGGTGGGGCAGAACGTCCGGACCGTGGAGCCCGGTGACCGAGTGCTGTACGACCCGGAGGACCGCGCCGAGGTCGAGGTGCGGGGCACTGCGTACGTGCTCATGCGGGAGCGTGATCTGCACGCCGTCGCGGCGGACCGGTTCGAGGGGTCCGAGGACTCCACGGGGCTCTACCTGTAGATCTACGGTTCTCAGGGGCTGGTGACCATCGTCACCGGCCCCTTTTGCCGTGCGTTTGCTATGTTCGAAAGGAACCCGACGAGACGCGCCGTACCGGGAGCCGCAGAGCAGTTCGCCGAGCAGCTTGCAAAGACGACGCACCCCCGTTCAGCACGTACGTCTCGGAGGTGCCTGTCATGGCCTGGGTTCTGCTTGTCGTCGCCGGTCTGCTCGAAGTGGGCTGGTCGATCGGGATGAAGTACACCGACGGTTTCACCCGGCTGGTGCCGAGTCTGTTCACCGGCGCCGGGATCGTCGCCAGCATGCTGCTGCTCTCGTACGCCGCCCGTTCCCTGCCCATCGGTACCGCCTACGGCGTGTGGGTGGGGATCGGGGCGGCCGGCGCGGCGGTGATCGGGATGGTGGCGCTGGGGGAGCCGGCCACCGCCGCCCGGATCTTCTTCGTCTGTCTCCTGCTGGTCGCCGTGGTCGGGCTGAAGGCGACCTCCGGGCACTGAGCGGACGCGGCTACTGCTGGCGTCTGGCCGTGTTCTGCGGGCCCGCCGTCGTGCCGACGCTGTTGCCGCCGGTGTCCGTGCCCGTCGTGCCGCCGGTGTCGCCGCCCGTGGTGCCCCCGGTGTCGGTGCCGGCCGTGGTGTCGCCGGTCGTGCCGCCGTCCGTCGTGCCGCCGTCGGTCGTGGTGCCGCCGTCGGTGGTCGTGCCGCCCGTGGTGGTGTCGCCGGTGGTTCCGCCGGTCGTGGTGGTGCCGCCGTCGGTCGTGGTGCCCCCGCCGGTGGTCGTGCCGCCGTCGGTCTGGCCCTGGTCGCCCTGGCCGCCGTCGGTGGTGCCGCCGTTGTCCTGGTCGCCGGTGTCGGGGGGCGTGGCCTCCTGGGACGGCGGGGCGGTCTGTTCGGCGCCGTCCTGGAGCTGGAGGTCGAAGTCGGTGACCTTGTCGCCCTTCTGGGCCGCCTTGGTGAACTGCGCCCAGATCTGGGCCGGCGGGCCGCCGCCGTTGACGCGCTGCAGGCCCATCGCGCCGTAGAGCGGCTTGTGCTTGGCGGTGACCGGGTCCTGGCCCATCACGGAGACCACGGTCGCGAGCTCGGGCGTGTAGCCGGCGAACCAGGCGGCCGTGTCGTTCTCCGCGGTGCCGGTCTTGCCGGCGGCGGGGCGGTCGGCGCCCTGCGCGACGGTCGCCGTGCCGCTCTCGACGACGCTCTGGAGAATCGACGTCGTGGTGTCGGCCGCCTCGCGGCTGACGGCCTGGTGGGCCTGCTCCTTGGGCAGCTCCACCATGTCCTGGCCGTCCTTGGTGATCGAGTCGATCATCGTGTACGTGCCGCGCCGGCCGTGGTTGGCGAGGGTCGCGTAGGCCTCCGCCATGTCGAGGACGCTGGCGGTGGCGGTGCCGAGCGCGATCGACGGATACGCGTTGAGGTCCTGGGTGTTGGAGGGGATGCCGAGGTCGACCGCGGTCTGCTTCACCTTTTCGGGACCGACGTCGACGGCCATCTGCGCGTACACCGCGTTGACGGACTTGTTGGTGGCGGTGCGCACGGTGATGTCGCCGTAGGAGTACTGGTCCTCGTTCTCGGGCGCGTAGGTGCCGCCGGTCCAGCCTTCCACGGGGCGCTTGTTGGTGCCGTCGTAGTAGGTGTTGGGCGTGATCATCTCGCCGTCCTGCGTCTCGGAGTGGTTCTCCACGGCCGAGGTGAACACGAAGGGCTTGAAGGTGGAGCCGACCTGGAAGTCGCCGCGGGTCGCGCCGTTCGTGTACTGCTTGACGTAGTCGATGCCGCCGTACATCGCGACGACCTTGCCGGTCTTGGGGTCGACGGAGGCGCCGCCCGCGCGGACGTAGTTGTCGACCTTGCGGCCCTTCTTGTCCAGCTTGGACATCACCTGGTCGTCGACGGCCTTCACGAAGGCGTCCTGCTTGCTCTTGTCCAGGGTGGTCTTGATGCGGTAGCCGCCGGCCTCCAGCTCGTCGGCGGTGACGATCTTGTTCTTGATGAGGTAGCTCTTGACCGCCTCGACGATGTAACCGCGCTGCCCGGACAGTCCGGTGGAGACCGTCTGCTCCTTCGGCATCGGGAACTTCAGCCCGGCCCGCTTCGCCTCGGTCAGCCAGCCCTTCTTGACCATGCCGTCCAGGACGTAGTTCCAACGGGCCACGGCCGCCGACTTGTTCTCGGGGTGGGCGACGACGTCGTACTCGCTGGGCGCGTTGACCAGTGCGGCGAGGTAGGCGGCGTGGGCCGGGTCGAGGTCGGTGGCGTCCTGGCCGTAGTAGGCCTGGGCGGCGGCCTGGATGCCGTAGGCGTTGCGGCCGAAGTAGCTGGTGTTGAGGTAGCCCTCCAGGATCTGGTCCTTGGACTCCGTGCGGTCCAGCTTGATCGAGATGAAGAACTCCTTCACCTTGCGGGTGACGGTCTGTTCCTGGCCCAGGTAATAGTTCTTGACGTACTGCTGGGTGATCGTCGAGCCGGACTGGCGGCCCTTGCCGGTCGCGGTGTTCCAGCCGGCCCGCAGCATCGCCTTGGGGTCGACGGCGGACTCGGTGTAGAAGTCGCGGTCCTCGGCGGCCAGTACGGCGTGCTGGGCGTCCTTGGAGACCTGCGCGAGCGACACGTTCTCCCGGTTGACCTCGCCGTCCCGGGCGAGCTGCGAGCCGTCGGCGTACAGGAAGACGTTGGACTGCTTGGTGGCGAGCGCGTTGGCCGGCGGGATCTTGACCAGGGAGTAGCCGAGGAAGAACAGGCCGACGAGCAGCAGGACGCCGAGCACGAAGGTGCCGAGCACCATGCGCCAGGTGGGGATGATCCGCCGCCAGCCGGTGCGCTTGGGCCGCTTCATCTTCTTCTTCCCACCCGTCGGTTCGGCCGCCAGCGGCTCTCTCGGTGCCCAGCCCTCGGTCGGCTGCTGCGGCTCGTCGCTCATGTTGTGCACGGACTCCAATTTCGCGTCATACGTTCCGGTACGACCTTGTACGCGTTCTGCGCCCCCTCTTGAAGACTCTCGCACCATGCGTTCCGTTGCAGATCGCGGCACGCGTCCTGCCCCGAAAATGCGTGGCGTACGTCACCACCTGCGGGCTAGGGTCTGGCTTTCGGATCAGGTCGGCTGTGAGGTGCGGTTCTCCTCGGCCGAGTTGAGCGGGGTCTGGTGCGTGCAGCTGCAAGGCGGAGGAGGGAGTCGACGCGGAGCGTCGGCGACCGACGACAACGCGGCAGATGTGCGTGCCAGGGCCCGCGACGCCGAGCTGATCCGAAAGCCAGGCCCTGAGCTCCTGCGCTTCGGTGTCTTGCGGGCCTGGGAGGTCGTTGAAGGTGGGCTCGGGACGGTTGTACGCGGCCGTCGCGGCGGGAGGTCTGAAGCGGTACTCGACGTACCGGGCGGCCACCGCGGCGGGGGTGTTCACCAACACCGTGTTCGGGCTGATCCTCGTGTACACGTATCTGGCGCTGTGGGACGAGCGGCCGCATCTGGGCGGGTACGACCAGGCGCAGGCCGTCACCTACGTGTGGCTCGGGCAGGCGCTGCTCGCGGCGCTGGCGATCGGGGGCGGCGGGGTCGAGAACGAGCTGATGGAACGGATCCGCACCGGGGACATCGCGACCGACCTGTACCGGCCCGCGGATCTCCAGCTGTGGTGGCTGGCGGCCGACGTGGGGCGCGCCCTGTTCCAGTTGCTCGGCCGGGGCGTGATCCCGTTCGCCTTCGGCGCACTGGTGTTTCCGGTGGCGCTGCCGGGCTCCTGGGTGACCTGGGCCGCGTTCCTGGTGACCGTCGTGCTGGGCATGGTGGTCGGTTTCGGCATCCGGTACCTGGTCGCGCTGCTCACGTTCTGGCTGCTGGAGGGCACGGGCGTGACGCACCTGGCGATGCTCGTCGGGTTCTTCTGCTCGGGGATGGTGCTGCCGCTGAACGTGTTCCCGGGCGCGCTCGGCGAGGTCGTACGGATGCTGCCCTGGTCGGCGCTGCTGCAGAAACCGGCCGACGTGCTGCTGGGGGAGGCGGACCCGTGGTCGACCTTCGCCTTCCAGGGGGCGTGGGCGGTGGTGCTGCTGGCGGCCGGGCGGCTCCTCCAGTCGGTGGCGACGCGGAGGGTGGTCGTTCAGGGTGGCTGACACGAGCGCGGTGGTCGACGGGCTGCGCACCTATCGCATGATCGCGGCGATGTGGATCCGCTCCACGATGGCGTACCGCGCGTCCTTCGTGATGACGACGTTCGCCAGCTTCGCGGTCACCGGGCTGGACTTCGTGGCGATCCTGCTGATGTTCTCGCGGGTCGACGTGCTCGGCGGCTGGCCGCTGGCCGAAGTGGCCTTCCTGTACGGCCTGTCGTCCGTCGCGTTCGGTCTCGCGGATCTGGCGATCGGCTCGATGGAGCGGCTGGGTCAGCGAGTTCGGGACGGCACGCTGGACACGCTGCTCGTGCGCCCCGCGCCGGTGCTCGCGCAGGTGGCCGCCGACCGCTTCGGGCTGCGCCGCCTGGGGCGGGTCACGCAGGGGGCGTTGGTGCTCGGGTACGCCCTGCTGAGCGTCGACATCGGCTGGACGCCGGTGAAGGTGGCGCTGATGCCGGTGATCGTGCTGAGCGGCGCGGGGATCTTCTGCGCGGTGTTCGTGGCGGGCGCGGCCTTCCAGTTCGTGGCGCAGGACGGGTCGGAGGTGATGAACGCGTTCACGTACGGCGGCACGACGCTGTTGCAGTACCCGCCCACCGTCTTCGGCCAGGAGCTGGTGCGCGGGGTGACGTTCGTGCTGCCGCTGGCCTTCGTCAACTGGGTGCCCGCGGCCTATGTGTTGGGGCGCCCGCTGCCCCTGGGGCTGCCGCAGTGGGCGGCGTTCGTGTCGCCGTTGGTGGCGGCCGCCTGCTGCGCGCTCTCGGGAGTCGCCTGGCGGGCGGGTCTCAGGTCCTATCGGAGTACGGGGAGTTAGCGAGCAGACGATGGACCCTCAAGCGACGGACCCTCAAGCGACGAACCCTCAGACAAGGGACCCTCGGACAGGGGACCCTCGGACAGGGGACCCCTTCATCGAACTCGACCGGGTCGAGAAGGTCTTCGACGTCCGCCGGAAGACCGGTTTCCTCAAGCGGGAGCGCCGGCAGGTCCGGGCCGTCGACGGCATCTCCTTCACCGTCGCGCGCGGCGAGATGGTCGGCTACATCGGCCCGAACGGCGCCGGGAAGTCGACGACCATCAAGATGCTGACCGGCATCCTCACGCCGAGCGGCGGCCGGCTGCGGGTGGCCGGCATCGACCCCTCCCGTGAGCGCACGCGCCTGGCGCACCGGATCGGCGTGGTGTTCGGGCAGCGTACGACGCTGTGGTGGGACCTGCCGCTGATCGACTCGTACAAGCTGATGCACCGCATGTACCGCATCCCGGACGCGCGTTACCGCGAGAACCTCGACCGTTGTGTCGAACTCCTGGAGCTGGCCGACCTGTTGGACGTGCCCGTGCGTCAGCTGTCGCTGGGGCAGCGGATGCGGGGGGACATCGCGGCGGCGCTGCTGCACGATCCGGAGGTGCTGTACCTCGACGAGCCGACGATCGGTCTGGACGTCATGTCCAAGGCCAAGGTGCGGGGTTTTCTGCGGGAGTTGAACACCGAGCGGGGCACGACGGTCCTGCTGACCACGCACGACCTCCAGGACATCGAGCAGCTCTGCTCGCGGGTGATGGTCATCGACCACGGGCGCATGATGTACGACGGTCCGCTGGCCGGGCTGCACGAGGTGGGGGAGAGCGAGCGGACGCTGGTGGTGGACCTGGAGCGGGAGCTGCCGCCGATCGAGGTCCCGGACGCGCGGGTGGTGAAGGTGGAGGGGCCGCGCCAGTGGCTGGCGTTCCCGGCGTCGGGCTCCGCGGCGCCGCTGGTCGCGCGGATCGCGGCGGAGTATCCGCTGGTGGACCTGTCGGTGCGCGAGCCGGACATCGAGGTGGTCATCGCCAAGATGCTGCATTCCTTGGGGGATGCCCGCGAATCCGCGCCCGGACCGGCCGATTCCCCGCCGGAACAGGCCGAGGAAGCGGTCTCGTAGCCCTCGCCGGAGCGACCTCGTAGGCTGCTGTACATGACCGACGACGCAGTCCCGGAGCTTCGCGCCTCCGACGCCGACCGTGAGCGAGTCTCGGAGATCCTGCGGGACGCCCTCGCGGAGGGCCGCCTCGACATGGAGGAGTTCGAGGAGCGGCTGGAGGCCACGTACAAGGCGCGGACGTACGGCGAACTGACGCCGATCACCCGCGATCTGCCGGCCCCCGGTGTCGTCCCGCCGCCGGTGAACATGGTCAAGGGGCCGGTGGGCGACGGGAGTTGGGCCGGCCGGATCGTCGGCGGCGAGGGTTCGTCGACCTGGGCCGTCGCCGTGATGTCCGGCTTCCAGCGCAAGGGACGCTGGACCGTGCCCAAGCGGTTCAACTCCTTCTGTTTCTGGGGCGGCGGTGACATCGACCTGCGCGAGGCGAACTTCGCGGACCGCGAGGTCGTGATCAACTGCGTCGCGATCATGGGCGGGGTGAACGTGACCGTGCCGCCCGGCGTCGAGGTCGTCGTGCGCGGCATCGGGATCATGGGCGCCTTCGACAGCCGCGAGGACGGCGTGCCCGGCGACCCGGGGGCGCCGCGCGTGATCGTCACCGGCTTCGCCTTCTGGGGCGGCGTCGACGTCGAGCGCAAACTGACCCGCGAGGAGCGGCGCCGCCTGAAGGAGGAGCGCCGCAGGGAGAAGCTGGAGCGCAAGGCCTCCGGCCGAGAGCTGCCGGAATCCGCCCACGACGACCTGGACCTGGACGACCCGGACGACCGGTACGACGACCACCAGCGCATCCTCGGCCACCATCACCGCATGCTCGACGGCCGCCACCGCGACCCCCGCCGCGAACGCCAGGAGGAACGCCGCGAGCAGCAGGAGGAACGCCGCCGGGAGCGCCGCGAGGAGCGGGACCGGCGACGGTTCGGGGACTACTGACACCGCCTCCGGCCAGGTGTCACAGCTCCGCCGGCGCCGAGCCCTTCAGGTCGTCCAGGTCGAAGGCCGCCGCCATCCGCGCGTACCCCTTGTCGCTGGGGTGGAGGTGGTCGCCGGAGTCGTAGTCGGAGCGCAGCCGGCGCGGGTCGTACGGGTCGCGCAGGGCGCGGTCGAAGTCGACCACGGCGTCGAACACGCGCCCCGAGCGGATCTCCGCGTTGACCTGCTGCCGTACGGCGTCCCGGTCCCCGGAGTAGCCGCGGTGCCCCCGGAAGGGCATCAGGGTGGCGCCGACGACCTTGATGCCGCGGGCGTGGGCCTCCCGGACCAGGGTGCGCAGGCCCTCGACGATCCGGTCCGGGTCGGCGAGCTGCGGGTTGCGCAGGATGTCGTTGACGCCGAGGTCGATGATCACGACCTTGACGTTGGTACGGGAGAGCACGTCACGGGCGTAGCGGTCGAGGCCGCTCGGGTTGTCGGCGGGGCGGCCGAGGCCGCCGGTGAGGATCCGGTTGCCGCTGATGCCCTGGTTGATCACGCTGTAGCGGGGCACGTCCTGGCCGGACCCGACGGCCGTACGCAGCCGCTGCGAGAGGACGTCCGTCCAGCGGCGGTTGGTGTCGTTGGTGGAGGTGATGCCGTCGGTGAGCGAGTCCCCGAAGGCGACCACGGTGCCGTCCGACTCGTTGCTCAGCACGTCCAGCGCGGTCAGATAGCGCCAGAACCCCGTCTGCTCGGTGTACGCGGCACCGGTGACGTCCTCGGTGAGGTCGCCGTCGGCGACGTAGGAGATCTGGCGGGCGTGCGGGTGGTATGTGACCGGGCCGGACGCGGTGGGCGAGTACGTGGTGACCAGGACGTCGCCGCCCTGCGGGATTACGATGCGGACCGCGTCGCTCAGCACCTGGCCGCCGGCCGGGATGACGACGGTGGTCGCGCCGCCGAAGGTCAGCCGCACCATCGACTGCGCGCCGGCGGCCGCGCCGCGGCTCCCGGCGGCGACGGCGATCGACGCGTTGGTGAGGGTCAGCGCCGACTGCCCGTAGAGGTTGGACAGCGTGACGCGGGCGCTGGTGCCGCCCACGCTCGCGTGCACGACGTTGCGCACCGAACGCCCGGCCAGACCGACGGTCTCGGTGCCGGGTTCGGCGCCGGCCGGGGACGCGGACCAGGAGCCGACCCAGGTGCCGGTGGAGGCGGGGGCGGCGGAGTTGTGCGGGGTGCGTCCCTGGGCGAGCGCGCTGCGGCCCGCGTGGCCGTCGGCGGTGGCGGCACCGGCGTAGATGGCGGCCGAGATCCCCACGATCAGGGCGACGATCGCCGCCAGCAGGGCGCGGTGCTTTGTGGGGGACACCCCCACACCCCCGGCGTTGGTCCTGGCCATGCGGTGCGTGTCTCCTCAGGTGTGATGAGGGGTAGTCGACCAGGGCCCCCACTGGGCCGCCGGAGTTCGTCACGAATTCCCCCTCCCGACAGACGGCGGGAACTCCTGTTCCGTTCCGGGAGTCGGTCAGGAAGGGACAATGTGTGCAAGGGATCACGAACGGGTGGAGCGAATGGAACGTACGAATCCGGATGAAGCGGGATCAAGCGACGTCGCCATGAAGCATGCCCGGTCCGCCCCGGCGGATAACCGCGCCGATCCGGCCACGCCCGCCCCGGCCGCCCGCACCATGACGACGTTCAGCCCCGCCGACGAGGAGAAGCGGCGCGGGGTGCGCCGGATGAAACTCACCGCGACCGGGCTGCTGCTGTTCGTGGCCGTCGTCTACGTCCTCGCCAAGTGGGCCTCCCACGAGGGCGCCGGGGTCTGGGCCGACTACGTCGCCGCGGCGGCCGAGGCCGGCATGGTCGGCGCGATGGCGGACTGGTTCGCGGTCACCGCGCTCTTCCGCCACCCGCTCGGCCTGCCCATCCCGCACACCGCGATCATCCCGACCAAGAAGGACCAACTCGGCATCTCCCTGGGCGAGTTCGTCGGGGAGAACTTCCTCTCCCAGGACGTCGTACGACAGCGGCTGCGCGCCGTCGGCATCGGCAGCCGGCTCGGCGTCTGGCTGGCCGACCCCGACCACGCGGACCGCGTGACGGCGGAACTCTCGGCCGCCCTGCGCGGCGCCCTCACCGTCCTGCGCGACTCCGACGTCCAGGCGATCGTCGGCGAGGCGATCACCCGCCGGGCCGACGCCCAGGAGATCGCCCCCGGCATCGGCAAGATGCTGGAGAAGATCGTCGCCGACGGCGGCCACAAGCGGGTCGTCGACCTGATCGTCACCCGCGCGCACGACTGGCTGATCCTGCACGACGAGCAGGTCATGGACGCCGTCCAGGGCGGGGCGCCCGGCTGGACCCCGCGGTTCGTCGACAAGAAGGTCGGCGAGCGCGTCTACAAGGAGCTGCTGCGCTTCGTCACCGAGATGCGGGACATGCCCTCCCACCCCGCGCGCGGCGCCCTCGACCGCTTCCTCACCGACTTCGCCTCCGACCTCCAGTCCGACACCGAGACCCGCGCGCGGATCGAACGGCTCAAGGGCGAGGTGCTGGGCCGCGGCGAGGTCCAGGACCTGATCGCCTCGGCCTGGACCTCCGTACGCTCGATGATCGTCTCGGCGGCCGAGGACGAGCGCAGCGAGCTGCGGCTGCGCGTACGGGCCTCGCTGCTCTCGCTGGGCGCGCGGATGGCCGTGGACGCCAAGCTCCAGGCCAAGGTCGACGGCTGGGTGGAGGGCGCGGCGGTGTACGTCGTCACCACCTACCGGGGTGAGATCACCTCCCTGATCACGGACACCGTGGCGAGCTGGGACGCCGAGCACACGACGAAGAAGATCGAGGCACACATCGGCCGTGACCTGCAGTTCATCCGGATCAATGGCACGGTGGTGGGGTCGCTGGTGGGCTTGCTGATCTATGCGGTGTCGCGAGGGCTGGGGGCGTAGAGCGGGCTGGTGGGGGCACTCGGCGAACGTTCCGACGGAGGTTCCGCCGGATGGTTCGCTCGATGAGGAGGGAGCCCATGGCCACCGCTCAGGCCGAAGACGGCCGCATCGTGACCACCAGCATTCCCGCCCGCCTCGACCGGCTGCCCTGGTCGCGCTGGCACTGGACGATCGTCATCGGCCTCGGCACGGTGTGGATCCTCGACGGCCTGGAGGTCACGGTCGTCGGCAACATCGCAGGACGCCTGTCCGAGCCCGGCAGCGGACTGCCGATCACCTCCGGCGAGGTCACCGGTATCGCCGCCGCGCTGTACGTGGCCGGTGCCTGCTCCGGCGCCCTCTTCTGGGGCCGCCTGACCGACCGCTACGGCCGCAAAAAACTGTTCATGATCACCCTGATCGTGTATCTGGCGGCCACCGCCCTGACGGCGATCTCCTTCCAGACCTGGTGGTTCTTCGCCTTCCGCTTCCTGACCGGCTTCGGCATCGGCGGCGAGTACGCGGCGATCAACTCCGCCATCGACGAACTGATCCCCGCCTACCACCGCGGGCGCGTCGACCTCATCATCAACGGCAGCTTCTGGGTGGGCGCGGTCTTCGGCTCCCTGCTCTCGATCGTCGCGCTGAACACCGCGATCCTGCCGGCCGACGTGGGCTGGCGCCTGACCTTCGCGCTCGGCGCCGTCCTCGCCCTGGTGATCCTTCTCGTACGACGACACGTGCCCGAGAGCCCACGGTGGCTGCTGATCCACGGCAAGGAGGACGAGGCGGAACGCATCGTCTCCTCGATCGAGGAGCGGATCGAGGCGGAGCAGGGCGAACAACTCCCCGCCCCCGAGGGCGAGATCACCATCCACCAGCGCAAGAGCATCAGCTTCCTGGAGATCGGCCGCACCCTCTTCTCCGACTACCGCAAACGCTCGGTGCTCGGCTTCTCCCTCTTCATCGGCCAGGCGTTCCTCTACAACGCGATCACCTTCGGCTTCGGCGCGATCCTGACGAAGTTCTACGACGTCCCGACCGGGAACACCGGCTACTACTTCGCGGTGATCGCGGTCGGCAACTTCTTCGGCCCCCTGCTGCTGGGCAAGCTCTTCGACACCGTCGGCCGCCGGACGATGATCTCGTCGACGTACCTCCTCTCCGGCCTCCTCCTCTTCGGCACGGCCTGGCTCTTCGACCGCGGCTCGCTCAACGCGACGACCCTGACGGCGTGTTGGTGCGCGGTCCTGTTCTTCGCCTCCGCCGGCGCCTCCAGCGCCTACCTCACGGTCTCCGAGATCTTCCCGATGGAGACCCGCGCCATGTCCATCGCCTTCTTCTACGCCATCGGCACCGCCGCCGGCGGCATCACCGGCCCCCTCGTCTTCGCCGACCTCACCGACTCCGGCGTCGTCGGCGACACGACCCTCGCCTTCCAGATCGGCGCGGGGCTGATGTGCGCGGCGGGGATCGTCGCGGCGTTCCTCGCGGTGAACGCGGAGCGGAGGTCGCTGGAGGACATCGCCACGCCGTTGACCGCGGTGGTGGCGAAGGCGGGTGCGGCGGTGAAGGGGGCGGGGAAGCCCGGGAGTTCGGGCGGTTCCGGTGAGTCCGGGCCTCCGGGTACGCCTATTGGTGGGCGTCCCGCCTGACCCGGTCCCGACGGCGCATCAGAAGCAGGCCTCCGGCGACGGTCGTGAGGCCTGCGGCCGCTGCCCATCCGATGACGTCACCCGAGCCGGTGGTGGCGAGGTCGCCGGTGGAGTTCGGGGAGGCGGAGGGGGCGGCGGCGGACTGGGGGCGGGGGCCGGAGCCGGTACGGGAGTTGGCGCCCGTGTCCGTGCCGGCGCCGGACGCGGTGGCCGTCGGTGCGGGCGTCGATGTGGGCGTCCCGATCGGGGCGGGACCGGCGCCCGCGGTCACCTTGTCCCGCGTGAACGCCAGCGTGCCGAAGCCGAGTTGGTCGTACCCGCCGCTGTTGGGCCCGTAGTCGCCGCCGCCACCCTCGGGGGCGGACCTGGCGGCGATCTGCGTGAGGTAGGTGGCCGAGAGCCCGCGCCGCTTGGTGTAGTGGTTGGCGATCATCGCCCAGATGGGCCGGGTCATGGCCGGGTCGACGCCGGCCGCGGCGCTCGCGGTCTCGCTGCCCGACCACCCCGCGACGGCACCCTTCCGTCGGGTGTTGGGCGTGTACGGCACCTGCCCGCCCATGCTCCACTTCGCCACGTACTGGGCGCCCTTGAGGAACCGGCTGTCGTCGTACCCGTACAGGTCGATCCCCTGATTCCACGCCATCTCGCAGACGGTGCCCATGAGCCCGACACCGAGCAGGGCGTGCCCCTGATCGCGCCCGGCCTCCAACCACTCACCCAGCCCGTCCTCGTGCAGCACGGGAATGGCGTTGCGGACGGATCCGAGCCCCGCACCATGCTTGAAGTAATCGACGGCGCGGGCGACTTGAGCCTTGTCGTCGCAGAAGATCCCGGTGGCGAGGACGCAGGCGACGGCCGTGAGATCCCAGTTGGTCCAGTAGTTGGTGACGACGGCGTCGTTGTGCTTGACCAGGAAGCTGTCGCTGAGCGGCGCGAAGAACTTGCTGAGCATCTCCTGGAACCGGCCCAGCTCGAAGTCGCCGTGATCCCGGACGAGTTCGGCGGCGTTCGCGAACTGGTACCCGTACAGCCCGGCGGCCAGGAACCGGTCGGCCGACCCCTGCACCGAAGTCAGCTTGGACGACCAGGAGTTGAGGATCGCGACGGCGGTGTCGGCGTGGGCGCTGTCGCCGCCGACGTGGTAGCGCAGGGCGTTCTGGTAGGCGGCGTGGACGTCGTTGTAGAGGGTCGCGTAGTTCTGCGGCGTACCGCTGCCCCGGTAGACCGTGGCCTGCGGGTTCGCCGCCCACCCGCTCTGCGCATGCCGGTTGGCGGTGAGCTTGGCGTACCCGGCGGCGTAAGGGGCCTTGCCTGCCTCCACCTTCGCGGCCATACGGGCCAGGTCGGCGCGGGTGTGAAGGAGACCGGGGTGGGCGTAGCCGCCGGCGGCGCTTGCGGGGGCGGCGGTTGTGGTGGTGAGGGTGGCGGCAACGGCTGCGGTGCCGGTGGCCTTGAGGAGGGTACGGCGGGTGAGGGCGGAGGCGAGGGCGCGGTGGCTGGGGTGTTGTGTGGGGTGCATGCGCCGGAGACGTACGGGGGCGGGGACCGATAACGAAAACTGGCGCCTGGGTCTCCGCCGACGCCGCGGAGTCCTGCGTCTCGTTGCGCGTGGGGGCGCTACCCCCGGCGGTCGGCCACCGCCCACGAGGCCAGTGCCACGGCACCGGCGACGCCGAAGACGGCGGGCCAGGCGCCCACCTTCTTGGCCAGCGGATGCGACGCGGCGAAGGCGGCGACGTAGGCACCGGTCAGCGCCCCGGCTGCCTTCCCGCCGGCCTGCCGCCGCCACTGCTGTGCGGCCGCGGCCCCGGCGACGGCCAGTACGGCCCCACCGAGCTCCCGCTTCCGCGTCCAGCGAGCCACGCCGTACCCACCGACAAGCCCGCCCGCGGCGACCACCGCGCTGGGAACCTTGGCCATGCGTGCCTCCTGAGCCGTGCGACCTGAGCCTTGTGACTGCTGTGGCCCGAGGCTAACCCGCGCGGGCCAGGGGTGTGAGGGCGGGGCGAGGTCAAGGGGGTCGAGGGGCGAGGGCGAGGGGTCCAGGGGCGAGGGGCGAGGGCGAGGGGGCGTCCAGGAGGCCGGCCTGCGGCCCGCGCCCTCAAGCTGTCCGATCGAGGTGCTCGTCGATGAGCCGGAACGTGACCTCAGGCTGTTCGAGCTGCGGCAGATGACCGGCCTTGGGCACGAGCTCGAACCGCCCGTCCCCGAAGGCGGACGCGTACGCGGCGCCGTAGGCGGCGGTGAAAAGCCCGTCACTCTCGCCCCACACCACCAACGCGGGCTGCCGCACCCGACCGAGCCGGCGCAACAACTTCGGGTCGTGCATGTTGGGTTCACCGGCGAGGACCCGCATGGTCGCCATGTTGGCCTGGCGGGCGGCGAGTTGCTCGGCAGGAACGGTGGCCGGATCGACGTAGAAGCGATCGGGATCGTGCCAGGACAACTCGGCGGCGGCGCGCGGATCGAGGGAGAAGAAGTCGACGATCGGTTCGCCTTCGACGTACACCCCGGCGGAGTTGATGAGCACGACACCGCCGACGCGCTCCTGCTCGACGTCTCGTACGGCCATCTCGGCGGCGATCCATCCCCCGAGGGACGAGCCGACGACGAGGACGTCCTTCAGATCGAGGTCCTGGAGGAGGTGGAGGTAGGCGAGGGCGAGATCGTCGATGCCGGTGAGCCAGTCGGGACGGGGATTGCCGTTCCAGCCGGGGTGTACGGGGGTGAGAACGCGGGCGCCGCCCTCGGCGAGGTGCTGGGCGATACCGGCGACGGTGAAGGGGCCTCCGCCGCCGTGCAGGACGAGAACGGGGCGGCCGTCGGCTGGGCCGGTTTCGGTGACGGTGAGGGGCAGGTCGGGGTACACGGAGTACGCCTGGGAGATGTTCTCGGAGGTCATGCACTCACTCTAACTAAACATCCTTATATAAGGAAGCTTAGTCTTGAGGTAAACTTCCCCCATGCCGGATGACCTGCCTCTTCACCACCCATCGCAACTCCAACTGCTCGGCCGAGCGGTCAAGCAGGCCCAGTATCGCCAACACCGCGCCCTGGACAGCGCGTTGGCGGCCGTCGGCACGACCCTGGCCCAATGGGACGCGCTACGGGCGATCGCCCGCACGCCGGGTTCCTCGGCGCGCGAACTGTCCGCCGAGACCTTCCAGACGGAACAGTCCTTCGGCACGCTGGCGACGCGTCTCGCCGCGCAGGCGTTGATCGAACGGCGGCCGGGGCGGGGTCGTCGTATCGAACACCATCTGACTCCGGCGGGGGAGCGGGTGTTGAAGGCGGGGCAGGCGGTGGCGGACGAGGTGTTGGGGGAGTGTTTCGCGGGGTTGGGGGAGGGGGATCGGGAGGCGTTGCTGGCGCTGCTGGAACGGTTGAACGAGATGGCTTCCGAGGCCGGGGGGCCGGCGAAGTGAGCTACAGCCTCGGCATCTACAGCTTCGTGAACGGCGAGGTGACCCGACCGGACATGGACGCGATCCGCGCACTCCTTGCGCCGTA
Source organism: Streptomyces sp. NPDC002499 (assembly GCF_053595415.1). Taxonomy (NCBI): domain Bacteria; kingdom Bacillati; phylum Actinomycetota; class Actinomycetes; order Kitasatosporales; family Streptomycetaceae; genus Streptomyces; species Streptomyces sp. NPDC002499. The sequence continues at coordinate 163,294 of NZ_JBSFXO010000010.1, forward strand.
CGTCGCCGAGCCGGAGAAGACCGGCGGGGACGACACCGAGTTCTGGATCCGAGCGAAGGACGGCAGCGAGGTCGAGATCTTCGTCGCCGACTGGGACATCGGGGTGCATCGTCCGCAGGTCGGTGACGTCTGGAAGGTCATCATCGAACTGGCGGACCGGGTTGGCGCGCTTCTCCTCCCCGACGGAACCTTCCTGTGCCGCGAGGAAATGCGGGGGCATCTTCCGGAGGGCATGGAGGGTGACTCGGTCTTCGTCCCGGCGATCACGCTTGAGGCCTTCGAGAGGGTTGCAGGGCCTTTCAACTATCCGCTGATTCAGGCATCGCCCCAGTAAGCCAACGCCTTGCGGACGAGCCGCTTGGCGGCATCGCCGTAGGACGCGACACCGCTGAGGGCGGCGCAGGCCTTTTCGCGGAGGGCGAGTTCAGCAGGATCGGTGATGTCAACGCCTCTGGAGACAAGCTCGTAGTGAGCCCAACTGCCGTCGTACATATTGAAGCCCGGCATGGGAACGACGCCGACCTCGGCGGCGGCAGGGAGGATGCCGAGGGTGAGCGAGGGGAGGTCGATCTCGCGGAGCAGCCGCTCCAGTTGCCCCCGCATCACTTCCGAGCCGCCGATGTTCGTGTACAGCCCCTGCTCGCCGAGGGTGACGTCGTAGTGGTGCTCGCCGTCGTAGAGCACCTGCTGCCGCTCCATCCGCTCGGCGACTCCCGCCGGCACGTCGTCCGAAATCCTGAGGAAGTCGACTACCTGTCTGTACGCCGCCGCTCCACAGTGGCCGACACCCGCGCGGCCACTGAGTCAGGGTCCTCGTGCTCCCAGAAACGCAGCACTGTCCACCCCTGCGCGACCAGGTGCGCGGTCGTCTCCCGGTCGCGAGCGATGTTCCGGTCCAACTTCTGGCGCCACCACTCCGCATTGGCCTTCGGCTGTGTCGCGTGCACCGGGCACCCGTGCCAGAAACACCCGTCGATCAAAACGGCCACCTTCGCCCGAGTGAACGCCACGTCGAGCCGGCGCCGAGCCATGCCGGGCACCGGGTACTCCACCCGGTAACGCAGCCCGGCCGCGTGCAGCAGTCGTCGTACGGCCAGCTCGGCCCCTGTGTCCTTGCTCGCCTGCCTGCTCATACGAGCTGAGACGTCGGGAGAGGACGGCGTCACGCTGTTCACTGTCTTCGAACCTCACGAATGCACGTCGTCACGAATCATGACTGCCGGGCAAGTGGTCAGGTGAGGCGCCGAGTCACGCTCCCAGGGCCCCGTGACACTCCCCATACCCCCGCCCCGACCCACACCAACAAACAGCCCCCCGCTGCGGCGGCCAAGCCACAGCCCGCCCCCGCGCAGCCAGCGTCGTCGCATACTGCGGCAGCAGGTCCGCGTCTGCCGGGGACGAGCCCTCCGACGCCGCGAAGGCCTCGTACGACGGGACTGTGCCCGTCACGATCCCGAGGTTCGGAGTCCCGGAAGCCGCCAGTTCCCGAAGTGACGCCTCTATCGTCGCCAAGTGCGCCTCGTGGGACGGGTATTCGGTGGACAGGGTCGGGTAGTCCGACACCAGTTCCGCCAGTTCCGTCGTCGGCCAGTGCAGGACCGCCACCGGGAACGGGCGGGAGAGGGCCTCGCGGTAGGTGCCCAGTTCCGCGCGCAGGCGGGAGATCTCGGCCTCCAGTTCCGCGGGGTTGTCCGAGCCCAGGGACCAGACGCGCTTGGGGTCGTGGAGTTCGTCCAGGGAGACGGGGGAGGAGTGCAGGGTGTCGGCCAGCATGTCCCACTCGTCGTGGGCCACGCCCAGCATGCGGCGCACGCGGTGGCGGCCGAAGAGCAGCGGGTGGGTGGAGTACGGGGGTTCCTGGACGTCCGCCAGGAGGAGACCCGCGCCCTCCGAGAACGTCTCCTGGGCCGCCTCCAGCTCGTCGTGCGACTCCAGGGCCTCGGCCACGATCACCCAGGGGGCCGGGTCGCGCGGGGCCGCCGCGCGGACGCCGTCGATGATCGCGCGGGCCTCGGCCTCATGGCCGTACTCCCACAGGTTCGAGGCCTTGAGGGCCCGTACCAGGTGGGGGTCGTCCAGAGTGTCGTTCGAGGACAGCAGACGGTCGTAGAGCGCGGTCGCGGCGGGGCGGTCGCCGGACAGTTCCAGGTGGGCCGCGGCCTGCAGGAGCAGGGCCTCGGCGTCCTCGGGATACCGGCCGGCGGTCCGCTCCAGGCGTGCCGCTTCGGCGGTGTGGTCGACGTTCTCGGCAGGCGTGTCGGGGCGCATGGGGGACACCGTACTGCCGACGGGTGACAAAGGAGAGATATCCGCAGGCCAGCACCGATGGAGAAGGGGAGGAGACTGGGGGCATGCGACTTGTGTTCTCCGGGCCGGTGATCGAGTGGCGTGGGCCCGCTCCGTACTACTTTGTCCCGGTACCGGACGAGGAATGCGCCGACATCCGTGAGGTGGCCGCCATGGCCACGTACGGGTGGGGGGTGATTCCGGTGGAGGCGCGGATCGGGGAGGTCGACTTCGGTACCTCGCTCTTTCCCCGGGAAGGCGGCTATCTGCTGCCCTTGAAGAACGCCGTGCGGGTGCCGCAGGGCATCTCCGCCGGGGACGAGGTCACCGTGGAGATGAACATCCGACTGGACGGTCATCCCCACGGTCTCTGAGCGGTCTCCGGCCCAGACGTCAGCCGGACGTCAGCCAGACGTCAGATCGTCACCCCGTCGATCTGCAACGTCTGCACCGCCTTCGCCGCGAACGGCACCGCCACCGTCTTCCCGCTCACGTACGTGTCCGAGTACGCCTTGTACTGGTCCCCGCCCGTCGTCACCGTGTTCCAGCGCGGCACCAGGCCGCCCGAACCGCCGGTCACCGTCGTGAAGTTGGAGAGGTTGAAGGTGAGGGTCTGGGCGGTGGTCGCGGTGTTGAGGGCGACGATGACCAGACGCTTGGCGGTCGCGTCGTAGGCGGCGGTGGCGTAGCTGACGCCCGTGTCGAGGATCCGCATGCCGGGGCGCAGATGGCGGCTGAACTGGGCCATCACGTAGTACTTCGTCGTCACCGCGCCCGCCGCCAGCGTGTCCGCGTCGTACGCGATCATCGCCCAGTTCGAGGACGGGTCCATGACCTGCCAGTACACCCAGGCGGTGGGGTGGAGCCAGCGGAAGTCGTAGAGGAGGTTGAAGGCCATGGTGTAGCCGGTGCCGTCGTTGTCGCCGGTCTCCGAGTTCCACAGGGCCTTGCCGGCCGTCGTCACGACGTCCGTGTAGAGCAGGTCCCGGCGCCCGCCCGAGCCTTGGTACCCGTGGACGTTGACCCGGTTCACATACCCCTTCGTCGTGGAGCTGAAGGAGTTCCAGGTGGTGCGGGCGAGGTCGTAGCTCGTCTCGTCGGAGGCGGAGATCTTCGTGGCGGTGAGGCCGCGGGTGTTCAACTCGCTGCGCAGATACGGCAGTACGGCCGACTGGACCGTCGCGTCCATGTGACAGCCCTCCTGCGTGCCGGTCGCCGTCCACCAGGAGGACGAGGGTTCGTTGAAGGCGTCGACCGTCGCGAAGTTCACGCCCCAGTTGTTCTTGGCGTAGAGGGCCACCGCGGCGAGGTGGGAGGCGTGCTGGCGGTAGTTCCAGGTCTGGAGGTTGTTGCCGCCGCCGGCCGCGCCGGACGGGTTGTGGTTGGAACACATCCACCACATGGGGGAGTTGGCGAACAGCTCGCTGGTCGCGCCGCGCGCCGTCGCCTTCACCAGCATCGCGCGCTGGTTCGCGTCCGCCGTCCAGTCCCAGGCCGAGGAGGTGGGGTCCTCGTTGTTCCAGTCCTGCCAGAAGCCCTCGATCTGCTTGAACCCGGGGATGTTCGGGGAGGCGACCATCGACTCGCCGTTCACCGAGTTCCAGCTGCACGCGCCCAGGTTGTACCGGGCGATGTTCAGGCCCAGGCCGGGGAGCGAAGTGCCGTTGTACGTCGTCGACTTGGTGGTGAAGAAGATGTCGGCGAAGTCGTCCCGCGCGCCGAAGACATTGGCCCACCAGGCCAGGGAGGTGCCCCAGCCCTCCCAAGTCCCCCACGACGTACCGGGGGTGACGGCGACGGTCGCGTCCGCGTGCGCGGTGCCGGTCGCCAGGGCACTGCCCAGGAGGCCGCCGCCGGCTGCGGCCAGCAGGGTTCTGCGTCGGATCATGGCTGCTTCTCCGCTTCGCTCGACGGGCTCGGTCGACCGGTCCCTGGACCACGGGTCCTTGAACCTCCGGGTCCTGAAACGGCCTTGGGCCCGGCGTGGTGGCCTGTCCCGTTCATGCCACGTCGAAGCATCGGGTGTGCCGTGCGGGGTTGTCGAGGGTTGCGACAGCCCTTTCTAAAACCTATGTACGAAGTGTCGAACGGCCCTTGTGCCTGGTGACTTGGCCGGCCGGCGCCTATCGTGCGGGCGGCCCTCGTGCGGGCGGCCCGTCGAGGAGGTGCGAGTCCCGATGCGCGTTCCCGTGGTGCAGCACGGCAGCCGACGGCGGAGTGCGCGGCGCTGGCAGGTGTGGTGGGGCGGGGGTGAAGTCCTCGTCACCGTGGGGGTGGTGCTGCTCCTGCTCGTCGTCCACCAGCTGTGGTGGACCAACCGGGAGGCCCGGCGCGGGGCCGAGCGGAAGGTGGAGGCGCTGGAGCGGCAGTGGGGGAACGGGGGTGGGTCGGGTGACGGGGGCGGCTCCGGTGATACGTCCGTCGCGCCCACGTCGCCGAGCGACGGGACCGGTGCTGGTGCCGGCGACGCCGACGGCACTGATCGGCGTACCACCGACACCCGGCAATCCACGCCCAGTTGGTCCCAGGCCTACGCCATCCTCACGATCCCCCGCCTCGGCCTCCGCGTCCCCGTAGCCGAGGGCGTCGGCAAGCAGGACGTCCTCAACAAGGGGTACGTCGGCCACTACCCGGGCACCCAACAGCCCGGCCAGGCAGGCAACTTCGCCCTCGCCGGGCATCGCAACACCCACGGCGAGCCCTTCCGGTACATCAACCGGCTGCGGGCCAAGGACGTGGTGGAGGTGGAGACGGCCGGGGCGACCTACACGTACGTCGTGGACAAGACGCTGCCGCAGACCTCGGCGCGGGACTCCGGGGTCGTACGGGCCGTCCCGCGTTCCCTCGTGAAGCCCAAGTACGGGTACAGGCAGCCCGGTTACTACATCACCCTCACCACCTGCACGCCCGAGTACACGTCCCGGTATCGGCTGGTGGTGTGGGGGAAGCTGGTGTCGATGCGGCTGCGGGCGTGACGCCCTGACTCACCCGAACCGTCAGCCCCGCTCCCGCAGCGCCAGCACCGCCCCCACCGCGACGACCGACAGCACCGCCGAGACCACCATCGCCACATTCGTGCCGTGGCCCAGGCCGCCGCCCGAGGACGTGACGATCGCGATCGTCAGGGCGACGCCGGCGCAGGAGCCGATGTAGCGGAGGGTCTGCTGGGCGCCGGAGCCCATCGCGGCGCGGGCCGCCGGGACGGAGTCCACCGCCAGGAGGGGCAGCGCCGCGTTGAGGAGGCCGCTGCCGATGCCGCTGAGGATCAGCCCCGGGAGCAGGCGCTGCCAGGAGCCGGAGTCGATCGCGCCCAGCATGGTCAGGACGCCGGCCGCGTGCAGGGCGAAGCCGACGGCCAGTTGGGGGCGGGCCGGGACGCGGCCCGAGAGGCGCTTGGCCTGGAGGGCGACCGTGAAGGACAGGCCGGACCAGAGCAGGAGCAGCCACGCCGTGTCCATCCCGGACAGGCCGAGCGTCTGCTGGAACACGGTCGGCATGAAGCTGAACAGGCCGATCACCGCGAGCCCCGTGAACAGACCGCCCGCGGACGAGGCCAGGAAGGGCCGGTGGCGCAGCAGGGACAGGTCGATCATGGGGGTCGCCGTGCGGTGTTCCAGGCGGGTGAAGACGGCCAGCAGGGCCACGGCCGCGAGGAACAGCAGGCCCACCTGCGGACGCAGCCAGCCGTCCCGGCCCAGCGTGAGCGCGGCCACCAGCGCGACCAGCGCCAGTCCGAAGGTCAGGGCGCCCAGGATGTCCGGGCGGCCGCCCCGCGGTGACCGCGACTCCGTCAGCCGCCGGGTCGCCAGGCCCGCCACCAGCACCGCCGCCGCGCCCAGGACGACGTACGAGACCCGCCAGTCGCCTATCGCGCCCGCCACCACCGGGCCCACCGCGATGCCGCCGCTCACGAACGCTCCCCACACACCCGTCGCGTGCAGCCGTCCGCGCGGACTCGGGAAGGCGTGCACCAGCAGGCCCAGGCTGCTCGCCAGGACGGCCGCGCTCGCCGCGCCCTGCGCGACCCGGGCCAGCGTGAACAGCAAGGTGGAGGAGGCCAGGGCGCCCAGCGCCGTCGTGATGCCCAGCGTCAGCGTGCCGGCCAGGAAGATCCGCCGGCGGCCGTAGTCGTCGGCGAGGCTGCCGGCGACCAGGAGGAGGGCGGCGAGGCCGAGCGGGGTGCCGTTGATGAGCCACGCCTGCGCGGAGACCGCGGTGTGCAGGTCGGCCGCCGTGTCCGGGAGCGTGACCAGCGGCGCGGTGTACGTCATCAGCGCCACGGCGGTCGCCGCGCTGGTCAGGGCGAGGGTGGCCCGTGGGTGCGGGGGCGCCTCGGCGGCGGGCGGGGCTGGTGTCGGGCTGATCGGCGCGTTGGCCGGTGCGTCGGTCGATGCGTCGGCCGATGTGTCGGCCCCCGTGAGGGTTCGTTCATTGAACCTTGTCATGTGGAGCACCGTAGCATCGTGGGTTCATTCATCGAACCAAGACGTCGAAAAGTCGCTACAGTGGACGCCATGGCACTCGGCAAGGACTACGCGACCCAGGAGTGCTCACTCGCCCGCGCCCTGGAGGTCATCGGCGAGCGCTGGACACTCCTGGTGATCCGCGACGCCCTCTACGGCGTCCGGCGCTACAACGACTTCCTCACCCACCTCGGCATCCCGCGCGCGGTCCTCGCCGCCCGCCTCCAGATGCTGACCACGGAGGGGCTCCTGGAGAAGCGCCGCTACCAGCAGTCGCCGCCGCGCGACGAGTACGTCATCACCGAGCGCGGCATCGCCCTGTGGCCGACGGTCCGCTCCCTCGGCCGCTGGGGCCGCGAGCACTTCAGCGAGACCCAGCTGCGCCGCTTCGAGCACGTCGACTGCGGCACCGAACTCGGGCCGTACGGCGAATGCCCCGCCTGCGGAGGCGTCGTACCCGTCGCGGACGTCGTCATGGTGCCGGGCGCCGGCCTCGACCCGAACCCGACGGACCCGGTCGGCCGCGCACTCCTCAAGCCGAAGCGACTGCTGGAGCCGATCGAGACGGTTCCTGTATAACGGCAGGGAGAGCAGCAGGAGTTCGGTTCGTACGGCGGACGTCGTGCGACGGATTTCGTACGAGGGATTTCGTACGACGGAAGGGGGAGGGCATGAGCAGGTACCGCGCGTTCCCGCGTCCCGCCTCCCTCGCCGCCCCCTTCTTCCTCGTCCTCCTGCTCCAGCTCGCCCTGCTCGACACCGGCAGTCTCACCGCGGCCGTCGCGCTCGCCGCCACCGCCGCAGTCGGTTCCGCGCTCGCCGCCTGTGCCCTGCTCACCGCGCGCTCCGCGCCCGCCGTACCGCCCACCCGGGTGCGTACGGCCATCCGGGACCGGGCCCGGCGTACGGCCTTCCTGCCGCAACGCGATCCCGACGCCAGGGGGCGCACCCGCCCCCGAGCCCCAGGACACGCCCTCCCGGCGACCGTCGCGTAGGGCAACTCTCTTATGTAGTCGCCCTCTTGGGTCGCCATGCCGCCATGTCCAGTTCCCGGCATGACCCTCGGAGGGCTCAACCATGTCTGTTCTCTCAGCGTTCGCCCAGGTCGTCGAGCAACTCGCCGACCTGCTTCAGCCGTTGTTCGGCGCCACTGCGGCAGCCGCCGCGATCGTCCTGTTCACCGCCTTGGTACGGCTGCTCGTCCATCCCCTGTCCAGGGCCGCCGCGCGCGGGCAGCAGGCCCAGGCCCGACTCCGGCCGCAGCTCGCCGAGTTGCGCAAGCGGTACGCGAAGCAGCCCGAGAAGCTCCAGCAGGCGGTGCTCGACCTGCATGCCGAGGAGAAGGTGTCACCGCTGTCGGGGTGCCTGCCGAGCCTTCTGCAACTGCCGGCGTTCTTCCTGCTCTACCGGCTGTTCTCGACCGAGGGGGACGCCCTGCTGTCCCACCGGCTGTTCGCCGCGCCGTTGGGTGGGCGCTGGATGGACGCCCTTGATGCCGGCGGGCTGTTCGGGGCCGCGGGGCTCGTGTACGTCGGCCTGTTCGCGGTGGTCGCGGCCGTGGCCGGCTTCAACTACCGGCGCACCAAGAGGACGATGGACACGGACGGCCCCGCGGCGTTGAAGGTCATGCCGTACATGTCCTTCTTCACGCTCGTCACCGTGGCGGTGGTGCCGCTCGCCGCCGCGCTGTACGTGGTGACCAGCACGGCGTGGAGTGCGGTGGAGCGGGCCGCGCTTTATCGATGAGCCGCGCAGACCGTCCGCCGTCGGCAGGGGAAGGCTACGGTCCAGTACGTGAACCAGCTCTTGCATACCGCACGCTGAGCTTGGAGGATCGACCAGTCCTCCGATGGCTGCACCCATCGGTCGACCGCACGCGATCGAGGGAGATGGTGACGATGAAGCTGCTGCGAGTCGGTACGGCGGGAGCGGAGAAGCCCGCGGTGCTCGACGCCGAGGGGGTCCTGCGGGACCTCTCGGGGGTCGTGGCCGACATTGACGGGGCGGTGCTCGCCGACGGCGCGGCGCTCGGTCGGATCCGGGCCGCCGCCGAGGGCGGTGAGCTGCCCGTGCTGGACGCGGCGGGGCTGCGGGTCGGGCCGCCGCTCGCGCGGATCGGCAAGGTCGTGTGCATCGGGCTGAACTACCACGACCACGCCCGTGAGACCGGGGCCCAGCCGCCCGCCGAGCCCGTCATCTTCTTCAAGGCGGCGGACACGGTGATCGGGCCGCACGACACCGTGCTGGTGCCGCGCGGGTCGGTGAAGACCGACTGGGAGGTCGAGCTGGCGGTCGTCATCGGGCGTACGGCCCGGTATCTGGAGTCCGCCGAGGACGGGCTCGCGCATGTCGCCGGGTACGCGGTGGCGCACGACGTGTCCGAGCGGGAGTTCCAGATCGAGCGGGGCGGGACCTGGGACAAGGGCAAGAACTGCGAGACGTTCAACCCGCTCGGACCGTGGCTCGTGACGGCGGACGAGGTGCCGGATCCGCAGGACCTGTCGCTGAAGCTGTGGGTCAACGGGGAGCTGAAGCAGAACGGCACCACGGCCGAGCAGATCTTCCCGGTGGGCGAAGTCGTGCGCTACGTCAGCCAGTTCATGACGCTGTACCCCGGGGACGTCATCAACACCGGTACGCCGGCGGGAGTCGCCCTCGGACAGCCCGAGCCCAAGCCGTACCTGCGGGCCGGAGACGTGGTGGAACTGGAGATCGCCGGCCTCGGCAGGCAACGACAGGAGTTCAAGAACGCGTAGGCGTTCCACCGGGTCGGCCGGGAAACAGCGGGTGGTGCGGGTGAGTTGTCGGCCGCAGGCCGTGCGTGGCTGGTCGCGCCCACGCGGCGGAGCCGCATGTCGACACAGCCCCGCGCCCCTGAAAGCCGAAGCACCGCCTCACTTCAGCAGGGCCGCCAGGCGGCGCCACGCCTCCCTCGGCAGGGTCTGGCGCGCGTTGCCGTCCACCACCTGGAGGGCCACATGGTCGGCCCCCGCCTCGTGGAAGGCGTCGACGCGCGCCCGGATCGCGTCGTCGTCGCCCCACGCGAACACCGCGTCGACCAGCCGGTCGCTGCCGCCGTCCGTGAAGTCGGCCTCCGTGAAACCGTGACGGAGGAAGTTGTTCGTGTAGTTGGGGAGCCCGAGGTAGGGGGCCAGGCTGCCGCGGGCCAGGGTGCGGGCCCGGGTCGGGTCCGCCTCCAGGACGACCTTCAACTCCGGTGCCAGCAGCGGTGCTTGCCCCAGGATCTCGCGGGCGTGGGCCGTGTGCTCGGTCGTGACGAGATACGGGACCGAGCCGGCCGCGCGCTCGCGGGTCAGTTCGAGGGACTTGGGGCCGAGGGCGGCGACGAGGCGGCGGTCGGCGGGGACGCCGGCCGCGTCCAGCGTGTCGAGGTAGGCGTTCAGCGCGGCGAGCGGCCGGCGGTAGCGGTCCGAGAGCCGGGCGTGGCTGACGCCGAGGCCCAGCACGAAGCGTCCCGGGTGGGCCGCCTCCACGTCGGTGAACTCCGCGGCGGCCGACGCCGCTTCGGCCTGCCAGATGCTCTGGATGCTGGTGCCGACGGTGATCTTAGAGGTGGCCTCGATCAGCGGCTGTGCGTTACGGGCCGTGCTGTTGCTGCCGAGCCAGACGGCGCCGTAGCCCAGCTGCTCCAACTCGGCGACGGCATCGGCGAGTTCGGCGCGCCGGCCGGGCTCCTCCGCACGCAGGCCGATGCTCCAGATGCCGTGGCGGCCGACGCGGTCCTTCAAGAAGTCGGTCATGGTCGCGGTCCCTCCGGTCGGTGAGATCTACGGCGGTCCCAACCGGAGGGGGACCCTCGATAATCCCCGGACCTAACGAAGTGTCAGCCCGAGCGGGGTATCGGCCCGAATCGAGTGTCAGCGCTTGAGGAACTCCTCCAGCGCCTCCACCACCATCCGGTGGTCCTCGAGCTGCGGCAGCCCGCTCACCGTCACCGAGCCGACGACGCCCACGCCGTCGACCGTGATCGGGAAGGAGCCGCCATGGGCCGCGTACTCGTCCGGGTCCAGACGGGAGGAATCCTCGAACGTCGTGCCCTTGGCGCGGAACCGGGCGCCGACCAGGTAGGAGGCGCTGCCGTAGCGCTCCACCACCCGGCGCTTGCGCGCGATCCACGCGTCGTTGTCCGGCGTCGAGCCCGGCAGCGCCGCGTGGAAGAGCTGCTGGCCCGCGCGGTGGATGTCGATCGCGACCGGCGCCTGCCGCTCCCTGGCCAGGTCGACCAGGAGCGAGCCGAGCGCCCACGCGTCCTCGAAGGTGAACCGGCTGAAGACCAAGTGGCGTTCCTGCGCCTCCAGTTCCTCCAGCGGCGGGGTGATCTCCGGTTGGAACTTCGGCGTGATCCCGGTGTTGTGCGTCACAGCGTCACCGCCACTCCGTCGCGGGCCGAACGACGCGCCGCCTCCAGTACGTCGAGAGCGGCCGCCGCCTCCACCGCGGTCACCGGGTTGGCGCCGCCGTCGGTGAGGGCCCTGGTCACGGCCGCATAGTACGCGGAGTAGTCGCCGGGAAGGGTCGGTACGGGGGTGCCGCCGCCGCTCAGCGGGGACTCGCCGGCGCCGAGCCGGCCCCACAGCTCCGCGGGCTCCGTGCCCCAGTCGGCGGTGGTGTCGGGGCGCCTGCCCTCGCGCAGGGCGGCCTCCTGCGGGTCGAGGCCGTACTTCACGTAACCGGCCTTCGAGCCCAGGACCCGGAAACGCGGGCCGAGTTGGGCGGTGGTCGCGGAGACGTAGAGGTGGGAACGGACGCCGTTCGCGTGGGTCAGCGCGATGAACGTGTCGTCGTCGGTCTGCGCGCCGTCGCGCCGGATGTCCGACTCGGCGTAGACCCGCGTGACCGGGCCGAAGAGGACGAGAGCCTGGTCGACGACGTGACTGCCGAGGTCGTAGAGCAGACCTCCGATCTCTGCCGGGTCGCCGGACTCGCGCCAGCCGCCCTTCAGCTGCGGGCGCCAGCGCTCGAACCGGGACTCGAAACGCCAGGCGTCGCCCAACTCGCCCTCGGCGAGCAGCGCTTGGAGGGTACGGAAGTCGTTGTCCCAGCGGCGGTTCTGGAAGACGGAGAGCAGCAGGCCGCGCGCCTCGGCCCGGGCCGCCAGCTCGCGCGCCTCGGCGGCCGTGCCGGCGACCGGCTTGTCGACGACGACCGGGAGCCCGGCGTCGAGGGCGGCGGTCGCCAGCGGGACGTGCGTCTTGTTCGGCGACGCGATCACGACCAGGTCCAGGTCGGCCGCGCGGGCGAACAGCTCGTCGGGCGTGGCCGCGATGCCGACGCCCGGGAACTCGTCGCGGGCCTGCTTCTGCCGCTCCGGGTTCGAGGTGACCACCGTGTCGAGCGTGAGGCCCTCGGTGGCGGCGATCAGCGGGGCGTGGAAGACGGAGCCCGCGAGACCGTAGCCGATCAGGCCCACGCGGAGGGGAGTAGCGGTAGCAGTCATGCCCTCCACTTTCGCAACGCTGTTGCCAAAGTGCAAGCGCGAGGGAGAATGGGGGTGTGGACGGGGCGAGGAGTTGAAGAGCGGTGGGCCGGAGAGCGGCGCGGTGACCGGCGTGGGGAGCGCTGCCGGCGGTGGAGTGAACCTGCTCGCCCTGCGCAGTCACAACAGTGCCCTCGTACTGGACCTGCTGCGCACGGCCGGCGCCGACGGCATCAGCCGGCTCGAACTCGCCGCACGCACCGGGCTGACCCCGCAGGCCGTCAGCAAGATCACGGCCCGGCTGCGCGACGACGGCCTCGTGACGGAGGCGGGCCGCCGCGCCTCCACCGGCGGCAAGCCGGCGACCGTACTGCGCCTAGTGCCGGAAGCGGGCCACGCGGTCGGACTGCACCTGGACCGCGACGAGCTGCGGGCGGTGCTGGTCGATCTGACCGGGGCCGTGGTGGGGGAGCGGCGCGCCTCGCTGGACCTGGGGGCGGGAGCGGAGGCGGTGCTGGGTGCCGTGGCGAGGGAGGCGGAGGCGCTGGTCGGGGGCGGTGGGTCCGTACTGGGTGTGGGGGTGGCCCTCCCCGGCCCTCTCGACCACACCAGCGGGGTCCTGCACCGCGTCACCGGGTTCCCCGAGTGGGACGGGTTCCCGCTGCGGGACGCGCTCGCGCGGCGGCTCGGGGTGGCGGTCGCCGTCGACAAGGACACGAACGCCGCCGCGCTCGGCCTCGCCGTCGGCGGTGAGCGCGGGTCCTTCGCCTACCTGCATCTCGGTACGGGGCTCGGGGCCGGCCTCGTCATCGGCGGCGCCGTGCACCGGGGCGCCCGCACCGGCGCGGGCGAGTTCGGGCATCAGGTCGTCCAGCTGGACGGGCCACGGTGCAGTTGCGGCAACCGTGGCTGCGTCGAGGCGCTGTGCCTGGCGGCGGTGGCGCGCGGCGACCTCGCGGAGGCGGCCCGCGTCCTCGGCACCGGCGCCGGCAACCTCGTCGCCCTGCTCGACATCGACCTCGTCCTGCTCGGCGGCCGTACCGTCACCACCACCCCGGAGCCCTTCGTACGAGGCGTGCGCGCCGTCCTCGACGAACGCGCCCGGCGCGTCGGCGAGCCCCCGGTCCCGGTCCGAGCCGCCGCCGGCGAGGTGGCCGAGGGCGCGGCCCAGCTCGTACTGGCAGGGATCTTCGGTCGCGCCGACGCGTGATGTCTCCGACGGTTCGGCAGGTGGGTGCGTGATCTCTCCGGCGGTTCGGCAGGTGGGCTCGTGATGGATTCGGCGGTACGGCAGGTGCCGGACTGGGCCGGGATCCGCCGAACGAACGGATTTCCCCCAGCCCCCGGAGCGGCGCCACCCAATACCCGTTTCCACCCGGCAGGGTCACCTGTCCATGCGACTGTGCACGCCTGTCCCCCTCTGCCTTGCAGCAGCCGCCACTCTTCTCTCCCTCTCCGCGGCACCACCGGCCGTGGCGGCCCCCAGCTGCGCCGAAGCCGCCCGCTTCCCCCTCACCACGCGCATCCAGAACGGTCCCGCCACCTACGAAGCCGGTGGCGGATACGGCCTCTGGGAGGTGCGGCTCACCAACACCACCGCCCGGACCTGCACGAACGTCCACCCGGTCGTCGTGCTCGTCGACGGGGCGCGGGCGTTGCGGCCGGCGCAGGCCCGGCTGGATTTCTACGAGGGGCAGCGGCCGCATCCCGTGCGGTTCGAGGTGAGTGACGAGGACGAGCTGGTCGGTGCCTTCGACGACGGGTTCGCGGGGTTCACCGTCGGCCCCCGCGGGACCGTCACCGTCAAGGTCAGGCTCGCGTTCACCTCGGACGCGGCGCCCGACGGTGTCACCGTGAACGCGGCCGTCGTCCAGCGGCACGACGAGGACGGCGACTGGGTCGGGCAGTCGAACGACTACCGGTTCGAGGTCGAGTCCGACCCGGCGGCCTCCGACCCCACGGACTCCGCCTCCGACCCGGCCGCGTCATCCGCCCCCGACTCCCGCCGCGACGAAGGTTTCCCCTTCACGCCGGAAGCCGAAGAACTCGCCCGCACCGGTCTCGGCACCCCGCACCGGACCCTCGCGACCCTCGCCGCCCTCCTCACCGCCGTCGGCACCCTGCTGCTGACCCGGAGGGCGTGGCGGCGCCGCTGAAACCGGGCGCGGTCCAAGAGGCACCGCCGAAGCACCCCGCACGCTCCGTCTGCGACGATCCTCGCGTGGACTACCCGAACGACCAGGCCCCCGGCGCCCCCGTCCGCTCCGGCATCCCGGAGCACGGCCGGATCCCGAAGTACTACGCGGTGAAGGCGCGGATCGACCGGCTCGTCGGTGAGCTGGGGGAGGGCGGCCTGATCCCCACCGAGCGCGATCTGTCCGAGCAGTACGGGGTCGCCCGCGAGACCGTCCGGCAGGCGCTGCGCGAGCTGGTGCTGGAAGGGAAGCTGCGCCGGCAGGGGCGCGGCACGGTCGTCGCCGGGCCCAAGCTCGCCCAGCCGCTCTCTCTCGCCAGCTACACGGAAGGCGTACGACGACAGGGCCGCACCCCCGGCCGCAGCCTGGTCACCCTCGACCGCTTCCCCTGCCCGGCCGCCCTCGCCGCCGAGACCGGCCTGGAACGCGGCGAGCCCGTCTGGCACCTGGAGCGCGTGCTGCTCGCCGACGACGAACGGGTCGGCCTGGAGAGCACCTACGTCGCCGTCGCCCGACTCCCGCACCTGGACACCGAGTTCGAGCCCGACTCCTCCTTCTACGCCTACCTCCATGAGCGCGGCATCGGCTTCGGCGACGCCGACGAGCGCATCGAGACCGTGCTGGCCACCCCGCGCGAGGCCCTCCTCGTCGGCACCCCGCCGGCCCTTCCGATGCTGCTGATCCACCGGATCTCCCGGGACACCGAGGGCCGGCCGCTGGAGCGGGTGCGGTCGCTGTACCGGGGGGACCGGTTCTCCTTCACCACGCATCTGCGCGGCTGAAAGCACCTCTCACCGCACCCGGTCGAGTATCACGAAAAGATAACGGGTCTAGCCCAAATGTGATGGCTCGTTCAGGCTCTCGTTGTCAGCCGGACCCTTCCGGTTCCCCGTGCGCGAGGAGCGTGACCGACGTGAGAGTGACAGTCGTAGGAGCAGGCGTGGTGGGCACCATGCACGCCTGGCAGGCAGTGGAACGCGGCCACGAGGTCGTGCAGATCGAGCGCGAGGCCGAGGCCCGCGGCGCCTCGCTGCGCAACTTCGGGCAGATCTGGGTGAGCGGGCGCGCAGGCGGGGACGAACTCGAAACCGCCCTGCGCGCAAGGGAGTTGTGGGAGGACATCGGCGAGCGCGTGCCCGGGCTCGGGTTCCGGGCCAACGGGTCACTGACCCCGCTGCGCGGTGCGTACGAACTCGCCGTCGCCGAGGCCGCCGTGGTCCGCGCCGACTCCGCCGCCCGGGGGCACAAGCTGCTCACGCCCGGCGAGGCCCGCGCCCTCAACCCCGCCCTGCGCGGTGCGTTCGACGCCGCCCTGTACTGCGAGCGGGACGCGGCCGTCGAACCCCGTACCGCTCAACTCGCCCTGCGCGCCGAGCTGTCGAAGTCCCCGAACTACACCTTCCTGCCGGGACGCGAGGTCCGTGACGTGGTCGGCCCCGGTGCCGTCCGCGACGACCACGGCGACGTGCACACCGCCGACGCCGTGGTGCTGTGCACCGGCGCCTGGCTCGGCGGCCTGGTGCGGGAGCTCGCCGGGCCCGAACTGCCCGTGCGGCGCGTGCGGTTGCAGATGATGCAGACCGAGCCACTGGGCGAACCGCTCACCACCTCGGTCGCCGACGCCGACAGCTTCCGCTACTACCCGGCCTACGCCTCGCCGGCCCTGGACGCGCTCAACTCCCGGCAGCCGCAGGCTCCGACCGCCGCCGAGCACCGTATGCAACTGCTGATGGTCCAGCGCGCCGACGGCGGCCTCACCATCGGCGACACCCACGAGTACGAGCACCCCTTCGCCTTCGACACCCTCGAAGATCCCTACGACCACCTCACCGAGGTCGTCGAATCCCTCCTCGGCCGCCCGCTCCCCAAGGTCCGGCGCCGCTGGGCCGGGGTGTACGCACAGTGCACCGAACCGGGCCGGGTCGTGCACCGGCAGCAGGTGCGCGACGGGGTGTGGCTGGTGACCGGGCCCGGCGGGCGCGGCATGACCTGCTCGCCCGCCATCGCCGAAACGACCGCGAACGAACTGGGCTGGTGACACCCGACATGACCGACAACACCGACGACATCCGTACGCCCGACATTCGTACGTCCGACATCCGTCTCGTCGTCCTCGACATGGCCGGCACCACCGTCGCCGACGGCGGTCTCGTCGAGCAGGCCTTCACTGCGGCGGCCCATCACCTGGACGCCGACCCCGACGAGATGATCGGCTACGTCCGCGCCACCATGGGCGAGTCCAAGATCTCCGTCTTCCGGCACCTGTTCGGCGAGGAGGCCAGGGCGCAGGAGGCCAACAAGGCCTTCGAGGCCGCGTACGCCGAACTCGTCGACGGCGGCCGGGTCGAGGCGCTGCCGGGCGCCCGCGAGACCATCGAGACGCTCAAGTCCCGTGGGCTCACCGTGGTGTTGACGACCGGCTTCGCGCGCACCACGCAGGACGCGATCCTGGCCGCGCTCGGCTGGCAGGACCTCGTGCCGCTCACGCTGTGCCCCGCCGACGCCGGGGGCCGGGGGCGGCCGTACCCGGACATGGTCCTCGCCGCGTTCCTGCGGACGGCGGCCGCGGACGACGTACGGCAGATCGCCGTCGTCGGCGACACCTCGTACGACATGCTCAGCGGGGTCCGGGCCGGGGCGGGTCTGGTCGCCGGTGTGCTGACCGGCGCGCACGACGCGGACGCGCTGCGGGCGGCCGGGGCGACCC
Source organism: Streptomyces sp. NPDC002499 (assembly GCF_053595415.1). Taxonomy (NCBI): domain Bacteria; kingdom Bacillati; phylum Actinomycetota; class Actinomycetes; order Kitasatosporales; family Streptomycetaceae; genus Streptomyces; species Streptomyces sp. NPDC002499. The sequence continues at coordinate 180,382 of NZ_JBSFXO010000010.1, forward strand.
AAGTGCTGGACGGTGTGGGGCAGTTGCCCGGAGTGCTCGCATGACCAGCGGCATCCGCTTCGACTCCGTCACGGTCGCCTACGACGGCACCGTCGTCCTCGACGCCCTCGACCTCAGCGTCGAACCGGGCGAGGTGATGGCGCTGCTCGGGCCGTCCGGGTCCGGCAAGACCACCGCGCTGCGGGCGGTCGCCGGGTTCGTACGGCCCGTCTCCGGGCGGGTGTTCCTCGGCGACCGGGACGTCACCGACCTGCCGCCGTACCGGCGGGGCATCGGGATGGTCGTCCAGCAGTACGCCCTCTTCCCGCACCTGCGCGTCGAGGACAACGTCGCTTTTGGGCTCAAGGCCCGGCGGATCGCCCGCGACGAGATACGCACGCGGGTCGGTGAGGCGCTGGAGATGACCGGCATGGCGGCCTACGCCCGCCGGCATCCACGGGAGTTGTCCGGCGGCCAGCAGCAACGGGTCGCGATCGCACGGGCGTTGGCGATCCGGCCGGAGGTGCTGCTCCTGGACGAGCCGCTCTCCGCGCTCGACGCGCAGCTGCGGTCCGGGATGCTGGCCGAACTCGCCCGACTGCACCGGGAGTTGCCGGACGTGTCGATCCTGTACGTCACGCACGACCAGGTGGAGGCGCTGACCCTGGCGGACCGGATCGCCGTCATGGACCGGGCGCGGTTGCAGGAGTGCGGTACGCCCAGGGATCTCTACCGGGCGCCGAAGAGCGAGTTCACGGCGTCCTTCGTCGGCAACGCGAATCTGTTGCCGGTCACGGTGGGGGAGCGGGGCGTGTTCTTCGGCGGGCAACGGGTCGAGGTGCGGGGCAGTGCGCGCGGGGAGGCCACTCTGTGCGTACGGCCGCACCGGGTCGGCCTCGGCACCGGACCCAATCAGCTCTCCGGGACGGTCGGCGAGGTCCAGTGGCGCGGGGCGACCCATCGGCTCCACGTCGATGTGGAGGGCCACCGGGTCATGGCGGACCTGGGGGAGTTGAGGAATCCACCGGCTCTGGGGGACCGGGTGACCCTGCACTTCGCCCCGGAGGATGCGGTGTTGCTGACGGCCGGAGCCACCCATGGTTAGAAGGTCGCTGTGGACGCTTCCCCCCATCGCCCTCCTCACCCTCTTCTTCCTCTACCCCCTCGCCCTCGTCGTCCAGCAGTCCTTCCAGCCCGACTCCGGCGGTACCTCCCTCCAGCCCTACGCCGATGTCTTCGCGTCGGAAGCGTTCCGGCACGCGCTCTGGACCACCGTCTGGATCGCCGTCGCGTCCACCGTCGGGTGTCTGGTCCTCGGGTTCGTGCTGGCCTTGGTCATCGCCTTCGTACCCTTCCCCGGGGCGAAAGCCGTGGCGCGGTTCATCGACGTGTATCTGTCCTTCCCCTCCTTCCTCATCACCCTGGCCCTGCTGTTCATCTACGGCACGACCGGCGTCATCGGGTCCTTCCAGTTCCTGACCACGCCCTGGGGCGTGCTGCTCGCCGAGGTCACCTACTTCACGCCCTTCGTGATGCGCCCGCTGCTCGCCGCGTTCTCGCAGCTCGACACCGCGCAACTGGAGGCCGCGTCCAGCCTCGGCGCCCGCGCGCCCCGCATCGTCCGGCAGGTGATCCTGCCGGAGGCGTTGCCCGCGCTGGCGGCCGGCGGGAGCCTCGTACTGGTCCTGTGCCTGAACGAGTTCGGGATCGTCCTCTTCACCGGCGCCAAGGGGGTCACGACCCTCCCGATGCTCGTCTACAGCAAGGCGATCCTGGAGTCCGACTACCCGGGCGCCTGTGTGGTCGCCGTCGTCAACGTCCTGATCTCCGTGGGTCTTTACGGCCTCTACCGGGTGGTGAGCCGTCGTGCTGGTGCATAGCCGCGGGGCCAAGTGGGCGGTGTGGGCGGTGTTCCTCGTGCTCTTCCTGCCTCTGTTCGCCCTGCCCCTCCTCGTCGTCCTCGGCGCCTCCTTCGCCACCCACTGGTCCGGCGCCCTGCCCTCCGACCTGACCACCGCCAACTACCGCACCGCCACCCGCGGCGAGGCCCTCCAGGCGCTCACCACCAGCCTGGTCACCGCCCTCACCGCGAGCCTCCTCGCACTGACCGTCGGCACCTGGGCCGCGCTGGCCGGGGCGGCCCTGAAGAAGGGCCAACGCCGGGTCCTGGACGCCCTGTTCGTGCTCCCGGTCGCCGTGCCCTCGGTGGTCGTCGGACTGTCGGTCCTCGTCGCCTTCTCCAAGCCGCCGCTCCTCCTCAACGGCACCCGGTGGATCGTGATCCTCGCCCACACGGTGCTGGTGACCGCGTTCGCGTACCAGTCGGTGTCGGCGGCGATCACCCGTCTCGACCCGGCCTACGAGCAGGCCGCCGCCTCCCTCGGCGCCCGGCCCGCCTACGTGCTGTGGCGGGTCCGCCTGCCCCTGCTGCTGCCTTCGCTGACCGCCGCCGCCGGCCTCTGCTTCGCCCTGTCCATGGGGGAGTTGAGCGCCACGATGATGCTCTATCCGCCGGACTGGACCCCGTTGCCCGTCCTCATCTACGCGGCCACCGACCGCGGCGCCCTCTTCACCGGCTCCGCCGTCGCGGTCGTCCTCATGGCGGCGACCCTGATCGCCCTGTTCGCCGTCTCCCGCATCCGCAACCGAGCTTCGTACCGCTGATCCGGAACCGCTGATCCAACACCCGTACCCACGCAAGGAGTCAGCCTCGCCATGCCCAGAAACGCGCTCAAGATCTCCGTAGCCCTCTCCCTCCTCGCCACCCCGCTGCTGTCCGCCTGCGGCGGCACCTCGGCCGCCTCCGACGAGAAGGTCGTCACTGTCTACAGCGCCGACGGACTCAAGGGCGAGAACGGCGACGGCTGGTACGACACCGTCTTCAAGGACTTCCAGAAGCAGACCGGCATCAAGGTCGAGTACGTCGAGGGCGGTTCCGGCGAGGTGGTGCAGCGCGCCCTGCGGGAGAAGAGCAACACACAGGCCGACGTGCTGGTCACCCTCCCGCCGTTCATCCAGCAGGCCGACGGCAAGGGCCTGCTCCAGAAGTACGAGCCCAAGGGCGCCGAGTCGGTCGGCGGCGCCGACAAGTCCGCCGACGGGACATGGACCTCCGTCGTCAACAACTACTTCGCCTTCGTCTACGACAAGGGGCAGTTGAAGCAGGCGCCCACGACCTGGGACGAGCTGCTCGACGGCCGGTACAAGAACAAGCTCCAGTACTCGACCCCGGGTGTCGCCGGTGACGGAACCGCCGTACTGATCAAGGCGATCCACGACTTCGGCGGCAAGGACGCGGCCCTCGCCTATCTGAAGAAGCTCCAGTCCAACAACGTCGGCCCGTCCGCCTCCACCGGCAAGCTCGCGCCCAAGGTCGACAAGGGCGAACTGCTGGTCGCCAACGGCGATGTGCAGATGAACTACGCCCAGTCCAAGACCATGCCGAACCTCGGCATCTGGTTCCCGGCGAAGGCGGGCGGCAAGCCCACCACGTTCGCGCTGCCCTACGCCGCCGGCCTCGTCACCAAGGCACCGCACAGCGCGAACGGCAAGAAGCTCCTCGACTTCATGCTCGGCCGCGCGGCCCAGCAGCAGGTCAGCGAGATCGGCGGCGGCTTCAGCGCCCGCACGGACGTCAAGGCCGTCGACGCCAACGCCGTCGCGCTGACCAAGCTGATGGCCGGCGTGGAGATCTTCACGCCGGACTGGAACGACATCGACGAGAACCTCACGTCGTACGTCGAGGACTGGAAGTCCGCGACCGGCAGCTGACGGCGGACTGGGCGGAGTCCTGACTTGCGGCAAGGCCTAGGCTGGGGGCGTCGGCACGGCGCGGTACCGGCGCCCCCCGCCTCACGCTCGTACGCAACGCCAGGAGACACGCACATGGCAGACCGCAGGCCCATCGAGTCCTGGCTCACCGACATGGACGGTGTGCTCATCCACGAGGGCGTGCCGATCCCCGGCGCCGACTCCTTCCTGAAGAGGCTGCGCGAGTCCGGCAAGCCCTTCCTGGTGCTGACCAACAACTCGATCTACACCCCGCGCGACCTGCACGCCCGGCTGCGGCGCATGGGCCTGGACGTGCCGGTCGAGTCGATCTGGACCTCGGCCCTGGCCACCGCCCAGTTCCTGGACGACCAGCGGCCGGGCGGCTCGGCGTACGTGATCGGCGAGGCGGGCCTGACCACCGCCCTGCACGACATCGGGTACATCCTCACCGACCACGAGCCGGACTACGTCGTCCTCGGCGAGACCCGCACGTACTCCTTCGAGGCCATGACCAAGGCGGTCCGGCTGATCGACGCCGGCGCCCGATTCATCTGCACCAACCCGGACGAGACCGGGCCCTCCGCCGAGGGCGCGCTGCCGGCGACCGGCGCGGTGGCCGCGCTGATCACCAAGGCGACCGGCAAGCAGCCGTACTTCGCCGGCAAGCCCAACCCGCTGATGATGCGCACCGGGCTCAACGCGATCGGCGCCCACTCCGAGACCAGCGCGATGATCGGCGACCGCATGGACACCGACGTGCTGGCCGGCATGGAGGCCGGGATGCAGACCTTCCTCGTCCTGACCGGCCTGACCCGGCCGGAGCAGATCGAGGACTTCCCGTACCGGCCGTCCAAGGTCGTCGACTCCATCGCGGACCTCGTCGACCGGATCTGAAACCCCGGCACACCCGTACGGAGCAACAGGACCCCGCTGAGGATGCGGGGGCCGCTCCCGAGGAGGAGTCTCCAGATATCTGGAGGTTCACGATGGGTTCAGCAAAGGTCACTCTCGGTGCGGCCGCGGTACTCGTGGCCGTCCTCACCCCGACGGCGTACGCGCAGGACGGCGGCATCGCGATCCGCCCGGCCTCCCCGGCTCCGGGCGCCGATGTCGCCGTACGCGTGGACGGCTGTGGGCAGCGGACGGCGACGGCGGTCTCCGCGGCCTTCGTCGCGGACGCGAAGCTGACCGGCACCGGCGGCACACTCGTCGGGGAGACCCGCGTCCGTTCCGCACTGAGCGCCGGCAGCTACGACGTGAAGGTCACCTGCGGCGACACCGAGCGCAAGGGCAGGTTCACCGTCGGCGGCGGTACGGCGGAGCCCACCGCGCCCGCGTCGCCCGTCGCCCCCGTCCACGCGGGCGGTGGCGGCACCGCGCACCTCGCCGCCGTGGACGCCGACGCCCGGGCCGCCGGGCCCGGTACGGCGCAGGCGGTGACCGGTCTCGTGCTGGCCGGGATCGCCGTCGCGGCCGTGGCGCTGCTCGGCGCCCGCCGGAGCCGCGGAACGGGCTGACCATGTCCGACCACGAGCGTTCCAGCGGCTCGGGACGGCTGCTGATGGGCCTCGCCTGGGCGCTGCTGCTCCTCGGGCTGTGGCTGTGGGGGCGGCAGGTCACCGACATACGCCAGGGGATATCCGCGCCGACCACCGGTGACATGGCCGCCGTCGGACGGCCGCCGGAGGTCGAACTGCCGCCCGCGGCAAGCCCGTTGGGCGACGCCCTGCCGCAGCGCGTGGACATCCCCGACCTCGGTGTGCAGGCGCCGGTCGTGGCCCGCGGCCTCGACGGACAGGGCGCGATCGACCCGCCGCCCTTCGACCAGGCGGGCGTCGTCGGCTGGTACGCGGCCGGCGCGAAGCCGGGCGCCAAGGGGACCGCGCTGCTGGTGGGGCACGTCGACACCGAGACCCGGCCGGCCGTCTTCTACAAGCTCAGCGCGCTCGAGCCCGGCGAGACGATCCGGGTGATCCGCGCCGACGGCAAGGTCGCCGAGTTCACCGTCGACGACGTCACGGTGCTGAACCGGACCGGCTTCGACGCCCAACAGGCCTACGGACAGCGCGAGTCGGGCCGTGCCGAGCTGCGGCTGATCACCTGCGGTGGCACCTTCGACCGGACCAGCCGCAGCTACACGGCCAACGTGATCGTGTCCGCGTATCTCACGGGGACCGGCCTCTGAGCGGGCGGCTCGTGCGCATGAGGCACCGGCTCGACAGGGCTCGATCGACTCACGCCGGATCTCTGCCGGCACCGGGCCCTGCCTCTGATGGCACCTGAGCCCGGTCGACGACCCGCTCCCCCCGAAAAAGCCGTCGACCGGGCCGGTCCTCGACCGCGCTCGCACGGGCTGCGGGAGTAGCCCGGCGACCGCGCGGGAGGCTTTGACCGACCGGGGGCCCGGGTCGTCTGGGACGACTCTAGAACGGATGAGCGCCCGGGCCTAGGGGCTGTTCGACGCCAAGTCCCCGACCGGTGGCTCTCGGTCATCCACGCAGGTGGTATGAGCCGTTACACCTGCCCCGGCCCGGACGGACCCTGAGCCTCGGCGCGCAGCTCCGCGTCGGCCACCGCCCCGTCGACGACCGCGCCCGCGACCTGGTCCATGGTCAGCCGACGGCGCCGCGCGTAGCGCCGCAGCGCCGTGAAGGCCTCAGTGGTGCCGGTGTTCCAGCGCTCGGCGAGCATGCCCTTGGCCTGTTCGATCCGGATACGGCTGGACAGCGCCTCCTGCAACTGCGCCGACAGCGTGCGGTACCGGGAGTACCCGCGATGGTTGACCAGCCCGACGGCCGCCGCGTCGGCGAGTGCCTGTGCGACCGACAGCTTCGGCTCCCAGCCGTCGTTGCCGCCGCCGGTGCCGTCCGCCGCGAACACGTTGAGCGCGCCGAGCGCCGTCCCGCGCCGGCGCAGCGGTACCGCGAACGTGGTCGTGATGCCGTGGTCGAGCGCGACGCCGGTGAAGGCCGGCCAGCGGGCGTCCGCGTGCGCCGCCCGCACGGAGACCGGTGCGACCGGGCGCCCCGAGCCGTGGCTCTCCAGACAGGGCCCGCTGTCGGACTGGGCCCGCAGCAGGTCGAGCGCGACCTCCCGTGCCCCGCCGCTGCCCGCCAGCGCCACCGTCCGCTCCCCGTCGACGAGCATGATCCCGGCCGCCCGCGTGGCCAGCAGCTCCACGCAGTGGTCGGCCACCCGCCGCAGATGGACCGTGGCCTCGAAGTCCTCGGCGAGTGTGTCCGCGGCCTCCACGAGCGCTGCCGCCAGCCGCAGTTCCCGGGTGGTGTCGTGCATGACCGCGCACTCCCTTTCCCTGAACGCCCGCCCCTGCCGCACACCTACCCCACCATGGGTGCTGTAACAGCTCCCCGACAAGGCTCGGGCGATCTCGTGGCCGTGGCGTGGCGTATGTCAGGATTGACACTTGGAACGGTGCACCCAAGGGGGAGTTGGATGTACGGCAGCAGGGGGGCCGGAGTGAGGGCTTCCGCGACAGTGCTGGGGGCGGCACTGATCATCGCGGGATGTTCCTCCTCATCGGACGACGGCGAGCAGGACGGCGCCGGCGCCACCATCACTCAACAGCCCAAGGAGAGCGACCCGTTCTGGGTCAACCCCGACGGCAACGCGGCCCAGCAGGTGGCCGCCTACGCGAAGTCCGGAAAGGACAAGGACGCCGAGCAGATCCGCAAGATCGCCGAGCAGCCGACCGGTGAGTGGATCGGCCCGGAGAACCCGAAGGACGAGGCACAGGGCTTCACGGAGGCCGCCGACAAGGCCGGCCGCACCGCGCTCCTGGTCCTCTACAACATCCCGCACCGCGACTGCGGCCAGTACTCACAGGGCGGCGCCGCCGACGGTGACGCCTACCGGGACTGGATCGACGGGGTCGCCGCGGGCATCGGCGACCGCGCGGCCACGGTCGTCCTGGAGCCGGACGCCGTACTGCACCTGGTCGACGGCTGCACCCCGGACGAGTTCCACGAGGAGCGCTACGACCTCCTCAAGGGCGCCATCAGCAAGCTCACGTCACTGAAGTCCACGAAGGTGTACCTGGACGCGGGCAACGCGGGCTGGGGCCACCCCGACGAGATCTTCGAGTCCCTCCAACTGGCGGGCGTCGAGGACGCCGACGGCTTCGCCGTCAACGTCTCCAACTTCTACTCCACCAAGGACTCCATCACCTACGGCAAGCAGCTCTCCGGCAAGGTCGGCAACAAGCCCTTCGTCATCGACACCAGCCGCAACGGCAACGGCCCCTACACAGGCGGCGACGAGGACGAACGCTGGTGCAACCCACCGGGCCGCGCCCTGGGCGAGACCCCGACGACCAAGACGTCGGACGACCTGGTGGACGCGTACCTGTGGGTCAAGCGCCCGGGAGAATCGGACGGCGAGTGCAAGGGCGGCCCGAAGGCGGGCGAGTGGTGGGCGAGTTACGCACTCGCCCTTGCCAAGGGCAGTAAGTAGTCGTGGTCCGGTGGTCGATCAACTACCGGACGGCTACGGAACCTTGACCCACTGTGCCTCGCTCGGCGTCCCCTGATCATCGTCAACGAACACCATGTACCACCCCGACTGAACAAGGTTCTTGTTCTTCGGCACGGTCACCTTGATCTTGTTCCCGGACGTCGTGAAGTCCAGCGCGATCGACCGCTGATCCACATCGGTCACGTGGGTCGACGCGCTGGGCCTGATCATCCGCACCTTCTTGATCGCCGAAGCCTGCGGAGACGTGAACGTCCCCGAAGCGCCGCGGGCAATCGTCTGCGGACCGCCCGACAGCGACGGCCGGGAGTCCCGGTACAGATACGGCGGCGTGTAGATCTCGATCCGCTGCTCGAACTTGCCCGGCTTGGTGTCGGCCTTGTCGGCGTACAGCGAGTCCGACCCGAAGAACATCACGCGCCCGTCGGGCAGCAGCAGCGACCCGGAGTGGTAGTTGCGGCCCACCAGCGGGTCGGCGACCTGGTCGAACGTGTTGGTGTCCGGGTGGTAGAGCCGCGCCTGGAGGATGTTGGAGTTGCCCCGCCCGCGGTAGTCCTGCGAGCCGCCCGACACCAGCACGCTGTCGTCGGGGAGGATCGAGGCCTGCGGATACCGCGTGCCCTTCTCCAGCGTCGGCCCGTCGGTGAACGTCGGGTTCTTGTCCTTGAGGTCGATCAGCCGCGTCTTGTTGCTGGACTCCTTGGACTCGCCGACCCCGCCGCCGCCGATCACCATGAACTTCTCGTCCTGCGCCGGCGGCAGCAGCACCGTGCCGGACGTCTCCATCTCCTTGTCGTCGCTGAGCCCTTGGAGCTTGGTGAACTTGTTGGTGTCCACGTCCCAGACGCCGGGCTCACGGCCCACGTTGTCCGGCCCGTACCCCGCGTTGGACCCCGAGTAGAAGATCTTGCCGTTCTGCATCAGGAACAGCGCCGGGTAGGTCGGGAACTGCCGGACCGTCTTCAGGTACGTCCACTTCTTGGTGGCCGGATCGAAGACCTCGTTCTTGCCCGGCACCAACTGCCCGATGTCGTCGAGCCCGGAGACGCTGAGGATCTTGCCGTCCGACAGCGTCGTCAGCGTCGGGTACCAGCGGGCCTCGTTCATCGGGTCGACCTTGATGTACTTCTCGGCCACCGGGTCGAACTCGAAGGCGTCCCTGATCCCCTGGAAGTCCTTCTTGTCCAGGGCGAGCTTCTGCGCGATGCCGTAGGTGTTGCGGGCGTCGGTGCCGGTCAGGCCCTGGATGCGGTAGTTGTCCTGGGTGCCGGTCTCGTACTTGGTGCCGCTCTGCTTGGCCTCGACGTAGATCCGGCCGAGCCCGGGGTCGTTGCGCAGGAAGACGCCGGTCTTCTTGTCGAAGACCTTCTTCGCGCGCGGCACGAGCACCGGGTCCTTCGACACGAAGGTCTTGCCGTTCTCCTTGCCGGTGAACTTGGTGCCCGCCGGCAGCGTGATCGGCGCGTCCGGGTTCTCGTTGTGCACCACCATCAGGCCACCGGCCTTGGTGACGTCACCCTTCAGCTTCTCGTACCGCTTGGTGCCGCCGGCGATCAGCAGATTGCCGTTGGCGAGCTGTGTGTGCCCGGTGCAGAACAGGTCGGCCGGGGTGGGCACCTTCTTGATGGTGCCCTTGACCGGGTCCCAGATCCGGGTGTCGAACTTCTTCGCGTCGAAGTTGTCCTGGTTGTTGCCCGAGCCGGCGACGAGCAGCACCTTGCCGGTGCGCAGCAGCGCCGCGTGGATGGTGTTCAGGCGGTACTTCTCGGGGAAGTCGACGATCTGCCAGTGGCCGTTGTCCGCTTTGTACTCGGGTCTGTTGATCTTGTACTGGTGGTATTTCTCGGTCCCGAAGCGGTACAGCCACGGCCCGTTCATCCCGGCCAGCGCGAGCACCACCACCGTGCCGATCGCGAGTCGACGGGCCCGGCGGTGGCCTGCACGGTCGTTCATTCCTTACGTCCCCCGAGTCCACCGAGTGCGATCTGCATGGTCTGGTCGTTGCCACCGCTGGAGGAGGCCCAGCTGGGCTTCTGCCCGCCGCCGTGCGGCGCGTGCTGCGCGGGCAACGGCTGCGCCTGGTACGGCTGCTCGGCGGCCGACGGCTGCGCCTGCGGCGGTATCGACGCCGGCGGCCGCTTCTTCGTCTGCCGCAGCTCGTACCGCCACGCGATGATCGGCGAGGCGGTGATCAGCAGGGCGAAGGTGGCCCACACGAGCATGGCCGGGTGGCCGTGCCCGAGGGTGAGACCGGCGGCGATCGAGGCACCGAAGACCAGGATGAAGAACAGGTGGATGCGGAAGGTCCCGAACAGCGTGTCCGGGCTGGCCGAGTCGCCCTTGGGCGTCACCACGAACTTGCTCTTGCGGCGCAGCACGGTGTCCAGCAGCGAGCGGGCGTAGATCGGCGCCGACAGCGCCGACATCACCATGCCCGCCACCCCGCCGGAGCCCTCCGGCTCGTGCGGGGAGACGTTGTGCCGGCGGTTCCAGACGTACAGGCCGATCTGGAGCGCGGACGCGTTGCCGTACAGCATCAGCCAGACCGTCGGGTCGATGTTCACGCCCGAGGCGCCCAGGCCCAGGAACAGCGCACAACTCAGCGCCGCCAGGATCCAGTTGAGGGCCGACATCGGGTAGAAGATGATCATCATCGTGTAGTTGAAGAGCTTGCTCGGCGGAAGCGAGTACCAGCCCTTCCAGTACTGCTTGAGGATCGTCTCGTACGTGCCCCGCGACCAGCGCAGCTGCTGGGTGAAGAAGTCCGTCCAGGCGCCCGGCCCCTCACCGACCGCGAGCACGTCCGGCGTGTACACCGACCGCCACTTCTTTCCCGTCGCCGGGTTCTTGGCGCGGTGCATCTCGAAACCGGTCGCCATGTCCTCGGTGATCGAGTCGTACAGGCCGCCGATCTGCTTGAGGGCCCTGATGCGTACGGCGTTCGACGTGCCCACGAACATGGGCGAGCCGTACCGGTTGCCCGCCCGTTGGATGAGGGCGTGGAAGAGGAACTGCTGGGACTCGGCGGCCTTGGTGATGGGGTTGTCGTAGTTGCCGTACACCTGCGGGCCGATGACGAAGCCGACGTCCGGGTCGCGGAAGAAGCCGAGCATCCGCTCCAGGTAGTTGGGCAGCGGCACATGGTCGGTGTCGACCGAGGCGAAGAAGTCGTACTGGTCGCCGTGCGCGTCCAGCCAGGCGTTGTAGTTGCCGTGCTTGGTCTTGGCGCGGTGCGCGCCCTTGGCCTGGTTCCACTGCGCGACGCCCTTGCGAGAGAAGTGGTGCACACCGAGCCGGGCGCAGACCGCCTTGACCTCGGCGTCGTCGCCCTCGTCCAGCAGCCAGACGTGCAGCAGACCCCGGTGCCGCAGCCGGACGGCCGCTTCCAGGGTCTTGGTCACCATCTCCAGCGGTTCCTTGCCGGGCACGTACGTCGTGATGAACGCCACTCTCGTGCCGGTCTCGGGCACCACCGGGATCGGGTCGCGGGCGACCAGGGTGGCGTGCGCGTTCGACAGCACGTTCATGCAGCGGAAGAACTCGATCAGGCCGATCGAGACGAGCATCACTATGTCGAGGGCCGGCAGGAAGGCGAAGGCCGGGTAGTCGCGCTCGGTCCAGTGCTCCGGCTGCAGCAGCCAGGCGAGCAGGACGAGAGACAGCAGCGGCGCGGCGCCCAGCATGAGCGCGGCCCGCAGCCGGTGCGGCTCCTGCGACAGCAGCGAGCGGTACTGCACCTTGTACGGCTTGCTCGGATCGGGCTGTGTGAGGGGACCGGCCAGCCGGCTGTAGTGCTCGTAGTCGTATCTCGGCAGTGTCTTCTTGATCCGGCGGAACTGGCCCGTCTGGCTGTTTCGGTGCGAAGGCACTCTGAGCTGGGTGGTTTCTGACGGGTCGAAGTTCTGCCGGGCGCCCGTCGGCGTCGACGTCATGAGTCATCCCCCCACACGCGGGTCACCCGCGTGTTGTGTCGGTTCCTTCCGTCCGCGGCGAGTCCCCCTCGACTCACCACGCACGTGTCAGTGGCGGGCCACAGTCACCACATTTTGCACACTCTTAGACATGGAACTGTGCCCTTCCGGTTGCATGATGCCCCCCTCGGCATCGCCTCGTGAACGGGGCCCCTCTCCCCGCAGACCCGGCAACCGGTTACTTGATCCCCCAACTGCCGCGTATCCGCAGCATCTTGAAAAACAGGGTTCTACGCCGTTCATCATGATCGCAAGATGCGAAACGCGGTGTTTACCGGTCATACGCGTTCATTGTGGCGCCTGTGGGGGTCTTGTGGATCGGTTGTGGACAGCCGGGGCCGGGTTGTGGACAACCGGGCGCGGATGTTCCCGAAGTGTTCCCTTATCGCCTCCTCCGCCCGTATCGCACCGCCCGAGCGCACCGCGTCGAGGATGTCCCGGTGCTGCCGGCAGGTCACTTTCGGATCCTGCGGCACGCCCCCGAGGTCCGTGTGCACCCGGTGGAAGGCGTCCCAGAACGCCTCCAGCACCTCACCGAGCAGCACGTTGTCCAACCCCCGGTAGAGAGTGGCGTGAAATGCCCGGTCGGTCTCGGCGAGACCGTCGCCTCCGGCGGCTGCCTGCCGATCCATACGTGCCACGAGCGCGTCCAGTTCAGCCAGATCCCGCTCGGGCAGCCGGCCCGCGAGCCGGGAGATCAGTCCCGTCTCCACCGCCTCGCGCAGTTCGAGCAGCTGGAGCAGGCTGTCCTCGCCGCGGTAGTGCCCGGCGACCGTACGGAAGGCGAGACCCTCGATCATCGGGGCCAGGGACATCGCGCCGACATAGGTGCCGTAGCCGTGCCGGATCTCCACGATGCCCATCGCCTGCAGCGCCTTGAGCGCCTCCCGCACCGAGTTCCGGCTCGCGCCCAGATACGCCATCAGTTCGGGCTCGGTCGGCAGCGGCGCCCCGGACCCGAGCCGGCCGTCGATGATGAGCTTCTTGATCCGCTCCTGGAGGTCACGCGCTGCCATGGCGAGAGGGTATCCGGCCATGCAGAAGAAGGTCCCCCATGTGTATGGAGGACCTTCTTCTCTACGTGCGCCGCCAGGGACTCGAACCCCGGACCCGCTGATGCTGCATCTCCCGGGGGATAACCCCCGGACCCCCAGCAGCGCGTGCGGAGCCGGCGAGAGTCCGTACCGACGACGAAGGCCCCCCGCGTCTGCGAGGGGCCTTCTCTACGTGCGCCGCCAGGGACTCGAACCCCGGACCCGCTGATTAAGAGTCAGCTGCTCTAACCAACTGAGCTAGCGGCGCGCGCTGACGGGTCAACTCTACCGGATCTCCAGGGGTGCTCCGGACCAGCCGGGCGGCCCGCCGGGACCGCTCCCCGGGGCGGCTTGTACATCATTCGGACCGTCAACATGCGCGTCGGGAAGACAGTTGGGAAACTGATCAACGTGCACACGCGCGGCCATTTCCATCTGGAGTGTGAGGGGTATCGCATGGAGACTCCGGTATTCGAGGAATTCGATCCCGCGAGCGACTGCGACTGCCCCGGATGCGCCCACTGGCGCACGGTTCTGCCGTATGCGCGAGCGTCCCGGCATCCCGCGGCGCACCGCGTGGTGATCGTGGCGGCCGCCGCCTCCGCGGCCCTCGGCGCGAGCGGTGCCGTACCCGCGATCGCCGCCCCGCACGCACCCGCGCGGCCCGGTGATCCCGCAGGTGACGAGCCCGACACCCCGCAGGGCAGCAAGGCCCCGCTGCACGGCCCGAGCGGGCACCCGGCCAGACCGCCGGCCGCGGTCAAGGCGCCCGCGACCACCCGCTCGGAGATCATCAGGCGGGCCAAGACCTGGGTCGCCGCCCAGGTGCCGTACAGCATGACCGCGTATTGGTCCGACGGTTACCGCCAGGACTGTTCGGGCTTCGTCTCGATGGCCTGGACGCTGCCCGGAAACGAATGGACGGGCAGCCTCGACCAGTACGGCGACCGCATTCCCAAGGAGGATCTTCAGCCCGGCGACATTCTCCTGTTCCACAATCCGTCGAACCCCGAAAAGGGCTCGCACGTCGTCATTTTCGGCGGCTGGACGGACTACACGCACACCTACTACATCGCCTACGAGCAGACGCCCCCGCGGGCCCGCCGACAGGCCACCCCCTACGCGTACTGGAGCCACTCGGACCAGTACGTCGCCTACCGCTACAAGGGCCTCGCGCCGGACACCGCCGGTGCGGAGGCCCCGGGCGTCCCGATCACACCCACCGTCCCGGCCAAGTCGACGCTGTACCCAGGAGCGGGGTCCTTCGGTCCCGGCGCGAACAACAAGTACGTCACCCAGCTCGGCACGATGCTCGTCGCGCGCGGTGCCGGGCGCTACTACGCGACCGGTCCCGGCCCGCGCTGGTCGGACGCGGACCGGCGGGCCACCCAGGCCTTCCAACTGGCCCAGGGCTGGCGGGGCGCCGACGCCGACGGGCTGCCCGGACCGCTGACCTGGCAGCTGCTGGTCACCGGGAAGGGCAAGAACATCACGGCCGGGGCGGCGGGCCCGCCGGCGCCCTCCTCGCACGGGACGCCCTCCTCGCACGGGACGCCCTCCTCGACCGGGTCCACCTCCCACGGACCTTCCTCGCACGGACCCTCCTCGCACGGGGTCCCCGCCTATCCGGGCCGGGCGGCGTTCCGGCCCGGCGCGAGCAGCGGCTACGTCACGCAGCTCGGGAAGCAGCTGGTGAAGAAAGGGTTCGGCAAGTACTACACGACAGGACCGGGGCCGCGCTGGGGCGAGGCGGACCGACGCAACGTCGAGGCGTTCCAGCGAGCCCAGGGCTGGCGGGGCGGCGCGGCGGACGGCTACCCGGGCCCGGAGACCTGGCGACGGCTCTTCTCCTGAGCGAGCGTCCGTTGTCCTCGGCACTCGCGGTCCTCACCATCCGCGGTCCTCACCATCCGCAGTCCTCACCACCCGCAGTCCCGATCACCCGTTGTCCCATCCGTTGTGACGCATCTGGCGCGGAGGCTGGAGGCACCCATGAGTACGACGACCACTTCACACACGCCCGAGTCCGAGGGACCCGCGGAGGGCCAGCAGGCCCGCGCCGCGCGGCTCATCCAGAACGAGGCGACCACCGAGATCCCCGTCCACCTGCTGTTCCGTGACGAGCCCGACCCGGTGTCGGTGCCGCTGAAGCCCGCCGTCGTGGGCCGCCGGCAGGGCACCGGCGAGCAGCCGCGCTTCCGGCGCCCCGCGCCCGTCGCGCCGCGTCCCGCCCCGCAGGTCGACCCCGATCTGGCGGAGCGCCCGGCGCACGTACTGCCCGCGACGCTCGGTGTCCTCGCCGGGAGCTGCGGGGCGGCCGGCTGCCTGGCCGCCTCGTGGTGGGCCGGCGTCCTGCCGCCGCTCGCCGCGCAGGCCCTGCGGCTGCCCGAGTACGCGGGGGCCGGGCTCGGTCCCCTCCAGTGGGCGGCGTACGCGGGAGCCGGGGCGCTCACCCTGTTCGGCTTCGGCGGACTGGCCCGCGGGCGGACCGGACGGGCCTGGGTGCTCGGTCTTTTCGGCCGCTACCGGGGGACCGTCCGGCGCACCGGCCTGATGTGGGTCAACCCGCTGCTGCTGCGCCGCCGGGTCGACGTACGGCTGCGGCACTGGCGCAGCGAGCCGATGCAGGCGGCCGACGGCAACGGGGTCGCGCTGCGGGTGGTCGTCCTGGTGGTGTGGCGGGTGCGGGACACCGCGCGGGCCACGCTCGGGGTCGAGGACCACGAGACGTATCTGCGCGAGTGCGTGGAGGCGGCCCTGGCCCGGGTGCCGGTGGAGCCGCCGGGCGGCGCGCGAGGGGCGGGCGACGCGGCGGCCGAGGCACTGACCCGGCTGGTGACGGCCGACGCGGCGCCGGTCGGCCTCGAGGTGTTCTCGGTACGTCCCGTGCGCACCGAGTACGCCCCCGAGGTGGCCGCCGCGATGCACCGCCGCCGGCTCACCGCGCTGGACGCCCAGCACCGGGCGTCCGTGCTGACCTCGGTCGTCGACTCGGTGGAGGACACGGTGACCCGGCTGACCATGCGGGGCCTGGTCGAACTGGACGACTACGAACGCAAGGCGCTGGTCAAGGACTTGACGGTGGCGTTCTGCGCGGGACGGGGCGAGACGGGGCAGTGACGTGCCCCGAAACGGCGCCGGTGATCGCCGCTGCCAGGCACAGATGATCGCCTCCGTCCGGCACAGATGATCGCCGCTGTCCGGCACAGGTGAACGGCCTGGAACCGCCTTCGGAATTGACCTCTGCGATTGGTATGGACATGTTCAACTAACGGCAATAACCTGGGACTTGGTCTAGACCTGCACGCCTCACGGAACTTCCCCCACGTTCTCCAGGGAGCGGCAGCATGCGCAAAAAGACCAAGGTGTCCGCAGTCGCGGTGGGTCTCGCCACCACCGGAGCCCTCGTGCTCTCCTCCGGCGGTGCGAGCAGCCACGGCTACACCGACCTCCCCATCAGCAGGCAGAAGCTCTGTCAGAACGGCACCGTGACCAACTGCGGCGACATCCAGTGGGAGCCGCAGAGCGTCGAGGGCCCCAAGGGCTTCCCGGGCGGCGGACCGGCCGACGGCCAGATCTGCAACGGCGGTGTCAGCAGGTTCTCCCAGCTCAGCTCGTCGAGGACCCCCTCGGGTGGCGCCTGGCCCACCACCAGGGTGACGGGCGGTCAGAGCTACACGTTCCGCTGGCAGTTCACCGCCATGCACGCCACCACCGACTTCAAGTACTACGTCACCAGGTCGGGCTGGAACCAGAACCACAACCTGGCCCGCTCCGACCTCAACACCACACCGTTCCTGACGGTGCCGTACAACAACCAGCGCCCGCCGTCCACGCTCTCCCACAGCGGCACCCTGCCGAGCGGGCTGAGCGGTCACCACGTGATCGTCGCCGTATGGACGATCGCCGACACGGCCAACGCGTTCTACGCCTGCTCCGACGTCACCTTCTGAACCTTCTGACCGGAGTCGTCCCACAGGTGTGCGGAGTCACGGCCGGGTCCCCGGCCGTGACGACCGCGGCGATTGCCCGAACGGGCAGTCATCGGCGGTGACGGTGGTTCGGGGAGTCGGCGGTGGCACACAATCTGGCCATCGGCGCAGCTGCTCGAAAGGAACCACCGTCATGGCGCACCACGTCTCCGGCCTGGGCATCAGTCCCACGAGCATGGACCCCCGCAGCCACATCACCGACGTCTACGTGTTCCAGAATCCGAACGACGCGGACAAGACGGTCCTCGTGATGAACATCAACCCGCACTCGCCGGTGACCGAGGACGCCGTCGACTCGGAGTCGGTCTACGAGTTCGGCGTGGACAACGACGGCGACGCGGTGAACGACCTCGCCTTCCGGGTGCGCTTCTCGCCGGTCGAGGGCGCCACGCAGAGCGCGAGCGTGCAGCAGGCCACCGGCCGGGACGCCGCGGCCGACGTCGAGGCCGGCGAGACGATCGTCTCGGACGCCCCCGTCACCTTCGGCGCCGAGCCGCAGGTCGTCACGGCCGGCGACTTCAGGTTCTTCGCCGGGCTGCGCAGCGACCCGTTCTTCGCCGACCCGATCGGCGCCGGCAACAACTTCCAGTGGACCGGCAAGGACTTCTTCGACGACAAGAACGTCTTCGGCATCGTGCTGGAGGTCCCCAGCAGCGTGCTCGGCCCGAACCCGCAGGTCGGCGTCTGGGCCCGGGTCCTGGTGCCGCACGACGGCCGACTGGTGCAGGGCGACCGGGCGGGCCGGCCCGGCATCGACAACAACTTCAACCACAGCGACGACGACAAGCGGGTCTGGAACCAGCAGGAACCGTCCAAGGACCGGGACCTCTTCCTCGACAAGTTCGCCCACATCTTCGAGCACAGCGGCTACGCCAAGGACGAGGCGACAGCCCTCGCCGAGGGTCTGCTCCCCGACCTTCTGACGTACGACCCCACGAGCGCCGCGGGCTTCCCGAACGGCCGCAACCTCACCGACGACGTCATCAACCTGGGGATCGCCCAGCTGACCCAGGGCACGGTGCCGCCCGACGGACTGAGCCCGCACGACGACCTCCGGTCCGACTTCCCCTTCCTGGGCGACCCGCACTGAACGGTGTCCGCGGACATCGCCGAAGTCATGTCCGATCTCTGAGCATTTCTTGAGCGAACACTGCCCGACCTGGGGGTACGTTCCCTGCACACCGGCCGTATCGGCTGTGCAGGGAGTTCGGGGGACCCCATGGAAGCGTTCTTCTACATCGTGCCGTCGCTCATGCTCGCCGTCGCGCTCCTGGGCGCCACCGCGGTGGTCCGCCGCGCCCGGCAGGTCGACCGCGCCTGGACCAGCGGCCTCACGGCCGAGGCCCGCTGTCTGCGGACGTACGCGACGACCAGCGGCGGCGGCGACAGCATGGTGCACACGACCCTCCACCACGTCTACGAGTTCATGACCCGTGAGGGCCGCGTCGTCCGCTTCGAGGAGGGCGGCGGACCGGGCACGATCCTGGAGGGCGACATCGTCACCGTGCGCTACGCGGCGGACCGCCCCGACCGGGCCACGGCGAAGACCCCGGCGCGCGGCAGACTCGCGGCGGGCACGGGCTGCCTGCTGGCGTTCCTCGGCGTGATGGCCGCCTTCTGCATCGCCTTCATGATCGGCGTCCACGAGGCCTTCGACCTGGCGGGCGACTTCCTCCAGCCGTAGTCTCCACATCTGACGGTACGTCAACTACCGTGCGCCCTCATGGAGTCGACAAGGCCGACCGGGCGTACCGTCGCCGAACTCGTACAGGCACGTTGGGGTGACCACCGCCCCGGGCTGTGGTGCGAGGACCTGGTCCTCACCCACCACGAGGTGGCCGCCGGTGCCGCGGCCCGCGCGGCCCTGCTGGCGGACCTCCTGCCGGCCGGCGCCGAGCCCCACGTGGGCGTGCTCCTCGACAACACCCCTGAATACCCCCTGTGGTTGAGCGCCGCCGCCCTCGCCGGGGCGGCCCTGGCGGGCATCAACCCCACCCGTCGCGGCCCCGAACTCGCCCGCGACATCCTGCACACCGAGTGCCGCGTCCTGCTCACCGAACGAGCCCACCTCCCGCTCCTCGCCGACCTCGAACTCCCGGGCGTGCGGATCCTGTTGACGGACACGGAGGAGTACGAGGCACTGCTCGCGTCGTATACGGAATCCGAGCCGGACGCCTCCCGCGCGACCCCCGCGGACCGCCTCCTCCTCTACTTCACCTCCGGCTCCACGGGCGCCCCGAAGGCGGCGATCTGCACGCAGGGCAGGCTGGCCGCGGCCGGGCGTTCCCTGGTCACCCAGTTCGGGGTGGGCCAAGGCGATGTGCACTACATCTGCATGCCGATGTTCCACGGCAACGCGGTGATCGCCGACTGGGCGCCCGCGCTGGTGGCCGGTGCGGGCGTGGCGCTCAGGCGCCGCTTCTCGGCCTCCGGTTTCCTGGCGGACGTACGCCGCTACCGGGCGACGTACTTCACGTACGTGGGCCGGGCCGTGCAGTACGTCCTGGCCACCGAGGAGCGCCCCGACGACCGCGACAACCCGCTCCGCCTCGGTTTCGGCACGGAGGCGGGAGCGGTGGACGCGGCGGCCTTCGAACGGCGCTTCGGCGTACGGCTGGTGGAGGGATACGGGTCCTCGGAGGGCGGCGCGGCGGTGCAGTGGTCCCCGGGAACGCCGACCGGGGCGGTGGGCCGGGCGGCACCTGGGCTCGCCGTACTCGATCCGGAGACGCGGGCGGAGTGCCCACCGGCGGCCTTCTCCCCATCCGGCCGACTGCTCAACGGGGAAGAGGCGATAGGGGAGTTGGTGAACCGTGCCCCCAACCCCTTCGAGGGCTACTGGCGCAACCCGGAGGCGGACGCGGAACGGCGCCGTGAGGGTTGGTACTGGACCGGCGACCTCTTCTACCGCGACCGCGAGGACTACCTCTACTTCGCGGGCCGCGCCGACGACCGCCTCCGCGTCGACAGCGAGAACCTGGCCGCCGCGATGATCGAGAACATCCTCGCCCGCTACGAGGGCGCCGACGCGGTCGCCGTGTATGCGGTGCCGGACCCGGTCACCGGCGACCAGGTCATGGCGGCCGTCGCCGGCAGGTTCGACCCGCTCGACTTCGCGAAGTTCCTGCTGGCGCAACCCGATCTGGGCACGAAGATGGCACCCCGGTTCGTACGCGTGGTGGAGCGGATGCCGATCACAGCCACGAACAAGATCCACCGGGCACGGTTACGGCGGGAGGGCATCCACTGCACGGACCCGGTCTGGTGGCGCCCACCGGGCGAACCGTCCTACCGCCGCCTGACCGAGGAGGACGACGAAGGCCCCCCGCAACCGCGAGAGGCCTTCGATCTGTGCGCCGCCAGGGACTCGAACCCCGGACCCGCTGATTAAGAGTCAGCTGCTCTAACCAACTGAGCTAGCGGCGCATGACTCACGCCGACCGCTGGATCTGTGTCTCGCGGTCGGCGACAGGAAAATACTACCTGGTGCGGAGGGGTGCTTCGGACCACGTGAGGTGGGTCAGATCGCCAGGGACAGGAGGAGGGGGGTCGCGCTCCGGTTGAGGGTGTCGGCCGCCTGGCGCAGGCGGTGGGCGTGCTCCACGGGGAGGGACAGGGCCAGGCAGCCCACCGCGGAGCCGGCCGTGATCGGGACGGCCGCGCAGACCGTGCCCACCGCGTACTCCTGGAGGTCGAGGTGGGGGACCGTCGGCGGCTGGGTCTCGAGGCGGGAGAGCAGGAGCTTGTCGCTGGTGATGGTGCGCGAGGTGAGGCGGGCCATCTTGTGCCGGGAAAGGTGCTCGCGGCGGCTGTTGTGGTCGAGCTGACCCAGCAGGCTCTTGCCGATCGCGGTGGCGTGCGCCGAGGAACGGAAGTCGACCCACTCGTGCACCACCGGGGTCGTAGGACCGTCGGCGTACTGGGAGATGCGGACCTCCCCGTCGACGTACCGGCTGAGGTACACCGCCGCGCCCACCGAGTCGCGCAGCCGGTCCAGGGTGCGCTGGAGCCGCTCGCGCAGCGCCTGTTCGCGGCCGTCGGTGGAGCCGAGCTTGGTGAGGGCGTCGCCGGTGACGTACGCCCCGTCGGTGGTCTGCTCCACGTACCCCTCGCGGCGCAGCATCCGCAGCAGGGCGGTCAGCCGCTCGGGGTCGAGGCCGGTGTGGCGGGCGAGCTCGGTGTCGGTGACTCCGGAGGTGTGCCGCGCCACCGTCTCCAGGACGCGCAGCGCGTCCTGGGCCGAGTGGTACGGCGCGGTCGGCTCGTGCTTCAGCGCCACGGTGAATCCCCCTGCGCTCGCTTGTTCGCACTGCTACTGGACCGTAACCGGACAGCGAATCCTCTCCACGATAACCGCCAAGAGGCTTGTTGTGAGCGGGTGTTGACGAGATTCCGACCCCGCCCGCACCCCTCTCAACAGGGACGAAGGCACTCTGGCATATGCCCTTGTCCTGATCCACCGCCTGGACCTCGCAGATTGAACGTCATTCAATATCCGAGGTCACAGCACCGCGCTCAGAAATTCCCGGGTCCGGTCCTGTTCCGGCTCGCTGAAGATCCGTTCCGGCGGGCCCGCCTCGATGATCCGGCCCGCGTCGAACATCAGCACCTGGTCCGAGATGTCCCGGGCGAAGTTCATCTCGTGGGTCACACAGAGCATCGTGATGTCGGTGGTGCGGGCGATGTCCCGGAGCAGATCCAGGACGCCGGCCACCAGCTCCGGGTCGAGCGCGGACGTCACCTCGTCCAGGAGCAGCACCTGCGGACGCATCGCCAACGCCCGGGCGATCGCGACGCGTTGCTGCTGGCCGCCGGAGAGCTGGGTCGGGCGGGCGTCCGCCTTGTCGGCGAGACCCACCAGGTCCAGCAGTTCGCGGGCCCGCTGCTCCGCCTCCTCCTTGGACAGGCCGAGGACCGTCACCGGCGCCTCGGTGATGTTGCGCAGCGCGCTCATGTTCGGGAACAGGTTGAACTGCTGGAACACCATCCCGATGTTCTTGCGCAGCTCGCGGAGCTGCTTCTCGGACGAGGGGAACAGCTTCTCGCCGGCGACGGTGATCGTGCCCTCGTCGGGCTTGGTCAGCGTCATCAGCATGCGCAGGATCGTGGTCTTGCCGGAGCCCGACGGACCGATCAGCGTGACGTGCTTGCCGGACTCGACCGAGAAGTCGAGCTGGTCCAGGACCGTGTTGGAGCCGAACCGCTTGGTGACCGAGTCGAACCTGATCAGCTCGCTGCCGTCCACCGGCGGGTTGGCGTGGGAGTCGGGATCTTTCATGAGGGGGGCGTCAGTGGACAAGACGTCGCTCCAGAGCTCGCAGAAGAAGGGAGGCCAGGTAGGAGATGACGATGAAGGCGACGCCGATCACCGTCAGGGGCTCGGTGAACTGGAAGTGCTCCTGGGAGTACAGCCGCGCCTGGCCGAGCATCTCCAGCACGGTGATCGCCATCAGCATCGGCGTGTCCTTGAGCATCGCGATCACGTAGTTGCCGAGCGCGGGCACCACCCGCCGGATCGCCTGCGGCAGGATCACCACCTGCCAGGTCCGCACCCGCGGCAGGTTCAGCGCCGTCGCCGCCTCCCACTGACCGGCCGGCACCGCCTCGATGCCGGCCCGGTAGACCTGCATCGTGTACGTCGAGTAGTGCAGCCCGATCGCGAAGACACCGGTGGTCAGCGCCGAGAAGGTCAGACCCCACTCGGGCAGCACGTAGAAGAGGAAGAACAGCTGCACCAGCAGCGGGGTGTTGCGCACGAACTCCGTGACCACCCCGACCGGCCAGCGCACCCAGCGCGTCGGCGTCCGCATCAGCAGCGCCCAGACCAGGCCCAGCGCGAACGAGATCAGCGAACCGAGCGCGAGCGCCTGAAGGGTGACGACCAGGCCGTCCCAGAAGTGCGGCATGAAGTCGCCCACCGCGTTCCAGTCCCACTTCACGCGACACCACCTCCGACCCCGCTCGTCTCGGCCCGCTGGAGCTCACCCGCGACCGGCCCGCGCTGCGGGGCCTTGCCGACACCGGCCTTGAGCTTCTTCTCCAGACCGCGCATCACCCGCGTCAGCAGGAAGGCGATCACGAAGTAGATGAGCAGCAGATACGTGTAGATCTCGGCGCTCTCCTGGAGCGCGAGCCGCACCAGGTTGCCGCTGAAGGCGAGATCGCCCATGCCCATGACGGACACCAGCGCGGTGCCCTTGAGCAGTTCGATCAGCAGGTTGGAGAACGGCGGGATCATCTCCGGCACCGCCTGCGGCAGCAGGATCAGCCGCATCCGCTGCCAGGGCGTGAAGCTGAGCGCGATCCCGCCCTCCTGCTGCGCCGGGTCGACCGCCTTCAGCGCACCCCGCACGATCTCGGAGCCGTAGGCACCGTAGGTCAGCCCGAGCGCCAGCGTGCCCGCCCACATCGGCACCAGCTGCCAGCCGAAGGCCGGGGGCAGCACGAAGAACACCCAGAAGATCATGACCAGCGCCGAGGTCCCGCGGAACACCTCGGTGTAGACGCCCGCCAGGAAGCGGACGATCCACCGGCGGTGGGTGCGCGCGACACCGGCCACGAAGCTGACGGCGGCCGCCAACAGGGCGCTGAACACGAGGAGTTGGATCGTGGTCCAGACGCCCTTGAGTACGAGGTCCCACAGTCCCGAGGTCATCCGCTCGCCCCTTCCCCGCACAGCTCCTTCGCGGTCAGGTCGGTCATCTCGGCCTTGGTGAACCCGAACGGCCGCAGCACGCGGAAGAGTTCGCCGCTCTTCTTCATCGCGCGCAGCTCCACGTTGAACGCGTCGCGCAGCTTCGTCTCGGTGGGCCGGAACGCGAACGCGCCCCCGTCGACATGGGGTTTGCCGTCGACGAGCGGCGCGAAGGCCTCCGTGGCCTCGGCCTTGCCCGACTTCTTCACCACTTCGCGGGTGGTCAGCGCCGTACCGGCGAAGGCGTCGACGCGTCCGGCCTCGACCGCGTTCAACCCCGCGACCTGGTCCGGCACGATCAGAATGTCGCTCTCCTTGTACCCCGCCTCGACGGCGTACTGGATCTCCGCATAACCGGTCCCCGTCGCGAACTTGGCCTTCTTCGCGACGATGTCCTTGTAGTTGTGAAGACCTTTGGGATTTCCCTTGCGCACGATGAAGGAATCGAGCATCTGATAGTCGGGATCGGCGAAGATCACCTGTTCGCAGCGTTCCGCGTTGACATACATCCCGGCCGCCACGACGTCGAACTGCTGTGAATTCAGGCCGGGGATCAGCGAGCCGAACTCGGTCGGCACGGGCTGCACCTTGTCCACCCCGAGCCGTTTGAAAATGACCCGGGCGAGTTCCGGCGCCTCACCGGTCAGTTCGCCGTCCTTGTCGATGTAGCCGAACGGGATCTCACCGGCGATTCCCAGCCGTACGACACCCGCCGCCTTGAGCCGGTCGAGCAGGTCACCGCCGTCCGTGGTCGACGCCGTGGCCACGCGCGTGCAGCCCGCGGCCCCCAGCGCACCGAGCGCCGCCACCCCCGCGAGCAGCGATCGGCGGCTGGTCCCGGCGGTGGCGCCGGATGGGCCTGGCTTGTTTGTGCCTCTGTCGTTCCGAAGTGGTGGAGCCATGGCGGCGCGGCTACCCGAGACGATGCGATGTATGCACCATGGATGACATGACCGACCGCTACATAGAAGTCTCCCTGGTCAAACGCGGAATCACCGGCAGGGCGAAACTGCTGGACGACCGCGCCCCTCTCACCTGCGCCGCGGTATGGGACGCCCTGCCACTCGGCAGTGACGTCTATCACGCCAAATACGCGCGCAACGAGATCTACGCCCTGTTCCCGCCGTTCGCGGAATCGGAGCCGCCCCTGGAAAATCCGACAGTTACCCCGATTCCCGGAGATCTCTGTTATTTCTCCTTCGCCGGATCGGAACTCGGCACCAAGGCCTACGGCTATGACCGCGAGGTCCGCGCCGGTACGACGGTGGTCGACCTGGCCCTGTTCTACGAGCGCAACAACCTGCTCCTGAACGGCGATGTGGGCTGGGTGCCCGGCATCGTCTGGGGCCAGGTCGTCGAGGGCCTCGAAGAGCTGGCCGAGGGCTGCAACGACCTGTGGCGGACCGGGGCGGCGGGGGAGACGCTCAGCTTCCGGCGGTTGTGAGACCGGCCGGGACGGGCGCGGCGATCCCCGCCTCGTACAGCGCGTGCGCCGCGCGCAGCACCAGGTCGTCCCGGTGCCGCGCGGCCACGATCTGCAGTCCGACCGGCAGCCCGGCGCCGTCCGTGCCGACCGGCACGGTCGCCGCCGGCTGCTGGGTCATGTTGAAGGGGTACGTGAACGGCGTCCACCCCGTCCAGCGGCGCAGCCCGGAGCCCTTCGGCACCTCGACGCCGGCCTCGAACGCCGTGATCGGCAGCGTCGGCGTGACGAGGAGGTCGTAGGACTCGTGGAAGCGGCCCATCCGGCGGCCGAGCTCCATCCGGACGTCCACCGCGGCGAGATAGTCGAGCGCGGAAAGGCGGGTGCCGGTCCGGCAGATGTCCCGGAGCCCGGGGTCCAGCAACTCCCGCTGCTGCGGCCCCAGTCGCTGGGTCACCCGGGCCGCCCCCGCGAACCACAGGGCGTGGAAGGCGTCCACCGGATCGGCGAAGTCGGGGTCGGCCTCCTCGACGTACGCGCCGAGCCCGGCCAGCCCCTGCACCGCCTGCCGGACCGCCGCGGCGACCGCGGGCCGCACCGCCACCTGCCCGCCCAGCGTCGGCGAGTACGCGACCCTGAGCCCCCGCACCCCCGCGCCGAGCCCCGCCGCGAACGACCCCGGCGGCGGGCCGAGCGCCGACCAGTCGCGGGCGTCCGGCACCCCGATGACGTCCAGCATCAGCGCCGCGTCCGCCACGTCCCGGGTCATCGGCCCCACGTGCGACAGCGTGCCGAACGCGCTCGCCGGGTACAGCGGCACCCGGCCGTAGGTCGGCTTCAGCGCGAAGATCCCGCAGAAGGCGGCCGGGATACGGACACTGCCGCCGCCGTCGGTGCCGAGCGCGAGGGGGCCCGCCCCGAGGGCCACGGCCGCCGCCGCGCCGCCGCTGGAGCCGCCCGCGGTGCGCGTGCGGTCGTAGGGATTGCAGGTCACCCCGGACGCCGGTGAGTCCGTGACGCCCTTCCAGCCGAACTCGGGTGTCGTCGTCTTGCCGAGGAAGACGGCGCCGTGCTCGCGCAGCCGGGCCACCGAGGGCGCGTCCTCGTCCCAACTGCCGTTCTCCGAGATCGTCCTGGAGCCGCGCAGGGTGGGTGAGCCGCGCAGCAGCAGGATGTCCTTCACCGTGACCGGCACGCCGTCGAGCAGGCCGGACGGTTCGCCGCGCCGCCACCGTCCCGTCGACTCCCGGGCCTGGGCGATGGCCTCGTCGGCCAACAGGCGCACGAACGCGTTCACTTCGGGCTGGATCCGCTCGGCCCGTTCCAGGGTCGCGCGGGTGGCTTCCTCGGGGCTGAACTCGCCCTTGCGGTAGCCGTCGAGGAGTTGTGCGGCGGTCAGCTCGGCGAGGTCCGTCATCTGCCCTCCAGCGTCCGGGTGTTCGGCGTCCGGGTGGTCAACCACCCGTGTGCTCAACGTCCTGGTACATACCCGCGGTTCTTGTCGACCACGTTCAACAGAGGCCGTCCGGCCTCCCAGCGGTCGTACAACTCCACGAACTGCCGGCCCAGTTCGTCCCGCCAGCCGACCGTGTCGCCGCTCATGTGCGGGGACACGATCAGGCCGGGCACCTGCCACAACGGGCTGTCGGGGGTGAGGGGTTCGTGCTCGAAGACGTCGAGCGCGGCGCCCGCGATCCAGCGCTTGGCGAGCGCCTGGGCGAGCGCCTCCTCGACGACCAGCGGCCCGCGCCCGACGTTGATGAACCGCGCGGACGGCTGCATCACCCCGAAACGGCGCTCGTCGAACATGCCCCGCGTCTGCTCGGTGAGCGGTGCGGCGGCGATCACCCAGTCGGCGCGGGCGATCAGCCGGTCCAGGTCGTCGGGGCCGTGGATACCGGTGTGCGGGGTGCGGCCGACCAGCGCCGTGGTGATGTCGAGCGCCTTGAGCGTGCGGGCGATGGTCCGCCCGATCGGCCCGGACCCCACCACGCACGCACGCGTGCCCGCCACCCGCTGCGTCTCCCGGTGCCGCCAGGTCCGCTCCCGCTGGAACTCCAGGGTCCGCGGCAGATCCTTGGCCATGCCGAGGACGAGCGCGGCGACGTACTCGGCGATCGGCTGATCGAAGACGCCCCGCGCGTTGGTCACCACCGTGTCGGACGCGGCGAGTTCGGGACACATCAGGTGGTCCACGCCCGCGCTCGCCGTGTGCACCCAGCGGGGCCTCGGCCCCTCGCCGGGCCACGCGGACCGCACCACGCGCGAGGCGAAGTCCCACACCAACAGGACGTCGGCGTACGGCAGTCGCTCGGCGAGCGTCGACTCGTCGGCATGCTCGACGCTGGCGCGTCCGGTGAGACTGCCGAGCCGGGGAAGCGGTTCGGCGTCCAGCACGAGAAGGGTGGTCCGGGACAGGGGAGCGGGTGCGGTCATGGGGGCCGTTTCTGCGTGCGGGTGGGTCTCGGCAGCCGTCTGACATGCGGGGTTTGACCACGCTCGCACCCGAACCTACCTTCGTCAACACGGGCGTTCGTACGGTCCGTTGCTCACCCTGTTTCGTACTGTGAGGGCGGTGCCCGTCATGGACGTCTCCTTTCTCGGTGGACCTCGCCCGCAGCGTGGCGTCGGCGTCGTTGCCCCGTTCGACTTCGCTCTGGACCGCGAGCTGTGGCGCTGGGTCCCGGACGAGGTCTCCCTGCACCTGACCCGCACGCCGTACGTGCCGGTCGAGGTGAGCCTGGATCTGGCCCGCCTGGTGAGCGAGCACGAGACCCTGGAGGACGCGGTCCGCACCCTGACCGCGATCTCCCCGGAGGTGGTCGGCTACGCCTGCACCTCCGGCAGCTTCGTCGGCGGGATCGCCGGCGAGCGGGCGATGTGCGAGGCGATGACCCGGGCCGGCGCGGTCCCCTCGATCACCACCTCGGGCGCGCTCCTGGAAGCGCTGACCGAGCTCGGCGCCCGCCGGGTGGCCCTGGTGACCCCGTACACGGTGTCGGTCACACGGGCCCTGGAGGAGTACGTGGCCGAGGCGGGCGTCACGGTCGCCGGCTGCTCCTTCATGGGCCTGACCCGGCACATCTGGAAGGTCCCGTACCGCGAGGTGGCCGACATGGCCCGCACGGCCGTCCGCGGCGACGCCGACGCCCTGTTCATCAGCTGCACCAACCTCCCGACCTACGACGTCATCCCCCAACTGGAGGCGGAACTGCGCATACCGGTGATCTCGGCCAACCAGGTGACGATGTGGGCCGCGCTGCGCCGACTGGGTACCCGGGCGGTGGGCCCGTACCAAGCGCTGATCGATCCGGCGGCGCGCCCGGGCCCCGTACTGCCGGCCGAAGAACAGCAGCAGGAAGGCTCACCATGACGTCACTCGGATTCCTCTACCCCGGCCACTCCGCCGAGGACGACTATCCGCGCATCGAGCAGTTGCTCGGCAGCGACATCCGCCTGGACGTCGTCCACACCGACATCGGCGAGGACGCGCACCGGGTGGACGCGCTGCTGGAGATGGGCTCGGCCGACCGGCTCGCGGCGGGCGTCGGCGAGCTGCGGATGGCGGGCGCGGACTCGGTGGTCTGGGCCTGCACCAGCGGCAGCTTCGTGTACGGCTGGGAGGGCGCCCACGAGCAGGTCCGCGCCCTCGCCCGCACGGCGGGTCTGCCGGCCTCCTCGACGTCCTTCGCCTTCGTGCACGCGCTCCAGGAGCTGGGCCTGCGCCGGGTCGCCGTCGGCGCGACCTACCCGGACGACGTGGCCGAACTCTTCGCGGAGTTCCTGCGGGCCGGCGGCGCGGAGGTGACCGGCGTCCGCGGCGCCGGCATCGTCACGGCCGCCGAGGTCGGCACCTGGGACGAGAAGGAGGTCCTCGCGCTGGCCCGCGAGGCGGACTCCCCGGACGCGGAGGCGATCCTCCTCCCGGACACGGCCCTGCACACCGCCGCCCACATCGAGACCCTGGAACGGGAGTTCGGCAAGCCCGTCCTCACCGCGAACCAGGTCACGGTCTGGGAGGGCCTACGCCTGGCGGACCGCAGGGTGAACGCACCGAGGCTCGGGACCCTCTTCACGCGCGAGCCCCTGGTGCAGGCATCTTTTAGCCCGTCCGGCGTTTGAGGACGAGGCCGTCCAGGCCGAAGCGGGGTCTGGGGCGCAGCCCCAGGGAATAAAGCGGAGAGTGCCTCCTGTTAGGCCGGGAAGTACAGGCACGCCCAAAACCAGGAGGCACTCACCGTGACGGCAGACGAGATCCGGGGCACCGCACAGGGCACCGCCCCCGTACCCCTCTCCGTACTGGACCTGGTCACCGTCGGCGCGGGCCGCACCGCCACGGAAGCCCTGAAGACCAGCGTCGAGATCTCCCGCCTCGCGGAGTCACGCGGCTTCCACCGCTACTGGGTCGCCGAGCACCACTCCATGCCCGGCGTCGCCTCCTCGTCGCCCGCCGTGATCCTCGCCCACCTCGCCGCCCACACCGACCGCATCCGGCTCGGCTCGGGCGGCGTCATGCTGCCCAACCACGCCCCGCTGGTCATCGCGGAGCAGTTCGGCACGCTGGAGGCGCTGGCCCCCGGCCGCGTCGACCTGGGCCTGGGCCGCGCCCCCGGCACGGACGGCGCCACCGCGGCCGCCCTGCGCCGCACGGAACGCCTCAACGAAGGCGCCGACGACTTCCCCGAGCAGCTCGCGGAGCTGACCCGCTTCCTGGACGACGACTTCCCCGACGGCCACCCCTACCGCCGTATCCACGCGGTCCCCGGCCCGATCCAGTCGACCTCGCCCGGCGGCGTACAGTCCCCGCACCGCCCGCCGATCTGGCTGCTCGGCTCCTCCGGCTTCAGCGCCCGCCTGGCCGGCGTGCTGGGCCTGCCCTTCGCCTTCGCGCACCACTTCTCCGCGCAGAACACCGTCCCGGCGCTCGACCTCTACCGCGAGTCCTTCCGCCCGAGCGCGGTCCTGGACGCCCCCTACGCCCTCATCGGCGTCTCCGCCCTCGCCACCGACGACGAGAAGGACGCCCGCCGCCAGGTGCTGGCCGCCTCCCTCAACATGGTCCGTCTGCGCACCGGCCGCCCCGGACTCGTGCCCACCCCGGAAGAGGCCGAGGCGTACGAATTCAGCCCGATGGAGCGGGAGTTCATCACCTCCTGGAACGCCAACGTCATCCACGGCACCGTCGACGAGGTCCGCGCCGGCCTCGACGACCTCCAGAAGCGCACGGGCGCCGACGAGTTGATGCTCACGTCCCACGCCCACAACGGCGACCTGCGCCTGCGTTCGTACGAACTGATCGCGGACGCCTACGGGTTGCCGACCACCTGATCCCCGGAGCGGGTCCGGGGGCCGATCAGCTCGGAGATACGATCCGGCGACACCGGCCGTGAGTACAGCCACCCCTGGCCGGTGTCGCAGCCGATCCGGCGCAGCCGCGAGGCCTGCGCCGAGGTCTCCACGCACTCCGCGGTGACGGTGAGCCCGAGCCGGTGCGCGAGCTGGATCATCGCCTCCACGATCACCTCGTCGGCGGGGTTCGGGGGCGCGCCCGTGGTGCCGTCGCTCTCGTACTGGAAACCGCGTACGAACGAGCCGTCCAGCTTCAGCACCGACACCGGCAGCCGGCTGAGGTAGGCGAGGTTCGAGTAGCCGGTGCCGAAGTCGTCGATGGCGATCCCGACGCCCATGTCGCTGAGGGCCTGGAGCACCTGGAGGGGCCGGCCTGCCGAGCCCATCACCGCCGACTCGGTCAGCTCCAGCTGGAGCAGGTGCGGCGCGAGGCCGGTGTCCGCGAGGGTCTTGGCCACGTCCGCGACCAGGTCGGAGTCCCAGACCTGCCGGACCGCCACGTTGACGCTGACGAACAGCGGCGGCTGGTCCGGGTGCTCCAGCTGCCAGCGGCGGGCCTGCCGGCAGGCGGTGACCAGCACCCAGCGGCCGAGCTGCACGATCGAGCCGTCCTCCTCGGCCAGTGTGATGAAGCGATTCGGCGTCAGCATGCCGAACTGCGGGTGGTTCCAGCGGACCAGCGCCTCCACCCCGCGCAGCCGCCCGTCCTCCATCCCCACCAGCGGCTGGTACTCCAGCGCGAACTCGCCCCGCTCGACGGCCGGGCGCAGCGAGGACGAGAGCGCCTGGCGGGTCATCCGGTGGGCGTTGCGCTCCGGGTCGAAGAGCGTCCAGCGGGCCTTCCCGTCGGCCTTCGCCCAGTACAGCGTGGTGTCGGCGGCCTGCATCAGGGCGGTCGCGGTGGTGCCCGTCGCGAGCCGCTCGACGACGCCGATGGACGCCGACACCGACACCCGCTGACCGCCGAGGTCGAACGGGGCCTGGACCGACTCCAGGACGGACTCGGCGAGGTCGGCCAGCTGCTCGGTGCCGGTCGAGTCCTCCACGAGGAGCGCGAACTCGTCACCGCCGAGCCGGGCCACCAGCGTGGCGCCCGCCCGGCCCTGACCGACCTCGTCGGCGCAGCGCGTGAGGCGTTCGGCCACGGCGGACAGCAGCCGGTCGCCGACGCGGTGGCCGAGCGTGTCGTTGACGGCCTTGAAGCCGTCCAGGTCCAGGTAGCACAGCCCGATCCGCCCGGTGCCGCCGTCGGCGTAGGACTCCGCGTCCAGCGCGGCCGTCAGGCGCTCGAAGAACAGGGTGCGGTTGGGCAGCCGGGTCACCGGGTCGTGCATCTGCAAGTGCCGCAGCCGGTCCTGGAGTTCGTGCTGGGCGCTGATGTCGGCGACCGACAGCAGGATGCCCTCCCCGGGCGCGGCCAGGGGTGCGACGGCGATCTGCGCCCACACCGATTCGCCGTTCGGCCGCTTCAGCCGGCGGGTGCAGCGCAGTCTGGCCTCCCGGCCGCGCAGCACCTCGCGGTAGGCGTGCCAGGTGCGCGCGTCGGACGCCAGGTCGACGAGGTCGGCGGCGACCCGGCCGGTCAACGCGTCGGGCGCGCTGCCGAACAGGGCGCCGAAACCGTCGTTGGCGCTGACGACGAGACCCTCGCGGTCGACGACGGCCATCGCGAGGGAAGAGGTCCTGAAGACGGACCGATAGATGGTGTCACTCTCTGTGACGGCGGACCGATCGAGGTCTGCCGCGGGCGCCGGCCCTTCGGACGTTCCGCTCACCGCTCGCTCCCGCAGTGCATTCGATCTCTGTCCGTGCAGGAAAGTGTGCCGATCATAGAGGCAGACCCAAGGGCCTTCCAGCCACTGTCCAGTGTCCAGGATCGGGCGACCGTTCTGACAGATCGTTTCTGCCCGCACCTGGACGTGTTCATCTGGCCTCCGACCAGTTGTGACGTTCCGTGAGCGGTTCGGGGTGTCGTCTCTGACGGTCTTTCGGCTGACTCACTCTTCTGGTGCAGACAAACAGGGCGTAGTACGACAATCTCCAAGAGGCTGGGTGCGGTGTCCCGTGATCCGCTCCCGGAGGTTCAGTTGCCGCGTCAGTTCCCCCGGCCCCGACTGCGCAGCACCGCCGCGGTGTTCACCACCCTCTCGGCACTCGCGGCGACCT
The DNA here is from genome assembly GCF_053595415.1 of Streptomyces sp. NPDC002499. Classification (NCBI taxonomy): domain Bacteria; kingdom Bacillati; phylum Actinomycetota; class Actinomycetes; order Kitasatosporales; family Streptomycetaceae; genus Streptomyces; species Streptomyces sp. NPDC002499. Next base: position 213,249 of record NZ_JBSFXO010000010.1, read on the forward strand.
CGCTCTTCACCGGGCCCTCGGTCGCCGAACCGTTCTCGGCGGCCCCGTGCGCCCTCCAGCGCACCGACGCCCACCACTCGGAGGGCGTCGACACCTGGAACGCGGCATACCCGCGACCCGCCCGCCGGCTGGACGCCGTGATGGTCTTCCTCTCCTTTCCCGACGCGGCCCCGCGCACCACGCCGGCCCAGCTCGCCGCCGACCACTTCCCGGCCACCAGCCGCTTCTTCGAGCGCGCCTCCTACGGCCGGTTCTCGCTCGACCCGCACCCGCTGAACCACTGGATCCGGATGCCGCGGCCGTCCACGGCGTACGCCATACAGCGCGACTGGCACGCCGCGGACCGCGCCGCCTATCTGCGCGACGCGCTCGCGGCCGCCGACCCCGAGGTCGATTTCTCCCGGTATGACGTCGTGTACTTCGTCGCCGACCCGGACGCGCCCGGCGTGGACTCGGACGCCACGAAGGTCGTCAACATGGACACCCCGCTGCGGGCCGACGGCACGGACATCCGGCGGGTCGTCACGGTCTTCGAGAAGCATCCGCCGGACCGGCTGGTGCTGGCCCACGAGACCGGGCACGTCTTCGATCTGCCGGACCTCTACCACCGGCCGGTCGACGGCAAGGGCGACTGGGACACGTACGTGGGGGACTGGGACCTGATGGGCAGCCAGTTCGGCATGGCGCCCGACCTCTTCGGCTGGCACAAGTGGAAGCTGGGCTGGCTGGAGCCGCGCCAGGTGGTGTGCGCGCGAGGACAGGGCACCACCCGGCTGACCCTCGAACCGCTCGGCGCCGGGCCGGGGCTGCCGGTGACGGGCGCGGCCGGTTCGCCGGCCTTCGGCCTCGGACGCGGCACCAAGCTCGCGGTGGTGCGCACCGGCCCCGACAGCGCGCTCGCCTTCGAGGCGCGCGGTCCGGTCGGCAACGACACCGCCGTGTGCCGGTCCGGCGTCCTCGTCTACCGCATCAGCAGCGGCGCCCAGTCCGGCGACGGCCCCATCCAGGTCATCGACGCCCACCCGCGCACCGAGGCCTGCTGGGAGAACTCGGTCTACCCCCCGCTCGCCGACGCCCCGGTCGCCCTGGGCGAGAACTTCACCGTCCCGGGCGGCACGGCACGGGGCGGAAAGGTACGGGTGGCGGTGGAGGGGAGGACGGCTTCGGGGGCTTGGACGGTCAGGATCTCGGTGGGGTAGCGCCGAGCATGCGAAAAGCCCCTCGCAATTGCGAGGGGCTTTCACTGTCTGTGCGCCGCCAGGGACTCGAACCCCGGACCCGCTGATGCTGCATCTCCCGGGGGATAACCCCCGGACCCCCAGCAGCCCGCGCGGAGCCGGAGAGAACTTGTACTGACGACGAAGGCCCCTCGCGTTTGCGAGAGGCCCTCGGTGTCTGTGCGCCGCCAGGGACTCGAACCCCGGACCCGCTGATTAAGAGTCAGCTGCTCTAACCAACTGAGCTAGCGGCGCCTGCTGACGTCGTAGACCTTAGCATCCTGATCGGCGGGAGGAAAAATCGATATCCGCACGGCTGAGCGGGCCGCTCGGACGGCCGCCCAGAGCACGATTTCGGGGCCTGGCAGCCACGGGTGACGGGTGTCCGGGGCGACCAGCCAACGGGAGGCGGGCGCGCCGGCCAGCGGCGCCGGCACGGTCACCGCGTCGCCGTTGCCGTGGCACAGCAGGGACGGGATCGCGCCCGTGCGGCCGAACTCCTCCCAGCGCAGCAGCGACGGCAACCGCTGCGCCGTACCCGGCGCGGCGAACAACAGCGTCCGGCCCCGGAACACCGCCACCGGCCCCGATCCCGGCCCCTCCTCCCACAGCCGGTCGAGCATGCGGCGTCCGAAGACCGCGGGCACGCTGACGACGTCGAAGACGGAACCGCACGGTAAGACGACGGGTGCGTCGGGCCGCTCTTCCCAGAGGGCGAGCGTGCTGCGCGGATACGTTCCTGCCGAGGCGAGCCAGATCGCGCCGTCCCGGGTGACTCCGTGGACGTCGCAACGGTCGGAGAAGGGCTGGTCGGGTTCGGTGCTCATGGCATCAAGATCTACCGGGCGTGAGCGTTCCGTTTCTGAGAGTTGCCGGAAATCGGGACAGGGGAGGGTGGGGCGGAGTATCTTGCCCGCCTGGCATATGCCGACATGGGTGGTTGGGGAGAGGGCAGGTCCCCCTCGCCTCAGACCGGGTCGGGGCCGCCGCCGCCCTCCGCGCCGCGCATCAGGCGCTGCCCGTACTCGACCATCTTCTTGGCATAGTCCTCGGTCCACTCGGCCCGCTCCGCGATGTCCGCGGCCGTCAGCCGGTCGAACCGCCGCGGATCCGCGAGCTGCGCCGCCGCCATCGCCTGGTACTCCACCGCCCGGTCCGCCGCCGCGCGGAACGCCTGCGCCAGCTCCGTGGAGCGGGCCAGCAGCGCGTGCGGGTCGTCGATCGACTCCAGGTCGAAGAAGTGCTCCGGATCGGCGGCCGCCTCGGCGGGCTCGAAGAGCAGGGGCGCGGGGCGTAGCCGCGGTTCGTTCCGACGCGGCGTGGGCTCCGCCATGTCTTCTCCTCCTCGTACGTACGTCGCGGGCGCCCTGTCATGTGACCGGGCCACCGTCCATTGTCTCGTGCCCGCGCAAGACCACCACGACGGCTCACATCAGCCGGCCGGCGGCCCCGGCTCAGGGCCGCCGGCTCACCCGGTGTTCGGCCGGTCTTGCCAGCACCGCGTGGTTCGCCTCCCAGCCGTCCGGGCTGTATTCATCGGCCGCCTCCGGCGGAGTGCCGGACTCCGTCCGGCGAGGGGCGGCGTGCGGAGGAGCGCCCGCTGATCAGGGCCGCCAGCTCACCCGGTGTTCCGCCAGTCTTGCCAGCACCGCATGGTTCGCCTCCCAGCCGTCCGGGAACTTCACCAGCGTTCCCAGCTGGACCGGTTCCGTGGACGGGTAGTCGTCCAGGAGGTCGGTCACGCCGGCGCGGCAGACCACGATGCAGGCGTGCCGGTGGCGGGAGGCCAGGACGCACAGGCGGCCCGTCTCCAGGTGGAAGGCGGTGGCGTCGGGGCGGCCCGAGAGCGGGTGGAGGACGACCGTGACGTCGTACTCGCGGCCCTGGAGACGGTTCGCGGTGTCGACGGTGACGTCCGTGACGCCGAGTTCCGTGAGTGCCGCCCGGACCGCGGCCGCCTGGTCACGGTGGGCCGTGCCGACGGCGATGCGGTCCGCGGTGAGCGGGGTCGGATCCGGTGAGCGCTCCGACGTGGCCGCGCCGCCCCGGTCCAGGAGTCGTCGTACGACCGTCGCCACCGCCCGTACCGCCTCCGGGTCCGTCCGCGGGGTGTGCCGCGCGGGCAGCTCCAGCAGGCCCCAGCCGGACTCCGCGGCCTCGTCGATCACCCGGTCGGGCCCCGAGCCGTCGGCGGGGACGCCGAAGGACAGGCGACGGTCGCCGTGGTCCGTGCCGCTGCGGAAGGGCGTGTACGGGTAGAACGCGTCGGAGACCAGCGGCGCCGCCGATGCCGGCAGGCGCCAGGACACCGGGAGGCGGTGCTGGGGCAGCTCGGGGTTGTGCGCGAGCAGCGTGGTAACGGCGGAGGCCGAGGGGTCGTACGACAGTCCCGCCCACTGCTCGCTGCCGACGATGGCGAACGGGTCCAGCTGGCCCGGGTCGCCCACGAACAGCGCCCGCTCGAACAGCCCGGCCACGGCGAGCAGCGAGTCCGAGCGCATCTGGTACGCCTCGTCCACGATCGCGTGCCGCCACGGCTCGTCGACCTTCACGTGCCCCCACTTGGCGGCCGTGGAGACGACGACCGACAGCCCGGCCAGGTCCGCCGCCTTCGCCGACTTGCGTACGTTCGGCAGGTCGTCGAGCGCCTTGTCGTACGGGTCGGCGTCACTGCTGTGCAGCCGCCCGACGGGGAGTTCGGGGTTCTTCTCCGCGAGGCGCAGGACGAGGTCGTCGACCTGCGCGTTCGTCTGCGCGACCACCATCAACGGGCGCCCCGCGTCGGCCAGTTCGAGCGCGGCGCGCACGACGAGCGTGGACTTGCCGGCGCCGGGCGGGGAGTCGACGACCACGCCCCGGTGGCTGCCGTGCAGGGTGTCGTGGAGGATCGCGTCGGTCGCCCGGGTCGCCGCGGCACCGGGGTCGAAGGCGGCGGTCACAGGACGTCCTCCGAGGTCAGGGGATCGGCGGCCTCCGTGACGGCCTCACCGGGCGGGCCGCCGTGCGTCCACGGGGTCGCCTCCGGGTCGGGCAGCTTCGGGCCGCCCCGCTGCTCGTGCTCGAACAGCGTGAAGCAGAGCCGGTCACCCTTCTCGGGCACGGAACCGGTCTCGGGCTCCTTGCCGCGCCCCATCTTGTCGAGGACGCGCAGCACGATCAGCGCGTCGCCCGACGGGGATTCCTCGTGGCCGACGTACTCCGCGGCCTGCGGCTTGCCGCCGAGCGACCGGAACACCTTGGCCCGCTCGCCCAGGTGCGGCCGGTCGTCCGTGCGGACGGTGACCAGCGGGCGCGGGCTGGGGCGCTTGCCCTCGCTGTACGCCATGACCACGTCCGTCACCTCACCGGCGAACGCCTCCCCGGACAGCCGCCGCCCCGCCATCACCAGCGGGTCGTCCAGGGCCTCCTGCGCCTCCAGGCGGGCCTGTTCGCGCTCGCGCGCGGCGAGCTTGTTGGCCGCGGTCACCGCGTCGTCGCGGCGCGGCTGCGGGGGCTCGCCCGCGACGATCCGGTCGCGGTGCGCGGTGAACGACCACCGGTCCCGGGTCCACCGCTCCTCGACCCGGGCGCCCTCGGGCAGCGCCCGCACCAGGTCGAGGCCGTGCCACACCGCGTCCCAGGCGGGCCGGGTCCGGCTCTCGACCAGGGCGCGGATCTCCCGCTCGGCGGCGGTGAGTTCACCGAGCCGGTCGTCCGCCTCAAGACCGTCCTCGGCGGCGGCGAGCGCGGTACGCGCGCGGTAGTGCCGGTCCAGGGCGGGGGCGAGCAGCTTGTTGTCGAACGCCGGGTCGGTGGCCGGACCGGCCGGCGGGCACAGCAACTGGCCCTTCGCGTCCCGCGCGAGCTCGGCGCGCAGCGCGGCCTCCGCGCCGGTCGTGCCCTCCGGCGGGTCGATCCAGGCGAGCAGCGCGCCCAGGTGCTGGTCCTCCAGGGTGGACTGTCCGGTCGCCCAGTGCCGGGCCAGGACGTCCGTCATCGCCAGCAGCAGCGAGGAACCCGGCACCCGGGACCGCTCCCCGTAGTGCGTCAGCCAGCGGCCGAGCAGCGGCACGCGCGGGGGCGCGGGATACGGCGTCTCCGGGTCCTGCTCGGCCGTACGGCGAAAGCGCATGGAGCGGCCGAGCAGCCGGACGAAGTCCAGGCCCGCGCGGCTGGGCACGATCAGCTGCGGGGCGTCCGCGCACAGCTCGACCTCGACCTTGACACGCTTGCCGGTCTCCGGATCGGTCTCGTTGCGCTCGGCGGCCTCCACGTCCTCCGCGAACCCGTCGATGTACGGCAGCACGATGTCCGCCAGCTCGGCCAGGAACGCGAACCTGAGGTCACGGTCCCGGGGCTGCGGCACGACCAGCAGGCGCGGCGCGTCCCGGTCCGTGCCCACCAGCGCGCCGAGCGGCGCCCCGGCCTCACCGGCGGTGGTGAGCGGCACGAACACCAGGGGCTGCCCGGACAGATGCCGGTGCCGGACGGTCGCGGCGGGCTGGGCACGGCCGGTGCTGACGGCTTCGAGCCGGGCGAGTGTGGAGATCAGCGACACTGGGCGCTCTCCGAGGGGGTGCGGGGAGGCTGCACGGGGCCGGTCCGTGAGGTGGCCGGGGGCGGCTGTGCCGGGTCGCCGGCGGAGGCGGGGTCGGGGTGTGCCGGGTCCTGCTCTCCCGGCTCTCCCGCGGAGCGGAGGCGCCGGGTCGGTGCGTGCTCTCCGTCGAAGGGGAGCGGTGTCGCCCGGTCGTCGGCCGGGTGCGTCGCCGCCAAGGCCTCCGCCCGCAGCGCCGCGGCCCTGCGCAGGGCCGCCACCGCCGGGTCGTCGGGGTCTCCGGTCTCGCCGCGGGACGCCGCCAGGACGTCCTCGACCGTCGTCAGGCCGCCCAGTTCGGCGCGGACCGGGCGGCCCAGGGTGGTCACCGCGCCGGCCGCGCGCGAGTGGTCGCGGCAGTGGAAGGCCAGCTCGCAGGCGGACAGGCATTCGGGCGCGTAGGCCGCGGGCACCGACTCGACGGCGGCCGTCAGCTCGGCGGCGGGCAGCTCGGGGGAGAAGCAGGTGTCCTCGGGGAGGGCGTCGGCGATGTCCTGGATGCGGGTGAGGCGGGCCAGCTGGCGGGCGGTGACCGCGCGCTGCTTGCGGACGTCCACAGCGGAGGCGGTGGGCCGGTTGGAGAAGTCCTTCGGGCACACGAGGAGCACCCGGTGCCGTACCGAAGGCGCCGGGTCGAGGCGGGCGGCGACCTGCTCCAGGGCCAGCACGTACACCGCGGCCTGGCGGGCGGCGGCGCCGACCTTCGCCGGGTCCGCCGAACCGTCCAGCATCGGGAAGGACTTGATCTCCACGACCGTCCAGCTGCCGTCCGGGTGCACCACCACGGCGTCCGGCTCCAGGAAGGCGGGGGAGCCCGCCACGTCCAGTGCCAGCATCGGGTGGTCGAGCAGCGTCCAGGCACCGGGCGCCTCACCGGCCTCGCGCAGCGCCAGCGCCGTACGGGCCGCGCGGCCCTCGGGGCCGATCGCCGCGAGGTCGGGTACGCGCGCGTCGGCGGGCGGTTCGGCCCCGGCGTCCAGCCGCTCGTGCACCAGCCGCAGCAGCTCCGCGCCGCCGTCCGCCTTGACCTTCGCCTCGAACGCGTTGCCCCGCGTGATCGCGAACTGGGACTGGCCGAAGGCGGCCGGGGAGCCCAGCGCCCCGGCCACCGCCGTCTTGTCCACCCCGGCCCCGTCGAGGATCGCGCGCCGTCTGCACCCCGGGTTGGCTGCCAGCGCCGCCAGGGCGCGGGCGTCGAGGGCCTTGGCCGGTACGCCGGGACCGCGCAGCTCAGCGAGCCGCTGCCGCAGCGCCTTCTCCCGCGTCGGTGGAAGAGGCGTCGGGCTCGGCTCCGGAACCGATCCGGGACTCGCGCTGCCGTGGAAATCGCTCACCTGCGGAAGTCTGGCATCCGGCACTGACAATCGGGGAACCTGCGCCGGGAGAGGGTGCTGAGGCGAAGGGCAGCCGCTTGCGGATCCGGTTCGCCACCCGCATCACGTACGGCGTCAGGAGGAAGCCGGCGCCCATCACGGCCGCGCCCGCCACCGCGTCGAGGAAGTAGTGGTTCGCGGTGCCCATCACGACGATCGTGGTCAGCAGCGGGTAGGCGACGGCCGCGGCCTTCGTCAGCCGCGTCCCGCCGAACCGCCACAGCACGACCCCGCACCACAGCGCCCAGCCCACGTGCAGGCTCGGCATCGCCGCGTACTGGTTGGTCATGCCGCCCAGGCCCCGCGGGGCACTGGCGTCGCCGCCCCACCAGCCGTACGAGCTGTACTGGGCCATCGTGTCGACGAAGCCGTGGCCCGCGGACAGCAGCCGGGGCGGGCAGGTCGGCAGCAGGGTGAAGCCGATCAGGCCCATGAACGTGGACGTCATCAGCCAGGTGCGAGCCGCGCGGTAGTGCACCGCACGCGACCTGAACAGCCAGATCAGGATCACGGGCGTGACCATGTAGTGCAGCGACGCGTACCAGAAGTCGGCCGGCACGCCGAGCCACGCCTCGCGCGTGAAGAGCCGGTTCAGCGGGTGCTCGGCGTTGAGGTGCAGGGCCTTCTCGATGCGCAGGATCGTCAGGCCGTGGTCGACGGCGCCGATCTCGTTGCCGCGGGCGAGCAGCCGGCCGGCCGAGTAGCACGCGTACACCAGCAGGATCAGCGGCAGCTCGGTCCACCAGCGCAGGCGGGCGCGCGGGGCTGTCTCGGTGCCTGGTGTCTCGGTCATCGGCTTCCGATCCCCTCCCCCTTCGTCTCGTGCGGCGCCCGGTGGTCCGGCCGTGCCACTTTACGGCGTATGCGCGCGCCCTCGTGGCGCGGCCCCCGGCCCTCAAAGACGCTGAGATCGGCCGTCGGGTTGCCCTCCTCCAGGGTGCGCGATGATGGATCCGGTCCGCCTCTGGTTATCCCGGAAAGGTTTCCTCACCCATGGCTGCGCGCATCCTGCTGGCCCGCCACGGACAGACCGAGTGGTCGCTGTCCGGCAAGCACACGGGCAGGACCGATGTGCCGCTCCTGGAGGAGGGCCGCCGGGGCGCCAAGCTGCTCGGCGAGCGCCTGCACCGGGCCCCGCTCGGCGGGCTGCCCGGCGTCGAGGTGCGCACCAGCCCGCTGGCACGCGCGCGTGAGACGTGCGAACTCGCCGGGTTCGGCGAGCGCGCCCAGCCCTGGGACACGCTCATGGAGTGGGACTACGGCGCCTACGAGGGCATGACCCCGGACGACATCCAGGCCGTCCGCCCCGGCTGGTTCATCTGGCGCGACGGCGTCCCGGACGGCGAGTCCCTCGCCGACGTCACCGCCCGCGCCGACGAGGTGGTCGCCTGGGCCCGCGCCGAGGACCGCGACGTCCTCGTCTTCGCCCACGGCCACATCCTGCGCTCCATAGGCGCCCGCTGGCTCGGCCTCCCCCTCGACTTCGCGGCCCGGATACGCCTCAACCCGACGTCCCTGTCGGTCCTCGGCTGGGCCTACGGCGAACCGGCGATCGAGAGCTGGAACGACTTGGGGCACTTGACGAACTGACGGCGCGCGAGGCTCCGCCCGTACGCCCCACGCTCGCGCCCCCGTCACGCCATCCGCGGACGTGAAGCGTGCCTCTCCAGGAACGTCGACACACCCGAGGCCCGGCGGTGCGGCAGCAGCACGCGCGCGGTGGTCGCGAGCATCGTCTGGACGCGGGAGGACTGGACCTGGTCCAGGAGGTCCATGACGCGCAGGCCCGCCGTCGCGGCCTCGTCGGGGTGGCCGCCGCGGGCCAGGTCGTCGGCGAGTTCCGCGGTGTAGAGGGCGATGTTCCGGGTGAAGTGCGGGTCCTGGAGACGGGCCGCACGGCGCGCGTGGCGGGCGGCGCGGGACCAGTCGCCCAGCGTCGACCAGCACTGCGCCTCCAGGCCCTCCAGTTCGGCCTCCCCGTAGAAGGTCATCCACTCGGGGTCGGTGTCCGAGGGGCCGCGCTCGTAGAGGGTCTGCGCGCGGGCCAGCGCCTGTTCGCAGGCGACGCGGTCGGCGAGTCCGGCCCAGCCGCCCGCCTCGCGCAGCGCGAGCAGCGACATCAGGCGGGACGAACCCAGGGCCCGCCCCACGCGTTGCGCGGCCTGCGCGGCCCGCACCGCCTCGCGCGGCCGGCCGGCGTCCCGCGCGAGGAACGCCGTGTTGCAGAAGGCGTGCGCCTCCAAGGCGTCGTCGCCGGTCATCCGGGCGGTCGCGAGCGCCTCCGCGTAGTGCGAACGCGCGTCGTCCCAGCGCCCCGAGTCGTGCGCCAACCAGCCCACCGAGATGGCGAGTTCACCCGCGCCCGAGTGCAGCCGGTCGGCGGTGGTCTGCCGGGTCGCGCCGGCGTCGAGCAGCGCGTAGGCGGCGCGCAGCGGAGCCGCCGCGCGCCGGTAGAGGCCGTCCGCGCCGTGCCGGTCGTCGAGCAGCCGGATCCTGCGGACGGCTTCCTCCAGGGCGCCCGCGTCGCTCGCCCCGGCCCGGCGCACGGGACGTTCCGCGGCGGCCGCGTCGAAGGCGAGCCCGAAGGGGCCCAGCGAGGCGGCGGCCACCGTGGCGCCCCCGCCGGTCATGAATGCGCGACGTAGCACGTCGCTCTCCTCGTCGTTCTCGTCGTTCTCGTGAAGCCCGTCGTTCTCGTGGAGCTCACGGTTCTCGTGATGGTCGGGCGGGTCGTACGCGTGCGTGCGGTACGGGTCCCCCTCATGCGGGTGTGTATCGCGCGCGCCCTGCGGGTTCTTCGTGTCATACGGATCGCGCGCCCCCTGCGTCTCATCCGTGGCACGCGCCCCACGGCCGCGTACGGACGAGCGGGGTGCGAAGCCCAGGTCGGCGAGCGTGCGGCCGGGGAACATGTGCAGGAACACCCGTTCGTACGCGTAGTTGGGGCAACGGATCTCGCCGGCCTCGACCCGGCCGACATAGCGCGCGTCGCAGCTCACCCGCTCCCCGATCTCACGGGCCGAGCGCCGTACGGCCGCCGCGAACTCGGCCGGTGAGCGCCGGCCGCGCAGCTGTCGGAAGGCCAGATTCGGCCGTGGTGGGCGGGTGGGCTGGGACGAGGTCACCTTTGACGACGCCATGGCCGGGTCCTCTCGTGCGAACCGTCGAACCAAGCCGGATTCCGGGCGACTTGAGCTGGTTGTCAACGGGATCGCCCTTGATTTCCGGCGGGCATGAACGTACCCGCTGTCACCGACCCGGCACGCAGGGTTTGGCTACAAACCGGATATCTCATCCGGGATCTGCCATGAACTGCCATCCTTTGCGGCGGATTTCCGCCGTAGCCGTTGACGCGGCGGCGCGTTGAACCCGGCAGGACCGGGAGCCACCCGACTCCCGAGCCGCTTCGTCCAAGGAGGGGTTCCGTGGTGGAGTCCAGGATGCGAACCAGGCAGAGCAGCGATCCTCGTACGCCGGTGACGACGGCGGGGTTCACGTCCGCACCGGACGGCGGCGCACCGCCCGGCACGGACTCCGCCTGCGACCTGGTGACGGTGCCGACGCGGCAGGGTCTGGAGGCGGTCGACATCCTGCGCCGGGGCGCCTGCGACGCGATGGGCCCCGTACTCCACGACGACGGCTGCGGCACCCTCGGTTTCGTCGTCCCCTCCGGCACCGCCGCCGCCTGGGACGTCCCCGGCAGCACCTGTACGGAGACCGACGGCCGCGGCCTGCGCCTGCCCCCCGAGCCCCCCGTCGAGGGCTCCGACTGGCTCCTCCCACCCGGCGACACCGACCTCGCGACCGACCCGGCGGTCCTGCGCCAGGCACTGGGCGAGGCGGCCCGCTTGATCGAGGCGGCCGACAACTGCCGCTGACGTCGTCCACGGCGGCCACGCGCGCGCAGGCGGCGGCTCCCGCGCCCGTCGATAATGGGTCCATGGGAAAGTCCAGGAACGCGCGGCGCGGGTCGGCCGGTGCTGAAGCCGTCGTCGAGGCCGTCGACGGTGGGCTCGCCGAGCTCATACCCGATCGGGACCGGGCGCGGGGCTGGACGCTGTTGATCGACGGGGCGCCGCAGTCGCACGTGGATCTGGACGATCCCGCGTATCTCTCCTTCGAGTACCAGCGCCGGCTCGGGCACGTCGTCGATCTCGTCGCGCCGGCCGGCAAGCCCGTGCACGTCGTGCACCTCGGGGGCGGTGCGCTGACCCTCGCCCGCTATGTCGCCGCCACCCGGCCGCGGTCCACCCAGCAGGTCGTCGAGTGGGACGCCTCGCTCGTCCAACTGGTGCGCCGGCAGCTGCCGTTGGACACCACCGCCCGGATCAGGGTGCGGTCCGCCGACGCGCGCGAAGGGCTCGCCAAGGTGCTCGACGGATGGGCCGACCTCGTCGTCGCGGACGTCTTCAGCGGGGCCCGTACGCCCGCCCACCTCACCTCGACGGAGTTCCTGGACGAGGTCCGCCGCGTGCTGCGCCCGAGCGGCTGCTACGCCGCCAACCTCGCCGACGGACCGCCGCTGGCCCATCTGCGCGGCCAGATCGCCACCGCCGCCGCCCGCTTCCCCGAACTCGCCCTGATCGCCGACCCGACCGTGCTGCGCGGCAAACGGTTCGGCAACGCGGTCCTGGTCGCCTCCGACACTCCGCTGCCGCTCGCGGAACTCGCTCGCCGCGCGGCCTCCGACCCGCACCCCGGCCGCGTCGAACACGGCCGCGCCCTGCTGGACTTCACCGGCGGCGCGGCCCCCGTCACGGACGCGGCGGCCGTGGCCTCGCCGGCCCCGCCACCCTCGGTGTTCCGCTGACGGCCGCCAACTGCCGTCTCACGGTCAGTAGTTCTCGACGTCCACCCGCGGCGGCCCGTCGTGCCACGTGCAGAACACCGACACCCGGTCCGCGCCCGAGGAGAACTCCAGCCGGATCCACGTCTCCGTCTTCCACACCTGCATCGACCAGCCAGGACCCGGCGTCGCCGACACCAGCGTCGCGTACGTGTCGGCGAGGTCGAAGACCACCCGGCCGCCGTCGGTGTCGTAGCTCTTGACCTGGCCGGCGGCCGAAGTGCTCGGCGAGGGAGTGGTGGTGGGGGTCTTGGAAGGGGTCGGCTTCGGCGCGGCGGACGTCTTCGACGGCGTCGGCTTCGGCGGGGGAGTGGACCTGCTCGGCGACGACGTCGCGAGCGGCTTCGACTCCTGAGTGGTCGCCCGGCCCGCCGTGATGGGCAGGGCGCGCGGCGGATCGTAGGCCGTGCCCGCCATCACCGTGTGGACACCCCACCACGACAGCGTGACCGCCGCGCCCGTGGCGAGCGACCAAGCCAGTACGTGTGCGAGTCCTCTGAGCATCGCGGCCATACTGCCTCACGCGCCCCACAGGTGTCGCCCGTCCGAAGTTATCCACAGGCCCGGATCCGGCTCGCCCGGATGGCGTACGGTGCGGCGCATGGCAAGTGTGCTCGTGGTCGAGGACGACCAGTTCGTCCGCTCGGCGCTGATCCGGCACCTGACCGACGCCGCCCACACGGTGCGCAGTGTCGGGACGGCACTGGAGGCGCTGCGCGAGGTCGCCCATTTCCGTTTCGACGTGGTCATCCTCGACCTCGGACTGCCCGACCTGGACGGGTCCGAGGCGCTGAAGATGCTGCGCGGGATCACGGACGTACCCGTGATCATCGCCACCGCGCGCGACGACGAGACGGAGATCGTCCGGCTGCTGAACGCGGGCGCGGACGACTACCTGACCAAGCCGTTCTCGGTCGAGCACCTGTCCGCGCGCATGGCGGCGGTCCTACGACGCTCCCGCGCCGGCACCGGCGAGGCCCCGCCGTCCAGCGTGCTGCGCGTCGGCGGTCTGACCGTCGATCCGCTGCGCCGCCAGGCCGAGTTGGACGGCGTACGGCTCGACCTCACCCGCCGCGAGTTCGACCTGCTGGCCTTCCTGGCCGGCCGGCCCGGCGTCGTCGTGCCCCGCAAGGAGCTGCTCGCCGAGGTGTGGCAGCAGTCGTACGGCGACGACCAGACCATCGACGTCCATCTGTCCTGGCTGCGCCGCAAGCTGGGCGAGACCGCCGCCCGACCGCGCTATCTGCACACCCTGCGCGGCGTCGGCGTGAAGCTGGAACCACCCGGGGGAGCGGAGCCGCCGCGATGAGATGGGCACTGGTCAAGGTCTGCCTGGCGGTCACCGCCATGGTCGTGGTCGCCTTCGCGGTCCCGCTCGGTCTGGTCATCAAGGAGATGGCCCGGGACCGCGCGTTCTCCAACGCCGAGCGGGAGGCCGCCGCGGTCGCCCCGGCGCTGTCCATCACCACCGACCGCGACCAGCTGGAGAAGGTCGTCGCCTCCGCGGGCTCCGACTCCGGAATGGCCGTCCACATACCCGCCGTCGACGGCGGCAAGGCCGTCGACATCGGGCGCAGGCGCGCGGCCGACGACGCCATCGCGACCGTACGCAAGCTCGGCCGGGCCTCCACGACCGAGGTCGAGGGCGGCTCCACGCTGCTCCAGCCGGTCGCGCTGAGCTCCGGCGCGATCGCGGTCGTCGAGGTGTTCGTGCCCGACGCCGAGGTCAGGCACGGCGTGGGCACGGCCTGGGCGGTGCTCGCCGCGGTCGGTGTCGCGCTGATCGTCGGCTCGGTCGCGGTCGCCGACCGGCTGGGCGTACGGATGGTGAAGCCCGCCCGGCGCCTGGTCGAGGGCGCGCACGAGCTGGGGGAGGGCAAGCTGGGGGCCCGGGTGCCGGAGGAGGGGCCGAACGAACTGCGCCTGGCCGCCGTCGCGTTCAACTCGATGGCCGACCAGGTCGTCCAACTGCTGGCGAACGAACGGGAGTTGGCGGCCGACCTGTCCCACCGGCTGCGTACGCCGCTGACCGTGCTGCGGCTCAACGCGGCCTCGCTCGGCGACGGGCCGGCCGCCGAGCAGACCCGGGAGGCGGTCGCCCAGTTGGAGCGCGAGGTCGACACCATCATCCGGACCGCGCGGGACGCCAAGCCGCAGACCGCGGCGGCCCTGCCCGGCGCCGGGTGCGACGCGGCCGAGGTGGTCCGGGAGCGGATGGTGTTCTGGTCGGCGCTCGCGGAGGACGAGGGCCGCAAGTGGCGGGTGGCCGGCGCCGACCGGCCGGTGCGCATACCCGTGGCCCGCGCCGACCTCGCCGCCGCGCTCGACGCCCTGCTCGGCAACGTCTTCCGGCACACCGTCGAGGGCACGGCCTTCGCGGTCGATCTGCACAACGGCGAGGACGCGGTGATCGTCCTGGTCTCCGACGCGGGCCCCGGCATCATCGACCCCGTGGCCGCGATGGCCCGCGGGCGCGGCTCGGGCAACGCCGGCTCCACCGGCCTCGGCCTGGACATCGTGCGCAGGCTCGCGGAGTCGACCGGCGGGGACGTACGGATCGGGTCGTCCGTGCTGGGCGGGACCGAGGTGCGGATCTGGATCCAGGTGGACGGCCGGGAGCCGGAACGCAGAGGTCACCGGGGGTCCGTACGACGGCGTCGGCGCGGCAGATTGGTCTCGACCTTTAACCGCCCCCGATCCCTTCCTTAAGCGCACCCTAAGATCCGCAACCCCCGCCCGGATCAGGCACTTTGCCCGATTCCAGGTCGCTAGCGTGCTGCCGCACCCCACCCCCAGAACGAAGGCAGGCACGCGATGACCACGCACCGGCGCAAGCTGAGCGGCAGAAACAAGGTGATCGGCGGAGTGGTCGCCGCGGCCGTGGTCGGCGGTGGCGCGGTCCTGCTCACGGGCACCGCCCAGGCGGCCGGCATCGGCGCCGCGTACACCAAGACCAGTGACTGGTCGACGGGTTACACCGCGCAGTACGTCGTCACCAACAACAGCGGCGGCACCGAGAAGACCTGGAAGCTGCAGTTCGACCTGCCCTCCGGCAGCAAGCTCAGCTCGCTGTGGAACGCCGAGTCGAGCGTCAGCGGGCAGCACGTCACCGTGACACCGCCGAAGTGGGACACCGACGGCCTGGCCGCCGGCGAGTCCGTCACCGTCGGCTTCGTGGTCAACGGCACCGCGAACCCGACGGCCTGTCTCATCGACGGTGCCAAGTGTTCGGCGGACGGCACCGCCACGCCCGAACCGACCGGCCGCCCCACGGAGACCACGACCCCGAAGCCCACCCCGACGCCGACCTCCACCCCCACTGCCACCCCGACCAAGACGGCCACCCCCACGCCGACGCCGACCCCCACCTCGACCACCGGCACCGGCACCACGGCGAGCGCCGGTTTCGCGCCCTACGTCGACACCTCCCTCTACCCGGCCTTCGACCTCCTCGCGAGCGCGACGGCGACCGGCGTCAAGAACTACAACCTCGCCTTCATCACCGACGGCGGCGGCTGCACCCCCAAGTGGGGCGGCGTCAGCGACCTCGGCACCGACGCCGTGGCCGCCCAGATCGGCGCCCTGCGCGCCAAGGGCGGCGACGTCCGCGTCTCCTTCGGCGGCGCCTCCGGCTCCGAACTGGCCACGACCTGCTCCTCGGCGGACGCGCTGGCGACGGCGTACGGCAAGGTCGTGGACGCCTACAAGCTCACCAAGGTCGACTTCGACGTCGAGGGCGGCGCGCTGCCCAACACCGCGGCGAACACCAACCGCGCCAAGGCGATAGCCAAGCTCCAGGCCGCGCACCCGGGCCTGGACGTCTCGTACACCCTCCCGGTCATGCCCGAGGGCCTCACCCAGGACGGCGTGAACCTCCTGTCCAACGCCAAGTCCAACGGCGTGAAGATCAACACGGTCAACATCATGGCCATGGACTACGGCCCCGCCTACAGCGGCGACATGGGCACCTACGCCGAACAGGCGGCCACCGCCACCCAGGCCCAGGTCAAGAGCGTGCTCGGCCTCTCGGACGCCGCCGCCTGGAAGACCGTCGCCGTCACCCCGATGCTCGGCGTGAACGACGTGGCCGCCGAGATCTTCAAGGTCGACGACGCCACCCAACTGGTGAACTTCGCCAAGTCCAAGGGCCTCGGCTGGCTCTCGATGTGGTCGGCCGGCCGCGACCAGCAGTGCACCGGCGGCACCAAGCCCACCGCCGACGCCACCTGCAGCTCGATCCTCCAGGACAAGTTCGCGTTCTCGAAGGCGTTCGGCACGTACAACTAGTCGCGCGTTTTATTGATACGTGAATGACGGGCCCGGCGGATCGAATTCGCCGGGCCCCGCCTCATTTTCCTCTGCACGCGTGCCTCTGTTCCTCCGTGGGGCGTTCCTTTGTGACACCGATCGGTACGTTCAGCGTGAACGCCGGTGTGGAACACCAGTTCGCGGTGAGTCCGAAGGGATATCTCACCGCCGTCATCCGGTACGTCGACCAAAAGCTGGGGCTGGCCGAGGCCGGTTATGTGATCCATCCAGCTGAGCCTCGCCGACGGCGGCACGGGCTGGGTCACCGGCACCGCGTTCGGCGACGCCCCCGAGACACTCGTCCCCGCCACCTGCTGACGCCGGGGTGCGGCCCGCCCCCACGACGGCCCGCACCCCGGCTCCCCGCCGAGCAGGCCGGCCCGATTCGGCCAAGGGCCCGCCAACGTCCCAGGGGCGCGGGGAACTGCGCGACCAGCCACAACGGCGCCGCGGACAACGACGGAGCACCGCGCCACCTCCGACGAGACGCTCAGACGTCCGTGGCAGGCGGCAACGCCCCCGACCGAGCCGCCCGCCCGTACCAGAGCGCGCTCGACTTCGGTGTCCGGGCCAGCGTCGCGTAGTCCACGTACACCGCCCCGAACCGCTTCTCATAGCCGTACGCCCACTCGAAGTTGTCCAGGAGCGACCACAGGTAGTAGCCCCGGACGTCCGCGCCGTCCGCGATCGCGCGCCGGACCGCCGCGAGGTGTCCGTGCAGATACGCGATGCGCTCCGGGTCGTGGACGCGGCCGTCCGGGTCGGGCTTGTCGTCGTAGGCCGCGCCGTTCTCGGTGATGTAGAGCGGCAGGCCCGGGGCCTCGCGGGAGTAGCGCATGATCAGCTCGTGCAGGCCCGTCGGGTCGATCGTCCAGCCCATCTCCGTGCGCTCGCCCGGGGTTTGGTGGAACGTGACGTCGTCCGCGCCCGGCCAGGGCGAGTGCGCGCTCGCGCCGTGGCCGTCGGCGCGCGGACCGGGACCGGCCGACTCGGCCGCCGAAACCAGCGTGGGCGTGTAGTAGTTGAGGCCCAGCGCGTCCAACGGCTGGTGGATCGCCCGCAGATCGCCGTCAAGGACGTACGACCAGTCGGTCACCGACGAGGTCGCCGCCAGCAGTGTCCGCGGGTACGCGCCGTGCAGGATCGGGCCGTGGAAGACGCCGTTGGCCAGGTCGTCGATCTTCTGGGCCGCCGCCAGATCCGCGGGGTCCTGCGAAACCGGCCTGACCACCGAGGAGTTGAGGCTCAGCGCCACCGAGTTGCGGGACGGCATCGAGGAGCGCAGGGCCGTGGTGCCGAGGCCGTGCGCCAGGTTGAGGTGGTGCGCGGCCCGCAGCGAGGCCTCCGGGTCCGTGCGGCCCGGCGCGTGCACGCCCGAGGCGTAGCCCAGAAAGGCGCTGCACCAGGGCTCGTTGAGGGTGATCCACTGCTCCACCCGGTCGCCCAGCGCCTCGCCCACGATCTGCGCGTACTCGGCGAACCGGAACGCCGTGTCGCGCTCCGGCCAGCCGCCCGCGTCCTCCAACTCCTGCGGCAGATCCCAGTGGTAGAGGGTGACGGCGGGCTTGATGCCGTGTGCCAGCAGTTCGTCGACCAGCCGGCGGTAGAAGTCCAGGCCCACCTGGACCGCCGGACCCCGGCCCGTCGGCTGCACCCGCGACCAGGAGATCGAGAAGCGGTACGCCGTCAGGCCCAGGTCGGCCATCAGCGCCACGTCGTCGCGGTAGCGGTGGTAGTGGTCGACAGCGATGTCACCGTGCTCGCCGCCGGCCGTCCGGCCCGGCGTATGGCTGAAGGTGTCCCAGATCGAAGGCGTACGGCCGTCCTCCCGCACCGCACCCTCGATCTGGTACGCGGAGGTCGCCGCGCCCCAGAGGAAGGCGGGAGGAAAGGTCACCGGGGTCGCCGGCGTTGCGGGCTCAGACATGGAAGCGCTCCCATAGGAGGTCGTGGAGACCGACGTGTAAAGAAGGAGGAGAAAGCAGGAGAAGAGGGGTGTACGCGGAGAGGGACGGGGCCGAGTCGACGCTGACCCGGCCCCTGCCCTCGACGGGACGGGCGGACGAGCGGGTCAGCCCTTGACCGCGCCCTGCATGATGCCGCCCACGATCTGCTTGCCGAAGATCGCGAAGACGACCAGCAGCGGCAGCGTGCCCAGCAGCGCGCCCGCCATGATCAGCGACTGGTCCGGCGTGTAGCCGCGGCCCAGACCCGCGACCGCCACCTGCACGGTCGGGTTGCCGTTCTGGCTGAGCACCAGGAAGGGCCACAGGAAGTCGTTCCACGTCTGCACGAACATCAGCATGCCCAGCACGGCCATCGCGGGGCGTGCCGCCGGGAACACGATGTGCCAGATCACCCGCCAGCTGCTCGCGCCGTCCACCCGGGCCGCCTCGATCAACTCGTCCGGCAGCGCCTGGATCAGGTACTGCCGCATGAAGAACACACCGAACGCGCTGACCAGACCGGGCAGGATCACCGCCTGGAGCTGGTCGGACCAGTCCAGCTTCGCGACCAGCATGTACAGCGGGATGATGCTGAGTTGGGGCGGCACCACCATCGTGCCGATCACGATCAGCATCATCGCCTGCCGCCCTCTGAACCGCAGCTTGGCGAAGGCGAACCCGGCGATCGTCGACAGGACCACGATGGTCACGGCACAAGTGCCCGCCACGATCGTGGTGTTGACGAACGCCTTGCCCAGGTTGGCGTCGTTCCAGGCGATGTCGAGGTTGTGCATGAGGTTCGAGCCGAACCAGAACGGCGGCGGCGTCTGCGCCAGCCGGTTGTTGTCACGGGACGCGGCGATCGCCGTCCACACCAGTGGGAACAGCGAGCCGAGCGTGAACAGGATCAGCACGACGTACGCGATCGGGCCGGCGTGCAGTGTGCCACCCGCCCGCGCGGCCTTGGGTCGGCGGACGCGCCGAGGTTCCTCGGGAGCGGCGTCCGCGGGTTTCGTCAGGGTCGTCGTCACGGCCGGGTCTCCTTAGGAACTGGAACTGGCGCGCAGCCGGCGCGAGATGACGTAGTTGACGATCCCGACCACGATGAGAATCAGGAACATCGTCCAGGCGATCGCCGAGGCCCGGCCCAGGTGCTGGTTCACCCAGCCCTGCTCGTACAGGTACAGACCCAGCGTCTGGAACTGGTGCTCCGCACCACCGGACGCGCCCTTGTTCGCGTCGAACAGCAGCGGCTCACCGAAGACCTGACTCGCGCCGATCGTCGAGACGACGACGGTGAACAGGATCGTCGGCCGCAGCGAGGGCAGCGTGACGTGGAAGAACTGCTGCCACCGGTTGGCGCCGTCCAGCGCCGCCGACTCGTACAGATCCTGCGGGATCGCCTGCATCGCGGCCAGATAGATCAGCGCGTTGTAGCCGGTCCACCGCCAGATGATGATCGACGAAACGGCTATCTGCGAGGGCCACTTGCTCCCCTGCCAGTCGATCGCGCCGATCCCGACCTGGTGCAGCACCCAGTTGATCATGCCGTAGTCGCGGCCGAAGAGCAGCGCGAACACCAGCGAGGCCGCGGCGATCGAGGTCGCGTACGGCGCCAGCATCACGACTCGGTAGAAGGTCGAGGCACGCAGCTTGTAGTTGAGGATGTGGGCGAGCCCCATCGCCATGAACAGCTGCGGAACGGTCGAGATGATCCCGATCGTCAGGGTGTTCTTCGCCGCGTTCCAGAAGAAGTCGTCGTCGAAGATGCGCGTGTAGTTGCGCAGCCCCGCCCAGTGCATGTCCGTCGGCGCGGTCAGCTCCACCGTGTGCAGCGAGGCCCACGCGGTGTAGATCAGCGGGAACAGACCGAACGCCACGAACAGCAGGAAGAACGGCGAGACGAACGCGTACGGACTCCAGCGCACGTCCCGCTGCCAGCGACGCGACAGCCGGGCGCGGCGCCGCGCGTCCGCCTCGACGGCCGCGCTCCCGCCGTTCTCGGGCGAGCGGCCCGGGGCCGCGCCCCCCTCCTTCTCGGGGGGCGCGGCGGTGTCGTGCCGGGTTGACATACCGGTCACTGCTCCAGGTTGTTGTCGATGGTCTTGGTGGCCGTGTTCCAGGCCTCCTCGGGCGACTTGCCCTTGGTCACCAGGATCACGCCGTTGTCGGTCAGACCCTGCTGGATGATCTGGTCCTTCGGACCGATCACCTGCACCGGGCTGGCCTTGGCGGCCTCGGCGAAGATCGTGCCGATCGGTGCGTCACCGGTCATGTCGTTCTTCGCGCCGGTGACCTCCGAGGAGGTGTACGCGGCCTGCGCGCTCGGGAAGCTGCCCTGTACGGCGAACAGCTTCGCCTGCTGCTCGGGCGCGGTCAGCCAGGCGGCCAGCGCCTCGGCCTCCTTCACGTGCTTGCCGCCCTTGGGCACGGTCAGGAACGAACCGCCCCAGTTACCGGACTTGGGCGCCACGGCGACGTCCCACTGGCCCTTGGCGGCCGGCTTCGACTTGCCCTTGATGTAGCCGAGCATCCACGGCGGGCAGGCCATCGCGGCGAACTTCACGTTGGCGATGGTCGTGTCCCAGGCCGGCTGGAACTGCGTCTGCGCACCGACCAGGCCCTCCTGGGCGGCCTTCGCGGTGAGGTCGAAGGCGGCGCGCACGGCCGGGTTGGTCTTGTAGATGACCTTGCCGGAGGAGTCGTAGAACTTCTCCTTCTCGCTGCTGAGCACCGCGTTCAGCAGACCGCCGGGGGAGTCCATGAAGGTGGTGCCCTTGGGCGCCTTCTTCTTGTAGTCCTGGCCGACCGTGACGAACTTGTCCCAGCTGCCGGCCCACAGCTTGCCGACCGCGTCGCGGTCGGTGGGCAGTCCGGCGGCCTTGAACAGGTCCTTCCGGTAGCAGATGGCCATCGGCCCGACGTCCGTGCCAAGACCGATGGTCTGGCTGTCCTTGGTCGTGGCCTGCGCCCACTTCCAGTCCAGGAAGTCGCTCTTGTTCACACCCGAGACCTTGGAGAGGTCCTCCAGCTTGGCGGCCTGGGTGTTCACGATCTCGGCGATGTTGCCGACTTCGACGGCCTGGATGTCCTGAAGGCCGCTGCCGGTGGTGAGGTGGTTGAGCAGAGCGGGGTAGTAGTTCTCGTTCCGCTCGGTGACGTTCTCGGTGATCTTGATGTCGGGGTGGAGCTTCTCGTACTCGGCGTACAGGCCGGCTTCCTTGAAGCCGAACGTGCCGAAGAGTCCGAGACTGACCGTGGTCTTGCCCTTGCCGCCGCCGCTGTCGTCCGACGACCCGGACTTGTCACCACCGTCGTCGGCACACCCGGCCAGCAGCCCGGCGCCCAGCGTTGCGACCACCGCCAAGGCCACCGCCCTGTGGACGGTACCGGTTCGGGTCCGTGCGCGCATTGCGTCCTCCTGTTGCCCTGACGTGCCGACCCCCCGGCCAACTGCATTGTTGGGCCCGTTAGTTCACGCTGCGGCTCGGGCGGGGAACGTGCGGGATGTGTATGTGTCAGGTACTGTGGGAGCGCTCCCACCAGTGATGTGTTGAAGGTTGGCGGGTCCGGGCGGGGGTGTCAAGGGAGTGAGCGTGGCGAGATGCGTTCAGTTATCGGGCTGTTAAGTGGAGGCGATAAATCCGCAGCTTCTTTCGCTGCCGCCCACTCTCAGCCCGTCCGGCGTTCGAGGACAAGGCCCCTTCAGGGCCGGAGCGGGGGTCTGGGAGCGGCAGCACCCAGGGGCGTCCACTGGTTGGGCGGGACTGTTAGATTCCAGGCCAAGGCAGGGTTCAACGGCGGAAAGGCGGAGCCATGTCGCGGAGCCGGAGTGGTGGCAGGCCCACCCTCGAAGAGGTCGCCGCGCGTGCCGGTGTCGGTCGTGGCACGGTCTCCCGGGTGATCAACGGCTCGCCGCGGGTCAGCGACGCGACCCGCGCGGCGGTCGAGGCCGCGGTCGCCGAGCTCGGCTATGTCCCGAACACCGCGGCCCGGGCACTCGCCGCCAACCGCACGGACGCGATCGCGCTGGTCGTCCCCGAGCCGGAGACGCGGTTCTTCGCGGAGCCGTACTTCTCGGACATGCTGAAGGGCGTCGGCGCGGAACTCTCGGACACCGAGATGCAGTTGCTGCTGATCTTCGCGGGCAGCGACCGTGAACGGCGGCGCCTGGCCCAGTACTTGGCCGCGCACCGGGTGGACGGCGTCCTGCTGGTCTCGGTCCACGCGGACGACCCGCTCCCCGACCTCCTCTCCCAGTTGGAGATCCCGGCGGTGATCAGCGGCCCCCGCTCGGCCGCGGAGACCCTCACCTCCGTGGACTCGGACAACTACGGCGGCGGCCGCTCGGCCGTGGAACACCTGCTCTCCGGCGGCCACCGCACGATCGCCCACATCACGGGCCGCCTGGACGTGTACGGCGCCCAGCGCCGCGTCGACGGCTACCGCGACGCCCTGCGCGACGCGGGCCACCCGGCGGACGAACAGCTCATCGAGCCGGGGGACTTCACCGAGGAGGGCGGCCGCAGAGCGATGACGACCCTGCTCGCCCGCCGCCCCGACCTGGACGCGGTCTTCGCCGGCTCGGACGTCATGGCGGCCGGCGCCCGCCAGGTGCTGCGCGAGGAGGGCCGCCGCATCCCCGACGACGTGGCCCTCGTCGGCTACGACGACTCGGCCATAGCCCGCCACATGGACCCACCCCTCACCAGCGTCCGCCAGCCCATCGAGGAAATGGGCCGCCGCATGATCGACCTCCTCCTCGAAGAGATCGCGGACCGCCGTCCGGCGGTTTCACGGGGCCTGGAACGCCGACAGGTGGTACTGGCAACGGAGTTGGTGACGCGGGCGTCGTCCTGATCGCCTTGATGACGGCCTGCGCGGTGTCGGCCTAGCCTTCCGCTCGTGACCTCCTCGGACGACGACACCGACGACAGAGCCGGCGTGACCATCCGCTGCCAGGACAACGCGTCCGTCGGCGTGACGTTCCGCGACCGGATCGGCTTGGACGCGGACGCGGTGCACTATGCCGCAGAGCTGCATGCCCCGGGTCTGACCGCTCGCGTCGACGAGGTCGTCGCCTGGATCCGGGCCGACGATCTCGCGCGGTTCCTGGAGGGGTTGGCCGCCGACTACCGGGGTTGGGACGGCGCACGGAGCTGGCAGACCGACGACCAGGACCTGGCGGTGTCAGCCGTCTTCCGGTCCGGCGGGTACGTCGGGCTGACCTGGACCCTGCGGCCCTGGCCGAAGGCCGCCGGCGGCTGGAGTTCATCGGTCACCACTTGGCTGGAGGCCGGCGAGCAACTGGCTTCCCTGGCAGCCGACATCCGGTATTTTCTCGCCGAGGAACGACGGTGACATCCGGGATCCACCAGATGACTTCAGCCGGTCAGCACCAACCGCCAGCGCCGCTCCCCGTCCTGTTCCTCGGCCGTCGGTTGCAGGCCCGCCGCTCGGGCCACTGCCTCCGACGCCAGGTGGGCGGGGTGGATGTGGGCGATGGCCGTACGGACGTGCTGTTCGGTGAGCCAGGTGATCAAGGCGCGTACCGCCTCCGAGGCGTAGCCCTTGCCCTGCCAGGGGGTGCCGGTGATCCAGGCGATCTCTGCCGTCTCGCCGGTGACCGTGGCCTGGACCGTGCCGAGGAGGTGGGTGTCGGTGCGGTGGCGCAGGACCCAGTTGAGCCAGGTCACGGACGGGTCGGGGGAGCCGGTGACCAGGCGTTCGTAGCGGGCGCGCAGGGCGGTGGGGGAGGAGGGGGTGCCGCCGATGTAGGTGTGCAGGGCCGGGTCGGAGAGGACTTCGGCCATCTCGGGGGCGTGGTCGACGCGGAGGGGGAGGAGGTCTAGGTGGGGGGTGTGGATCGTGGTGGGGTTCATGGCCGGTAGATGTCCACTTTGATGTCCGCTGGAAAACGAAGCGGCCGGTGGTCCCGAATCAACGGAGCCACCGGCCGATTGCCTGGGGTGAGTGACGGGACTTGAACCCGCGACTTCCTGGACCACAACCAGGTGCTCTACCAGCTGAGCTACACCCACCACGCCCGGTCGTTCAATCAGTGATTTTCCGACCGGCCGAGAAAAAGTGTACAGGGTCCGAAGGGGTGCTCGCGCACGGCTTTTACCGTGCGGGCAGCACGTGCTTCGCGGCGATGGTCCGGGCCGTGTCCGAGTCGGGGCCCGGCTGCGGTACGAAGATCGCCTCGCGGTAGTAGCGCAGCTCAGCGATGGACTCGCGGATGTCGGCGAGGGCGCGGTGGTTGCCGTTCTTCTCCGGGCTGTTGAAGTACGCCCGCGGGTACCAGCGTCGGGCCAGCTCCTTGACGCTGGACACGTCGACGATGCGGTAGTGGAGGTACTCCTCCAGCGTCGGCATGTCACGCAGCAGGAAACCGCGGTCGGTGCCGACCGAGTTGCCGCACAGCGGGGCCTTGCCGGGCTCCTTGACGTGTTCCCGGATGTAGGCGAGCACCTGCTCCTCGGCGTCGGCCAGCGTCGTACCGCCGTCGAGTTCGTCGAGCAGTCCGGAGGAGGTGTGCATCTGGCGCACCACGTCCGGCATCGTCTCGAGGGCCTCGGCCGGCGGACGGATGACGATGTCCACGCCCTCGCCGAGCACGTTCAGCTCGGAGTCGGTGACCAGGGCGGCCACCTCGATGAGCGCGTCGTCGGACAGCGAGAGGCCGGTCATCTCGCAGTCGATCCACACCATGCGATCGTTCATGCGACCACCCTAAAGGTGACGTCGGCTTTTAGGTGCCCCGCGTTGTCGTGGACGTCACTGGGGGCCGCGCCCCCCAGACCCCCGCTTTCGGCCTGGACGGCCTCGTCCTCAAACGCCGGACGGGCTGAGATTGCCTGGACCGGCGCTGAGAAGTGCCGACCTCCTCGGTAAGGGCCCGCGCCTCCTCGGCAAGGTCCCGTGCCTCCACGGCCGTGGAAACGACCTCGAACGCCGGACCGGCTGTGTGAGACAGCCTGTCCGGCGTTCGAGGTGCGACGTCAGCTACCCGTGCGTGGGCCCGGCACGCTTGCCGACAGTGACGACGCCGTGCCGATCGCGCTGGCCGCCGTGCGGCGGGTCTGCATCGGGACCGGGCCCTCGGGCGGGAGCGCGGTCAGCGGGCCCGAAGGGATGGACGGGCCGGTGGGGCCCGACGTGCCTTCGGGATCGGTCGGGCGCTCGCTCTGCGGGCGACGGGCTCGGTACGCGGCACGGTACGCCGCCGGCGACGAACCGAGCTGGCGGCGGAAGTGCCCGCGCAGGGCGACGGGGGAGCGGAAGCCGCAGCGGCCCGCCACCTCGTCCACCGAGTAGTCCGACGTCTCCAGCAGACGCTGTGCCTGTAGGACCCGCTGCGTGATCAGCCATTGCAGCGGGGCACTGCCCGTGAGGGAGCGGAAGCGGCGGTCGAACGTACGACGGCTCATGTACGCGCGTGCCGCCAGCGTCTCCACGTCGAACTGCTCGTGAAGGTGCTCCAGCGCCCAGGCGACGACCTCGGCCAGCGGGTCGGCACCGATCTCCTCTGGTAAAGAGCGGTCCAGGTATCGCTCCTGACCTCCCGTCCGGCGCGGCGGGACGACCAGACGACGGGCCAGCGCACCGGCCGCCTCGTTGCCGTGGTCGGTCCGCACGATGTGGAGACAGAGGTCGATGCCCGCGGCCGTACCGGCGGACGTCAGCACGTCTCCGTCGTCCACGAACAGTTCTCTCGGATCCACGTGCACCGACGGATAACGCTTGGCCAGCGTCGGTGCGTACATCCAGTGTGTGGTCGCGGGACGGCCGTCCAGCAGGCCCGCCGCGGCGAGGACGAAGGCGCCGGTGCACAGTCCGACGATGCGGGCGCCTTCCTCATGGGCCCGACGCAGTGCGTCGAGCGCGTCCTCCGGCGGTGGTGAAGTGATCGAACGCCAGGCCGGTACGACGACCGTGCCGGCGCGTGAGATCGCTTCCAGGCCATGTGGCGCGGTGAGTTCCAGGCCCCCTGTGGTCCGCAGTGGGCCTTCTTCGCCGCCGCACACCAGCAATCGGTAGCGCGGCACGCCGGCGTCCTGGCGGTCGATCCCGAACACCGACAGCGGTATGGAACTCTCGAAGATGGGGCCGCCGCTGAACAGCAGCACCGCGACGATCTCCTTGCGGCGTCGCCCGGAAAGCTTCCGGGCCGCGGCTTCCGGCGCGGCAGCGGAGTCGTGGCTCATACTGCTAAGCCCCCCTCGGTGGTCGCGGCTCCTCGGTTGTGTCGCTCCTGCACGTTTCCCCTCGGTCCTGCACGAGTCCCCCGCCGTAAGACGTCAAGATCGAATCTACTGTGTCGCGTGGTGCCGGGGTGACCCAGTTCGGGAACCGGCACATTGTCGACATGGCAACTTGGCGTGAAGCATTCGATCACGAAGCGTTGCACTCGTGGGCCGTGCAGGGAAGTGCGCCTTGTCGCAGTGGCCAATCCACGTAGGGTGCGCAGGGTCTCCGGGACCCTTTCCGTGCAGGTGGAACGGGGGTTGGGGGGTACCGGGGGTAAGGAACGCGCCCTGGCCGGAAGTTGGCTGAAAAGCGCTGTGCGTGTGCGCGGAAACCGGTCAGCCGACCGGTGTACTTCCCCCAGTGTGCCGCCCGCTCCTGCGGGCCCCCGTGCCGGCCCGGTGCCGGTGTCCACGAGCCGGTGTCCGCTCCTCCGCCCGCAGCTGCGCGGCACCGCGTTCGGACTGCCGCAGCAGCAGCCGGCACACGGCGGTGACGGCGGCCAGTCCGAGGGCCGTACCTGCGGCGCCGGCGAGCGAGCCGCCGTACCAGAGGAGAACCACGGGGACCAGGACACAGCTGAAGGCGGCCCAGCGGACGACGTCGGTCACGGAGTCCTGGGGCGGGGTGGTCTCGGGGGTGGCGTGCGGTCCGGACATGCGTGCTCCCTGGGGCGGCGGCTCACGGGGTTCAACGCCTGTTCGAGCGGTCGGTCACTGTACGCCCCCCTCTTACCGGCCGCACGGTAAGTGAATCCTGTGCAAACCGCCTGTACAGCGCAGCAACCATTGCGTTACGGGCGCCCCCTCGTGCATGCTCCCTGGAACCCCCACGCACGGGGGGCGGGATCTGCGCTAAGGAGGCGTGCCGCCGTACCCTTGGGGGTATGGGGTTGGGAAGATAATTCCCGGACACAGCTCCGCCGCACTCTGTCGTCCCTCCCAAAAAGGATCAAAACGCCGAGACAGCCATGGCCGGTCACGAATACTTCGAACCCGCGGACCGCAAGCGGCCCGTCGCCGACCCCACGGCGGCCGAGCCCCAGGCGGCGGAAGAACCACGCCATTCCTGCGATCCAGCCTTCAAGCACGGCGTCGTCGTCGGCTTCGACGGCTCCACCTCCAGCGAGCGCGCCCTGGCGTACGCCATCGGCATGGCCCACCGCTCCGGCTCGGGCCTGATCATCGTCCACGTCGCCAACCGGCTGCCCACCACGGTGTGGGCCGGCTGCGAGCCACCGGTCTTCGTCGACGTGCCGGACCACCGCACCGAGGTGCTCGGTCTGGAGCTGGCGTGCGCCGAGTACTTGGCGGAGGTGCCCTGGATCCTCGTCGAGCGCGGTGGCGACATCTGCCACGAACTCGAAGAGGTGGGGCGGGAGTACGAGGCGGACGCGATCGTCGTCGGCTCGACCCACGGCATCGTCGGACGCATCTTCGGCTCCGTCGCGGGGCGGCTCGCCAAGCGGGCGCAGCGGCCTGTCGTCGTCATCCCGTGACCCATAGGCCGTTATCCCGTAACTCGTAGGTCCAACTCGCCGGTCGGCTCCGAATTCCCTGCTGTGCAGAGGTGTTTGTGTCCTTGTGAAGGGCATATATCGGTCACACCGCACAAACGCACATGCATGAAGGGAGCCCGCCGTGGACAATGACGTCTCTGCGGGAAGTACCACCTCGATCGTCGGCCGACTGGCCCTGGGAATCACTCTGTTGGCGTTCGGCCTCGGGTATGCCGACGTGATCGACGGGGTGTCGGCGGCTGACGCCGTGTCACTGGCCCACTACGTGGGTGGAGTTGCCCTCTTCGTCGCCGGACTGTTCGCCTTCCGCGACGGCGACGCCCTGACCGGTACGGCCTTCTCGGCCTTCGGCGCGCTCTGGTTCACCTGGGCCGTCACCGCGGGTGACTCCGTCTCGGACAACGCGGCCGGGTTGTTCCTGGTCCTGTTCGCTCTCGTGGCCCTGTCCGTGACCCTCGCGGGTGGGGATCAACTGACGCAGGGTACCTACGGGTTGTTCTTCGTCTCCCTCGTGCTGCTCGCCGTCGCCCAGTTCGCCGGGAGTGACGGTCTGAGCAAGGTCGGTGGATGGTTCTCCGTTGCGGCGGGGGCGGTTGCCTGGTACTCGGCGACGGCTGCGTTGGCTCACTGGCCGACGGTGCTTCCGCGGCGGGCTGCTGGCCGGGGTGTGACGGCCACCGGCTGATCGGCAGCGGAAAGGACCCCCACGTGTAGGAGGCACACGTGGGGGTCCTTTCTGTCGTCTTGCCTCTGCGGGCGCGTGGGGGCTTGTCGCGCAGTTCCCCGCGCCCCTAAAAGCCAAAAGCCAAAAGCCTCTACTCCACCGTCACCGACTTCGCCAGGTTCCGCGGCTTGTCGATGTCGCGGCCCAGGGCCAATGCCGTGTGGTAGGCGAGGAGTTGGAGGGGGATGCCCAGGAGGATCGGGTCGAGTTCGGGCTCGTTCCTGGGGACCACGATCGTCTCGTCGGCCTTTTCCTGGGGCTGGTGGGCGACCGCCAGGATGCGGCCGCTGCGGGCCTTGATCTCCTCCAGGGCGGCGCGGTTCTTCTCCAGGAGGTCGTCGTCGGGGACGATCGCGACCGTCGGGAGCGCGGGCTCGATCAGCGCGAGGGGGCCGTGCTTCAACTCCGAGGCGGGATAGGCCTCGGCGTGGATGTACGAGACCTCCTTGAGCTTCAGGGAGGCCTCGCGGGCCACCGGGTAGCCCCGGACGCGGCCGATGAAGAGCATCGAGCGGGCGTCGGCGTACTGCTCCGCCAGCTTCTTGACCTCCTCCTCCTTCGCCAGGATCTCGGTGATCTGGGCCGGCAGCTTGCGCAGGCCCTCGATGATCCGCTTGCCGTCGCGGACCGAGAGGTCGCGGGTGCGGCCCAGGTGCAGGGCGAGCAGGGCGAAGGCGACCGTGGTGTTGGTGAAGCACTTCGTGGAGACCACGCAGACCTCGGGGCCCGCGTGGACGTAGATGCCGGCGTCCGCCTCGCGGGCGATCGCCGAGCCGACCACGTTCACGACGCCGAAGACCCGCGCGCCCTTGCGCTTCAGCTCCTGGACGGCGGCGAGGACGTCGTAGGTCTCACCGGACTGGGAGACGGCGACGTACAGGGTGTCGGGGTCGACCACCGCGTTGCGGTAGCGGAACTCGGAGGCCGGCTCGGCGTCCGCGGGGATGCGCGCCAGCTCCTCGATCATCTGGGCGCCGATCAGGCCCGCGTGGTACGAGGTGCCGCAGCCGAGGATCTTCACGCGCCGGATCTGCCGGGCCTCGCGGGCGTCCAGGTTCAGGCCGCCGAGGTGCACGGTGGAGAAGCGGTCGTCGATGCGGCCGCGCAGGACGCGGTCGACGGCCTCGGCCTGCTCGTGGATCTCCTTGTGCATGTACGTGTCGTGGCCGCCCATGTCGTAGGAGGCCGCCTCCCACTCCACGGTGGTCGGCTCCGACGTCGTACGGGTGCCCTCGGTGGTGTACGTGCGGAAGTCGTCGGCCTTGAGGGTGGCCATCTCGCCGTCGTCCAGGGTCACTATCTGCCGCGTGTGGGCGACCAGGGCGGCGATGTCCGAGGCGACGAACATCTCCTTCTCGCCGATGCCGAGGACGACCGGGGAGCCGTTTCGCGCCACCACGATGCGGTCGGGGAAGTCGGCGTGCAGCACGGCGATGCCGTACGTGCCCTCGATCACCCGGAGGGTCTCGCGGACCTTCTCCTCCAGGGTCTCGGCCTGGGCCCGGGCGATGAGGTGGACCAGGACCTCGGTGTCGGTCTCGGAGAGGAAGACGACACCGTCCGCCTCCAGCTTGCGGCGGAGGTCGGAGGCGTTGTCGATGATGCCGTTGTGGACGACCGCGACCTTGCCCTCGGCGTCCAGGTGCGGGTGCGCGTTCACGTCGGAGGGGGCGCCGTGGGTGGCCCAGCGGGTGTGGGCGATGCCGGTGGTGCCCTTGAAGCGGGCCGGGACCTTGGCCTCCAGGTCGCGCACCCGGCCCTTGGCCTTGACCGACTTCAGGCCTGCCGTCTTCGGTGAGGTGACGGCGATGCCCGCCGAGTCGTAGCCGCGGTACTCCAGCCGCTGCAAGCCCTCCAGCAGCAGCGGGGCCACGTCACGCCTGCCGATGTATCCGACGATTCCGCACATGTATACGTGTTCCTAGCCGTAGACGATGCGGCGCAGCTGCCTGAGCGTGAGCTCCGGCGGCGCGACCGCCCGGTATTTCAGGTCCGCCTCGATCCGGTCGAAGATCTCCACGTTCACCAGACCCTGGGCCTGGAGCTCGCGGTGGCGGCGACGGACGTACTCGGTGGTCGTCTCGTCGAAGTAGGCGAGCACCTCCTGGATCACCCGCAGCGCCTCGCCCCGGCTCAGGGGTGAGGAGCGCGTCAGATGATCAACGAGTTCGTCGTGCACCCGGTCGATCCTGGGGTACCGGAGAGCGTTTCGCAAGAATCCTGCCCGATATCGGGCAGCGGTCTGTTGGCAAGCTTTGGGAGAACGTTGAATCTCTCATGGACCTCTGTTCGCAGGCCGTCCATTCCGCGTCTGGCGCCTCGTTGTCTGAGGGGACGAGTTTCAGACGCCATGGACATTCCTCGTATGGGCGTACCCGAAGAGCTGGCCGAGCGCATGAGCATGGCCGAGCAGCACGAGTACCTGCGCGCCAAATTCTCCCGGCGCAACGTGATGAGAGGCGGCGCCGTGACGATCGGCGCCGTCGCCGGTGGCGCGTTCGTGCCGGGTGCGGTCGCGCAGGCCGCGGTTCCCACCCAGCGCACCGCCCCCGCGACCGAGACCGTCGACGGCTCGCTCGTCTCCCCCTTCGGCCGCCACCTCGCCTTCGGCACCGACGCCAGCACCGAGATGACCGTCTCGTGGCAGGTGCCGCTCCCGGTGAAGAAGCCCTTCATCCGCATCGGCGCCCACCCCTGGGACCTCTCGCGCAAGATCGAGGCCGAGGTCCGCTCGCTCTACACGCCGGCCGGCGTGGGCGCCAGCGCCGACCACACCCAGTACTACGTACACGCCAAGCTGACCCACCTGCGCCCGGGCAAGACCTACTACTACGGCGTCGGCCACCAGGGCTTCGACCCGGCCGAGCCGCACCTGCTGGGCACCCTGGGCACCTTCACCACCGCGCCCGACCGCAAGAAGTCGTTCACCTTCACCGCCTTCGGCGACGAGGGCGTCGGCTACCACGGCCTGGCCAACAACAGCCTGCTGCTCGGCCAGAACCCGGCCTTCCACCTGCACGCCGGCGACATCTGCTACGCCGACCCGTCCGGCGGCGGCGTGACCTCCGACACCGGCTTCGACTCGCGGGTGTGGGACCAGTTCCTCGCCCAGACCGAGTCGGTCGCCAAGTCCGTGCCGTGGATGCCCGCCTACGGCAACCACGACATGGAGGCCTGGTACTCGCCCAACGGCTACGGCGGCGAAGAGGCCCGCTGGAGCCTGCCGGACAACGGCCCCGACCCCAAGAACCTGCCGAGCGTCTACAGCTTCACCTACGGCAACACGGCGGTCATCTCGCTCGACGCCAACGACATCTCCTTCGAGATCCCGGCCAACCTCGGCATCTCGGGCGGCACGCAGACCAAATGGTTCGAGAAGCAGCTGAAGAAGTACCGCGCCTCGAAGGACATCGACTTCATCGTCGTGTTCTTCCACCACTGCGCGTACTGCACCTCCACGGCGCACTCCTCGGAGGGGGGAGTGCGCCAGGAGTGGGTGCCGCTGTTCGAGAAGTACACGGTGGACCTGGTCATCAACGGCCACAACCACCAGTACGAGCGCACCGACGTCATCAAGGGCGACAAGGTCGTCAAGAAGCTCCCGATCGGCGAGACCGCCTACCCCGAGACCGAGGGTGTCGTCTACGTGACGGCGGGCGCGGCCGGCCGCAGCCTGTACGCGTTCAGCGCGCCGGACTCCTACGAGGGCCACGTGAAGGACGTCGAGTCCGTCGCCGCCTTCGTCAACACCAAGTCCGGCAAGGTCAACGAGACCGTCACCTGGTCCCGGGTCCGCTACCTCAACTACTCGTTCCTGCGCGTGGACGTGGAGCCCGCCGCGCGCGGACACCTGGCCAAGCTGAAGGTGTCGGGCATCGCCGAGACCGGCGACCGCATCGACCACTTCACGATCGCCCGCAAGGCCAAGTAACACCCGCCGGGCGCCCGGAAGGCGGGGCGCGGCGGCAGACACGGTGAACCGACAGGCGGTCCTCGCGCGCTACATGCGCTTGAGGATCGCCTGTTTGGCCAAGGCGAACTCCTCGTCCGTCAGCACACCCGTGCTGCGCAGCTCGCCCAACTCGCGCAGCCGGCGCAGCAACGCGTCGTGGCCGTCCTCAACGGGGTCGGCGGCGGGCGCGAGTTGACGGGGACGGGCGTCCTGCGGCGGTACGTCCGCGGGGGCGGCGGCCGGATGCGGGAGACGGGCCCGGACGGCCGCCGCGACCAGGGCCATCAGCGGATCCTTCTTGAAGCCCCACAGCTCCACCGAGTTGGGGTCGTACTTCGGCGGCGCCTTGGTCGGCGCGTGCCGCACGGTGAAGCGCAGATGCCCGTTCTCCAGACCGACCGCGGGCTGCCACTCGACGTCGATGATGTCGGCGACGGCGAGGCTGCGCACCCCGGCGGCGGCCTTGGCGTCCTCGGTCTTCCAGTTCCACTCCAGCCGGACGCGCTCCCCGTCGAAGCTCGCCGTGCCGTCCCCGGCGGACACCGACAGCGGGACGGACGGGCCGGGCAGCAGATAGCCGTCCACCGGGTCGGCCGGCACCTCGTCCAGCAGCAGCGCGTTGCGGACCTCGTCCACGAAGTACTCGGCGACGCCGTAGCGGTCGGACTCCACCACCAGTTGGTACGGGTCGTTCGGCTCGGCCAGCCGGCCCCCGGTGGCGTGCAGCAGCGGGTCGGCGCCGTCGCGCAGCCGCAGTCTGAGTCGGCCCGACTTGCGGCCCTGTTCGAAGGACACGCCCGCCAACGCGCCCAGCGGCACGATGAGTTCGCCCAGGGTCCTGCGCAACAGGCTGACGTTCTTGTCCCGTCCGGGAGTCAGTCGCAGGGCGTCGCCGTCGAACGCCCACGTGCCGTCCTTCTGGAGGATTTCCGCCATGGAGGGATTGTTTCACCGGATCTGCGGGAGAGTGGTCTTGACCAATCTGTCCCTCCACTCTGGTCACAGTAGAAGGGAGCGCATGTGAGACGGCACCACAGAACGACTCCCCGCATGGTCCGGGTCCTCGGATCCCTGCTGCTCGTCGCCGCGGCCGGCACGTTCACGGCCGGCGCGGCACCCACCCCCACGACACCCGCCGCGACCCCGCTCGACCGGATCGTCCCCGCGCCCGCCTCGGTCAGCCCGGGCGGAGCGCCCTACCGGATCACCCGTGACACCGCCATCAAGATCAGCGACCACCGCGAGGTCCGCCGGGTCGGCGAGTACCTGGCGGCCGTGCTGCGCCCGTCCACCGGCTATCCGCTGCCGGTGACCACCAAGGGCCGCGGCGGCATCCGGCTGCACCTCGACCCCGGACGGTACGGCGCCGAGGGCTACCGCCTGGACAGCGGCAGCGGCGGCGTCACCATCACCGCCGGCGCCCCCGCCGGCCTCTTCCACGGCGTGCAGACCCTGCGCCAACTGCTGCCCGCCGCCATCGAGTCGAAGTCCGTGCGGCACGGCCCGTGGACCGTCGCGGGCGGCACCGTCGAGGACCGGCCGCGCTACTCCTACCGCGGCGCGATGCTCGACGTCTCCCGGCACTTCTTCACCGTCGACCAGGTCAAGCGCTACATCGACGAACTCGCCCTCTACAAGATCAACAAACTCCATCTGCATCTCAGCGACGACCAGGGCTGGCGCCTGGCGATCGACTCCTGGCCACGCCTTGCCACATACGGCGGTTCCACCCAGGTCGGCGGCGGTCCCGGTGGCTACTACACCAAGGCCGAGTACAAGGAGATCGTCCGGTACGCCTCCTCGCGCTTCCTGGAGGTCGTCCCCGAGATCGACATGCCCGGCCACACCAACGCGGCCCTCGCCTCGTACGCCGATCTCAACTGCGACGGGGTCGCGCCCCCGCTCTACACCGGCACCGAGGTCGGCTTCAGCTCGCTGTGCGCGGGCAAGGAGGTCACCTACGACTTCGCGGAGGACGTGATCCGCGAGCTGGCCGCCCTCACTCCCGGCCGCTACCTGCACATCGGCGGCGACGAGGCGCACTCCACCAGCCATGAGGACTATGTGAAGTTCATGGACCGGGTGCAGCCGATCGTCGCCAAGTACGGGAAGACGGTGATCGGTTGGCACCAGCTGACCGGCGCGCACCCGGCCAAGGGGGCCCTCGCCCAGTACTGGGGTCTGGACGACGCCAGTGCCGAGGAGAAGGCACAGGTCGTGGCGGCGGCACGGAACGGGACCGGACTGGTCCTCTCGCCGGCCGACCGGCTCTACCTCGACATGAAGTACACCGACGACACCCCGCTCGGCCAGGACTGGGCCGGACTGGTCGAGGTCCGGCGGGCCTACGACTGGGACCCGGGCACCTACCTCGCCGGGGCGCCGAGTTCGTCCATCAAGGGCGTGGAGGCCCCGCTGTGGACCGAGACGCTCGTGACGAGCGCCGACCTCGAGTACATGGCCTTCCCGCGGCTCGCGGGTACGGCCGAACTCGGCTGGTCGCCGGCCGCCACGCACGACTGGGACGCCTACAAGGTGCGGCTCGCGGCGCAGGCTCCGCGGTGGGACGCGCTGGGGATCTCCTACTACCGGTCCCCGCAGGTGCCATGGCCCAGCAGCGGCTGAAGCGCCTTGTAGTCACTAGGAGTTGAGAAAAAGACGGGCACCCCGGAGGACCGTACTCCGGGGTGCCCGCCGTCTTGGGGTCAGAACCCGGCGATCGGGTTCTTCAGGGTGCCGATCAGCTGAAGCGCGCCCGCCGGGTCGGCCAGGTCGACCATCTGCTGGTTGTTGCGCAGCTGGAGCCGGTTGAGGCAGGACAGCGCGAACTCGGGCGCGAACATGTCGTACTGCGCGAACTTCTCGGCGAGTTCGGGCAGCGACGCCTGGTACTCGCGGGTGACGTCGGCGACCGTGCGCCAGAAGTCGTCCTCCGTCAGGACTCCCTCGGTCGCGAGGTTCGCGGCGAGGAAGCGGAAGAAGCAGTCGAAGACGTCCGTGAAGATCGACAGGAGCTTCTTCTCCTCCGGGACCTCCACGCGGATCCGCCGGACCTCGGGCGGCAGCACCGCGTCCGGGTCCATGACGGCGATCTCCTCGGCGATGTCCTTGTAGATCGCGCGCTGCACGACCCCGTCCTTCAGGACCAGGATCACGTTCTCGCCGTGCGGCATGTAGACCAGGTCGTAGGCGTAGAAGCTGTGCAGCAGTGGGGTGAAGTAGGCCCGCAGATAGTGCCGCAGCCACTCGGCCGGCGCGAGGCCCGACCGCTCGATCAGCGCGCCCGCGAAGGACGCGCCCTCGTGGTCGACATGGACCAGGGAGGCCATGGTCGCCAGCGACTCGCCCTCCTGGAGGGAGGAGACGGGACTCTCGCGCCACAGCGCCGCGAGCATTTTCCGGTACGGCGAGTAGCGGTCGGTCGCCTTCTCGTACTCCAGGTGCCGGTACCCGACGGCCGCCCGCTCCCGGATGATCGACAGGCCCGTCGATTTCAACACCGGGTCGCCCTCGACGAGTTGGGCGAGCCAGTCGTTGATGGCCGGGGTCGCCTCCATGTACGCGGCCGAAAGTCCGCGCATGAAGCCCATGTTGAGGACCGACAGGGCCGTCTTCACATAGTGCTTCTCGGGGTGCGAGTCGTTGAAGAAGGTCCGGATGGACTGCTGGGCCAGGTACTCGTCGTCGCCCTCGCCGAGGCAGACGAGGTGCCCGCGGGCGATCTCGGCCGCGAAGGTGACGCTGAGCTTGTTCCACCACTGCCAGGGGTGGACCGGGATCAGCAGATAGTCCTCGGGGTCCAGGCCCCGCCCGGTGAGCACTTCGCGGAACCGCTCGACCGTCGCCTCGCCCAACTCCTCGCGCAGGAACGACTCGTACTCGATGCCGACGCCCGCGGTGAACGCGGCGCGCGAGCGGTGCGCGGCCAGCCACACCAGGCGGACCGGGCTCGCGGTCTCGGGGGCGTATGCGAGGTACTCGTGGATGCCGAAGCCGAGCCGGCCGTTGTTGGCGACGAAGCAGGGGTGGCCCTCGGTCATGCCGGTCTCGATGGCCTGGAAGTCGCTCTTCACAAGGTCGGCGGCGGTCACTTGGGGCTTGGTGAGCTTGAAGCAGGTGCCGGAGAGGGTGGAGGAGATCTCCTCCAGGTAGACCGGCAGGATCTCCTCGCTCAGGCCCAGCGTCTGCTGGAGCTCGATGAAGAAGTCCAGGGCGGCGAGCGGGAGTTCGGTGTCGTCCCGGCTGCGGGTGATCGAACCGGCGTCCACCTGCCAGTGGTCGAGGGCGTGGCGCGCGGCGGCGAAGCGGTAGCGGGTCAGCCCGTCGTCACTGCGGACGACGTACAAGTCCCCATCTTTTTCAGGGGTGATGAGCCGTTCGTGCGCGAACTCGGCGAGCGCCTTGCGGATCAGCCGGCGGTTGGCCTGCTCCCAGCGCTCGGGGGAGAGGTGGGCCACGGCGTCGGCGAGGCTCATGCGGGCACCCCCGTCGTCGCCAGGCGGAACTGCTCGCGGGTGCAGAAGCTCAACAACGCCATTTTCTCCGGCTTCTGGATCTCACGCTCGGGCACGAACCCGACCGCTTCGTTCAGGGCGTGCACGGCCGTGTTGGACACGTCCGGCTCGACGACCACACGCTCGGTCGCCGGATCCTCGAAGAGGTGCGCCAGTACGGCGGTGATGACGGCCCGGGTGAACCCGTGGACGGGCGTGTCGGTCGCCGGGGTGAGGAAGTGCATGCCGACGTCTCCGGGCAACGGCTCGTACAGCCCGACCAGTTCGCGGTGCGCGGGGTCGTACTTCTCCATCAGGAAGACCGGCACGCCGTCCCGCAGCCCGAGCAACGCGTGGTGGTGCGGGTCGGCCGTGATCTCCATGTACGCGCGCTCGACGTCCTCGAGGCGGGCGTCCTGCATCATCCAGTAGGCCGCCTTGGGATGCGTGACCCAGGAATGCAGCAACTCGGCGTCCTGGAGCGGGTCCAGGGGGCGGAAGGTGAAGGTCATACGGCGAACTCCTGGAACGCGATCGTCTTCTCGACCGGGTAGTACTCGCTGCCGAGCAGCTCACGGATGATGGAGCTGTTGCGGTAGGCGCCCATGCCCAGGTCGGGGCTGGTGATGCTGTGGGTGTGCACGCCGGCGTTCTGCAGGAAGACACCCCGGCCCGTGGTGTCGATCGCGTAGTTGCGGGCCACGTCGAAGTTGCCGTGCACGTCGTAGCACAGCCGGTTCCTGATCGGGCGCAGGAACTCGGGCTCGGCGTACCGGTAGCCGGTGGCCAGCACCAGGCCCTGCGAGTCGAGGTCGAACTCCTTGCCCTGCTCCTCCTGGCGGAACGAGAGCGTGTACGTGCCGTTCTCGTGCCGCGCGCCGGTCAGCGCGGAGTTGGTGAGCAGGCGCGTGGGCACCGGACCGCCGAGGTTCTTCTGGTAGAGCAGGTCGAAGATCTCGTTGATCAGGTCGCCGTCGATGCCCTTGAACAGGCCCTTCTGCTCGCTGGTGAGCCGGTAGCGGGTGGCCTCGGGCAGCTCGCGGAAGTAGTCGATGTACTCCGGGGAGGTCATCTCC
The DNA here is from genome assembly GCF_053595415.1 of Streptomyces sp. NPDC002499. Classification (NCBI taxonomy): domain Bacteria; kingdom Bacillati; phylum Actinomycetota; class Actinomycetes; order Kitasatosporales; family Streptomycetaceae; genus Streptomyces; species Streptomyces sp. NPDC002499. Next base: position 251,526 of record NZ_JBSFXO010000010.1, read on the forward strand.
AGCGTGAGCTTGGTGTATTCGAGCGGGAAGAAGCGCGGCGAGCGCGTGACCCAGTTCAACCGGTAGCCGTGCACGTCGATCTCACTGAGCAGGTCGTAGTAGATCTCGGCGGCGGACTGCCCCGAGCCCACCAGCGTGATCGACTCCTTCTTGACCAGCTCCTCCCGGTGCTGCACATAACGGGAGTTGTGGATGAAGTCGCCGCCCAGACCCTCGCAGGCCTCGGGAATGTACGCCGGGGTGCCGGTCCCCAGGACCAGCCGGCGGGCGCGGAACACCTCGCCGGCCGCGGTCGTCACGGCGTACAGCCCGTCCTCGTCCTGGTACGTCACCTCGGTCACCGTGGTGCTGAAGCGGACGCTGCTCAGCTGGTTCGCGGCCCAGCGGCAGTAGTCGTCGTACTCGACGCGCAGCGGGTAGAAGTTCTCCCGGATGTAGAACGAGTAGAGCCGGCCGCGCTCCTTCAGGTAGTTGAGGAAGGAGTACGGGGAGGTCGGGTCGGCCAGCGTGACCAGGTCCGACATGAACGGGGTCTGGAGGTGCGCGCCCTCCAGGAACATGCCCGCGTGCCACTCGAAGTCCGGCTTCGACTCCAGGAAGACGCCGTCGAGTTCGTCGATCGGCTCGGTCAGACAGGCGAGGCCGAGGTTGAAGGGACCGAGCCCGATCCCCACGAAGTCATGGATTTTGGCAGGGGTTTCAGGACGCGCGGTCAAGGGACTCTCCCAGGTACTGCTCGGCGTGGCCGGCGATCAGGTCGAGGACGGCGGCGATGTCGGCCGCCGTGGTCTCGGGATTGAGCAGGGTGAACTTCAGGTAGTGGCGGGCGCCCACCTTGGTGCCCGCGACCACCGCGTCGCCGGAGGCGAACAGGGCCTTGCGGGCGTACAGGTTGGCGCGGTCGATCTCGGCCGGGTCGGTGACCGCGGCCGGTATGTAGCGGAAGACCAGGGTGGAGAGCGTCGGCTCGACCACGACGTCGAAGCGCGGGTCGGCGGCGAGCAGCTGCCAGCCCTCGACGGCCAGATCGCAGACCTCGTCGAAGAGTTCGCCGATGCCGTCGGCGCCCATCACGCGCAGCGTCATCCACAGCTTGAGCGCGTCGAAACGGCGGGTGGTCTGAAGGGACTTGTCGACCTGGTTGGGGATGCGCTCGGAGACCATGCGGCGCGGGTTGAGGTACTCCGCGTGGTAGGTCGCGTGGCGCAGGGTCGAGGCGTCCTTGACCAGCACGGCGGACGAACTCACCGGCTGGAAGAAGGACTTGTGGTAGTCGACGGTGACCGAGTCGGCGCGCTCGATGCCGTCGATGCGGTGCCGGTGCTTGAGCGAGGCGAGCAGTCCGCAGCCGTAGGCCGCGTCGACGTGCATCCAGACGCCGTACTGCTCGCACAGCTCGGCGATCTCGGGCAGCGGGTCGATGGAGCCGAAGTCGGTGGTCCCGGCGGTGGCGACGACGGCCATCGGGACCAGGCCGTCCTGCTTGCAGCGCTCCAACTCCCGGGCGAGGGCGACCGTCTGCATCCGCTTGTCGTTGCCGACAGGGATCGAGACGACCGAGTCCTGGCCGAGGCCCAGCAGTTTCGCGGACTTCTTCACGCTGAAGTGGCTGACCTCGGAGGCGAAGATACGCAGTTCGGCGAGCGAGTCGGTCTTGGACTCCTCCCTCGCCAGCAGCAGGGCCTGGAGGTTGGACTGGGTGCCGCCGGAGGTGAACACACCGTCGGCGTTCTCGCCCAGGCCGATGCGGGCGTTGGTCCAGTCGATGAGCTTGCGCTCGATCAGGGTGCCGCCGGCCGACTGGTCCCAGGTGTCCAGGGAGGAGTTGACGGCGGACAGGACGGCCTCGCCGAGCACCGCCGGGATGACGACCGGGCAGTTGAGGTGCGCGAGGTAGCGGGGGTGGTGGAAGTAGATCGCGTCCCGGAGGTAGACCTCCTCCAGTTCGTCGAGCACGGCCGCGGTGTCGAGCAGCGGGGTGTCCAGGTCGATCCGCTCGATACGGGGAGCGAGGGCGTCGACCGTGACGCCGGTGAACGGACGGTCGGTGGCGGCGAGTTTGGCGGCCACCCGCTCGACGCCGTCGGTCACGGAGCGGCGGTACTGCTCCGCGGTCGTGTCATTGAGCAGGTGCGAGCGCATGGTGCGTGGTCCTCCGGTGGGGGCGGGGAAAGGGGGTCCGGGGTGTTACTTAGGTTAGCCTAACCTAAGTAACGCGAACGAAACCCTGCCTCTCCCGTGACTGTGATCACGTGAGTCCCAGCTGCAACAACCCAGCTGCAACGGCCCAGCCGCACCTACCCGGCCGCGCGCAGCTCTTCCTCGTTCATCCCGTACCGCCAGTACCCGACGAACGTCACGCGCCGCCGGTCGATCCCGCGCTCGTGGACGACGTGCCGGCGCAGCGCCTTCACGCAGCCGGACTCGCCGGCGATCCAGACGTACGGCCGCTCGGCGTAAGGGAGTTGGGCGGCCCGGAGCGCGGCGAGGGCCATGGGGGACCCCTCGCCGCGGGTCTGATGGCCGGTCAGCCAGGTGATCTCGGCGTCCGCCGCCGTCGCCAGATCCTGGATGTCGCCCGCGTCGGGCACCTCCAGCCAGGCCCGGACCCGCTGCCCGGCGGGGAGGTCCTCGAGGATCGCCGAGACGGCGGGCAGCGCGGTCTCGTCGCCCCACAGCACCACCAGGTCGGCATCCTCGGGCGCCCGGAAGCGGATCGCGCGGTTGTCCGCGATCGCCGGACCGAGCAGCACGACCCGGTCACCGGCGGCGGCTTCGGCGGCCCAGGCCGAGGCGGGCCCGGCCGGGGTGTGCAGCACGAAGTCGATGTCGATGTCGACGGTGTCGCCGCGGGCGTCGCGACGCAGCCCCCGGAGCGTGTACGACCGCATCACGGCCCGTACGTCGTCGGGGAGCGCACGCCACGCCTCGTACCACCCGTCGCCCAACTCGTAGGGAACGGCGGGCTGTTCCTGCCCGGGATGCGGCAGGAAGAGGGAGAGCGACTGATCGCGCCCGTCGGAGAGGAAGTGCCGCAGATCCTCCCCGGCGAAGCCGACCCGGACCAGAGACGGACCGAGCCGCCTCGTCCGTACGACTCGAAGGGAGAAGAAACGGAACGGGGCGGCTACGGCCGTCGACATGCGTACTCCTCAAGGGGCAGGACCGAAGGGGCGTGGCCCGGTTGGGGGCCGTGCCTCGGGTCAGCCGACCTTCTTCGCGTTCTCGATCGCCTCGGCGAGGGCGGTGAGCTGCGGGGTGACCTTGGCGTAGGACAGGATCGGCTCGGTGGAGCGGGGGATGACCTGGCCGGCCTTGACGGCGGGCAGCTTCTTCCAGGTGGCCTCGGTGATGTCGGCCGGCTGGATGGCGGAGGTGCGGTCGTCCATCATGATGACGTCGGCCTTGTACTTGTCGACGTTCTCCCAGCTCAGGCTCTCGTACCAGCCGCCGCTCGCCTTCAGGACCTTGGCCGGCGGCTCGACGAAGTTCACGCCGAGCGCCTTGTAGTACTCCAGGTCGATGGAGAGGTTGCTGCCGGAGACGTAGAACAGGTCCTGGCTCGCGGAGCCGACCAGCACCTTGATGTCGGGGTGGGCCTTCGCGGCGGCGCGCAGCCGGGTGGCGGCGGCCTCGAAGGCGGTCTTGGACTCCTTGACCCGGGCGGCCGTCATGTCCGCGCCGAGCGACTCGGCCAGCGACCACATGCGCTGGAGCGGCTCGGTGATCTGGCGGTCGAAGACGGAGATGCCGACGCTGGGCGCGAGCTTGGCGATCTTGTCCTTGGAGGCCTCGGGGACGTACCAGAGGGTGCCGGCGTCGTCGAACATCGTGGTGATGAGCAGCTGCGGGCCGAAGGCCGCGTACTCCTCCACGTTGAACTGGTCCCACACGTTGCCGAAGACCGTCAGCTTGCTGACGTCCATGTCGCCGGCCTGGACGTCGGCCTTGCCGTCCTTGGTCCTGGTCGGGCCGAACACGCCCTTGACGTCGATGCCGTAGTCGTGGAGGGCGGCGGCGACGCCGACAAAGGCGACGATCTTCGTCGGGACGGCGTCCAGCTTCACGGTCGTACCGCGGTCGTCCTTGAAGGTCCAGGCGCCGGACTCGGCACCCGCGCTCTCCGAGCCGGAGCCGCCGCTTTTCGCGTCGTCGTCACCGCAGGCCGCGAGCGCGGCCCCGAGTCCGAGGGCACCACCGGCGGCGAGGAGGCCGCGGCGGGTGAAGTGGCTGGCACGGGCATTGGACATGGGTATGGCTGCTTTCGAACGGGGCGGAGCGTCCGCCGGACAAGTTCGAAGGTAGGTTAGCCTAACCTCACATGAGGCCCGGGGGGTGGGGCCTGCGGTTCTCTCCCGAGGATTACCGTCGAAGGCTGAAGTGGCCCTGATTGATACGCCGAACCTTAACTTTTCGTTCACCTCTATTTCTTGAATAACCGGCCATTTGTTTCGGCGGGTTGGTGATTCGGAATCCGATTCCCGAATAAACCTTGACCGTGTTCGATCAACGCGGATAGAACTGGCGATCGGTTGTGTGAATTCTGGGCTCACGGGGGCGGACATGGCGCCAGATGTGAAGAACCGTCAAGGAGCGTTGCGCAGAAGGAGATTGAGCGCGGTGACCGCTTGCGCGGTTTCCTTCGCCGTGCTCGCCGGGATTCCTGTGATCGGCACCACGGTCGCTCATGCGGAACCGGTCGTCGGCAGCACTGAGGCGCAGCTTGCCGTGCAGACCGGTGAGCGGGTGGAGATCCCTGCTAAGCGAACCGAATACACGACGACGTACGCCAATCCGGACGGGACCACCTTCTCCCTCAGCATGTCCACCACCCCGGTGCGGGTGCGGCAGGGCAACGACTCCTGGGCGACCCCGGATCCGACGTTGGAGCGGAGGCCTGACGGCACGGTCCGTCCGAAGGCTTCTGTGGCGGACGTCTCGTTCTCGGGTGGCGGGGACGGCTCGGATCTGGTGTCGGTGGCCGAGGACGGCAAGTCGCTGACGGTCGGCTGGCCGGGCGAACTTCCCGAGCCGACCCTGGACGGCGCCTCCGCCGTGTACGCGGATGTACTGCCCGGCGTGGATCTGCGGATGACCGCGACCACCGAGGGCTACCGCGAGGTGCTGGTCGTCAAGTCCGCCCAGGCGGCGGCCGATCAGCGACTGAAGACACTGGACTTCCCCGTCGAGGCCGAAGGCCTGACCCTGCGGGGCGGCTCCGGTGGTGGCCTGGACGCGGTCGACGAGAACGGCAATGCGGTCTTCCGTAGTCCCACTGCACGGCAGTGGGACTCGGCAGGCGACTCGGCCGCGTCTGCCGGTCTGTCCGCGATGTCTCTGCGCACGGTCGACGGTGGGACTTCGCGGGAGGACGGCGACCACACCCCCGACCCGACAGCCGGCCCCAGTGACGGAGACGCCTCCGCGGTGCTGCCGGTGACCGCGGATGCCGATTCCATCAGCGTGGTGCCCGACGCCGGTCTGCTGACCGGCGACGACACGATCTACCCGGTGTACGTCGATCCGGACGTGTCCTGGGGCGAGTCGGAGCGGACTCTGTTGTCGTCGGACGGCGACACCTTCTACAACTTCTCCGGCGGAGACGACGGTGAGGGTGTGGGTTACTGCGGCACGTACGTGACGGGGGGCTACGCGTACGTCTGCGGTTCGGGCTACAAGCAGCGCATGTACTTCGAGTTCGCGCCGACCGCGCTGCGCGGCAAGCGGGTGCTGGACGCCACGTTCCGGGTGACCGAGCGTTGGTCGATGTCCTGCACGCACACGACGGTGCAGTTGGTGCGGACGCCGAACATCTCGTCCGCGACCCGGTGGCCGGGGCCGACCAGCAACTGGGACGTCATGGGCGACCGTACGGTGTCCGCGGGCCGGGGCACCGCCTGCGATCCCAGTCAGCCGGACGCGCCGATCGAGTTCAACGACGACCCGGCGCAGAGCTACGAGAACCTCACCAACACGGTCAAGTCCTTTGCCGCGGGTGACTTTTCGCGGCTCACGCTGATGCTGAAGGCGTACAACGAGTCGGACCCCAACGGGTGGAAGCGGTTCGACGACGACGCCGTTCTGGACGTCGACTACGTGGGTGTCCCGGCGCCGCCGACCAGCCCGGGTGTGCTCTCGGGGGAGATCGCCTCGTGCCAGACGGACGAGGACGACCCGGACGTGCTGTCGGACCCGACGCCGACGTTCACCGCGGTGGCGCAAACAGCCCCCGGTGGGGAGAGCGAGGCGAACCTGCGTACCCGGTTCTACGTGCAGAAGAAGAACGGCAGTACGTGGGACGTGGTCACGGAGCCGGTACGGCCGGTGAGCCCCGCCTACACGGGGGACGGAAAGTCGGTCTCGGTCAGTTCGCCAGTGACACTCAAGGACGGCGGCACGTACCGGATGGCGGTGTTCACCCGTTCCTACTACAACGGTGGTGCCAGTTATCTGGAGTCGCACAGCACGGTGACGACCAAGGGCTGGTGCAACTTCAAGATCGACACGACAGCGCCGAAGGCGCCGGTGATCACGTTCGGCACGAAGTACACGCCGTGCACGGCCAATGCCTGTGATCCGGCCGGTGGTCCAGGCGTCAAGGACAACTTCACCTTCTCGCCGGCCTCGGGCGACGCGGCCACGATCGCCGGGTACCGCTACAAGCTGTCCTCTTCCAAGACCTGGTCGTCCACGGTCACCGGGACGACGGTCACAAAGGCGATCGCGCCGGACCTGGCCGGCACCCAAGTGCTCCAGGTGCGGGCGTTGGACAATGTGGGCAGCGGACGCCTGGGCGCCATCGGGAGCGTGCGGTTCAAGGTTCAGGAGAGCAAGGGCGCCTCGGGCCGCTGGCACTTCAACGACAGCGCGGTCGGCTCGGGCGAGACACTTGCCTCCGACTCCGCGACGACCGACGGAACGCGACATCCAGCTACTCTCTACACCACTGGCGCCGCGTGGTCCGGGCTGGGCCGCCGAGGTTCCAGTGATCGCTCGCTCTGGCTCAACGACACGTCCGACACCACCCGGCAGTCGGGATATGCGGCGACCTCGGCTGCGGCTGTCAACACCCAGTCCTCCTACACCGTTTCGGCATGGGCGTATCTGACGGAGAGCAGCGAGTATCGGGCCGTCCTGTCCCAAACTGGTAGCGACCATTCCGGATTCGTCCTCTATTACTCGGCCGGGGTCAAGCGGTGGGTGTTCCGCTACAACTGGTCCGACCAGGCAGGCACCCGGCACTTCGTCACCCAGAACGCTGCGGCCGAAGGACCGGTGCTGAAGGTATGGACCCATGTGGCGGCCGTCTATGACGCCGACGCGAAGACCATCCAGCTGTACGTCAACGGCCGAGCGCAGGGGGATCCGGTCACTGTGCCGACCGGAGGTGAGATCCAGACTCCGGACGGAGCGCTGCAGATCGGGCGGGCGAGCTATGTGTACGGCACCTATACGCAGTACTGGCGTGGCCGTATCGACGAAGTCGCGGTGTTCCAGGAGGCGCTGCAGCCCAGCGCCGTGGCCAACGAAGCCAGATTGTTGGATTCCACCGGCACCACGACGGCCACCGAACTCGTCGCCGCCTGGAACCCGGAGGGGGCGAGCGGCACTGCGCTGCCTGACACCCTTACCGGCTACGGGCGTTCGCTGACTCTCACCGGCGGCGCCTCGCCCGACGGTGAGGCGATCGTGCTGGACGGCACCGACGATGCGGCCACCACCGCGGGCCCGGTGGTCGACGAGACCGGCTCCTTCACCGTCACCACCGAGGTCGAGCTCGACCAGGCAGCCCTGAACACCAAGGGCACCGGCTTCATCGGCCAGGTACTGGGTCAGCGCACCGCGAACGGCTCGGCATGGGGCCTGTGGTATCAGACGACCGGCACCGAGACCCGGTTCGACGACGACGACAATCCCTACGAAGTTCCCGTCGGCTTCTGGCGGTTCGGCCGACTGGCCGCCGACGGGACTTTCACCGCCGTCGACTCCGACACCGCCGCCGTGGTCGGCAGCCGAGTGCGGCTGACCGGGGTGTACGACGCCCAGGCCGGCACTGTTGCCCTCTACCTCGACTCGACGCAGAACGGCACCGACCTCGCGTACACCGCGGTCGTGGGCTCCGGTGAACTCTCCGTCGGCAAGGACTACGTGGGTGGCGCCTGGGGCCACTACCTCCCCTGCCGGATCTCCGACATCCGGATCTGGGTGGGCGCGGCAGCCGACGGCACCCAACTCGACACCATGATCGGCGGCTGATCGCCGCGTTCTCCGCCCTGCTTCGACTCCGTTCCCTCCGTGGCCGCCTGCGCGGCCGTGCCTTGACAGGGGTGTGTCGTGAACACCGGTACGAGAGTGATTCGTTGGCTGCGCGGCAGACGCGCCGGAATCGTCGTGACGCTGGCCGTCGCCCTGGCCACAGGGGCGTTGCCCGCAGTGACCGCCCAACCGGTGCAGGCCGCGACGGGCGGTCTGGGCCGACCCGACCTGCCTGAGCAACGAGACAGCGACGTCCGTGCGGTGACGGGCCTGGGCGCGACGAAGGCTCGCGCGGCCGTCGCCGCGGCCAAGAGGCGCAACGCAGCCCAGGTGGACCGTGCGACCGCCGAACAGCACGCGGCCTGGCCTGAGCCGGGCCGCACCACGGTGGCGGTGCCCGGCACCCGTTCCGGTCGCGCGAAGGCGCGCGCGGGCGGGCTGCCGGTTGCGGTGGGCCGTGGCAGTGTGGGCAACGTGGCGACGGGCCGCTCGACGATCACCGTCCTGGACCGCGCGACGACGGCCGAGGCCGGCGTCAAGGGCGTGCTGCTGACGGCGACGGCCACCGAGCCCGGGCGGGCCCGACTCACCCTGGACTACTCGGCGTTCGCCTCCGCGTACGGAGGCGGCTGGTCGGGTCGCCTGGGCCTGGTGCGGTTGCCGGCGTGCGCGCTGACCACGCCGGAGAAGGCGGCCTGCCGGACGCGCACGGTGCTGACGTCGGACAACGACCCGGTCGGACAGACCGTCTCCGCCGACGTGGCGATGGCCTCGGCCTCCTCCGCCACCGTGCTGGCCCTGGCCGCCACCTCCGGCACCTCGACCTCGGGAGCCGGCGACTTCTCGGCAACTCCGCTGTCGTCGTCGTCCACTTGGGAGGCCGGCAGCTCGTCCGGGTCGTTCTCCTGGTCCTACCCTCTGGACACCCCACCCGCCGCGATCGGGCCCGAGCCCGATCTGGAGCTGTCGTACGACTCCGGCGGCATCGACGGCCGCACCGCCTCCACCAACAACCAGGCGACCCAGGTCGGTGAGGGCTTCGACCTCTCCTCCGGTTCCTATGTCGAGCGGTCGTACGGCTCATGCGACAAGGACGGGCAGGACGGCAAGTCCGACCAGTGCTGGAAGTTCGACAACGCCTCCCTCGTCCTCAACGGCAAGTCCACTGAACTGGTCAAGGACGACACCAGCGGACTCTGGCGGCTGAAGAACGACGACGCCTCGACCGTCACGCACTCCAGCGGCGCCGACAACGCCGACGGCAATGGCGAGTACTGGACCGTCACGACCGGCGAGGGGACCAAGTACGTCTTCGGCCAGAACAAGCTCCCCGGCGCCGGCACTGAGCGCACCAACTCGGTCTGGACCGTGCCCGTCTACGGCGACGACTCCGGTGAACCCGGCTACGACCAGGGCCCGGCCTTCGCGGACCGCTCGGTCGTCCAGGCCTGGCGCTGGAACCTCGACTACGTCGTGGACCTCAACGGCAACGCGATGTCGTACTGGTACACGCCGGAGACCAACTACTACGGCAAGAACGGCGCCACGACCGCCACCACGGGGTACATCCGCGGCGGCTACCTCGACAAGATCCTCTACGGCCAGCGCTCCAACGCCCTGTTCAGCGGCGTCACTTCCGACAAGGTCACCTTCACCTACGACGAGCGCTGCACCGCCGCCGACTGCTCGGAGCTGAAGGACTCCACCGCCGACAACTGGCCGGACGTGCCGTACGACGCGATCTGCAAGAAGGACGCCGACTGCGACGTTCGAGGCCCGTTCTTCTTCACCCGCAAACGGCTCACCCAGGTCGACACCTACGCCTGGTCGGCGACATCCGGCGGGTTCACGGCCGTCGACTCCTGGGCGTTCGCGCAGGAATTCCTGGACGGCGGGGACATCGGCGACACCAGCGACCAGACGCTGACGCTGACGAGCATCAAGCACACCGGGAAGAACGGCACGGCCATCGCCCTGCCCCCGGTGACCTTCACCTACCAGATGCGCGAGAACCGTGTCGACGCCACCGACAACATCCTGCCGCTGAGCCGCCCCCGCATCGAGAGCGTCACCTCGGAGACCGGTTCCATCACCCGGGTCACGCTCTCCGAGCCGGAGTGCGTACGCGGTTCGAACATGCCGAGCTCGGCCGACCACAACTCCAAGTCCTGCTACCCGCAGTACTGGAACATCAACGGCGCCGAGGAGGCGTCGATCGACTGGTTCCACAAGTACCGGGTCCTGGCCGTCAATGTCTCCGACCCCACCGGCAAGAACGACGCGGTCGAGAACCAGTACGCGTACGCCGACCCCGCCTGGCACTACAACGACGATCCCTTCACGCCCGCCGACGAGCGCACCTGGTCCGTCTTCCGCGGCTACGGGCAGGTCACCGCGACCAAGGGCACGGGCTCCACCCGGACCAAGACCGTCTCGGTCTACCTCCAGGGCATGAACGGCGACCGCCTGCTCGACTCCGACGGCAAACTCGACGCCACCGCCCGCCGTTCGGCGACCGTCGACGGCATCGATCTCACCGGCCTCGACGTCCCAGGGCAGACCGACAGCGAGCCCTACGCGGGCTTCCTGCGCGAGAAGATCACCTACGACGGCTCGACGGCGATCGGGGTCACCGTCCATGACCCCTGGTCCAAGAAGACGGCCACCCAGCACAAGTCGTACGCGGACACCGAGGCCTACTACGTCCGCCAGGCCAAGGCTTACACCCACACCTATCTGACCGCCACGGCGAAGTGGCGGACCCGCACCGCCGCGACCACCTACGACGACTTCGGCATGGCCGCCACCGTCGATGACGCGGGCGACAGCGCCAAGTCGGGCGACGAGACCTGCACCCGCAGCTGGTACGCCCGCAACGACACCCTGGGTATCACCGCTCTGCCCGCCCGCACCAGGGTCGTCGGCCGGCCCTGTTCCGTCGCGGAGACCTCGCTGAACCTGCCGACGTCCGCGGCGAGCCGGGGCGATGTGCTCTCCGACACCGCGACCGTCTACGACACCACCTCGGCGACCGCCTGGAGTGCCGCTCAGACCCCGACCCTGGGACTGCCCACCTGGACCGGCCGCGCCTCCGCGTACCCGGCCGCCGCGACCGGCGGGGAGCGCGCTCCCACTGCCTGGCAGACCGTCAACAGGACCACGTACGACACCTCGACGGCCCAGCTGGGCCGCCCGATCTCGGTCACGGACGCGGCCGGCAACACCACCGGTTCCGCCTACACCCCGACCGACGCCGGTCCACTGACCCGGGTCGTCCTCACCAACGCCAAGAGCCAGAAAAGCTACGTCTACCTGGACCCGGCGCGCGGCTCCAAGACCAAGACCTACGACGTCAACATCAAGCTGACCGAGACGGAGTACGACGCGCTGGGCCGGGTCACCGCGGTCTGGCTGCCCAACCGCGCCCACGCCTCGGACCAGTCGGCGAACTACACCTACGCCTACTCCGTCACCCCTGACGCCCCCTCCTGGACCTCCACCTCGACCCTCAAGGCGGACGGGGACACCTACAACACCGCCTACACCGTCTACGACGCGCTGCTACGGCCCCTGCAGACCCAGTCCCCGAGCCCGCTCGGCGGCCGGCTGCTGACCGACACCCGCTACGACAGCCGCGGGCTCGCGTACGAGAGGTACGCGCAGATCTTCGACCAGGACAAGACCCCGAGCGGGACCTACACCCGCGCCGAGTACGGAGAGGCCGCCCAGCAGACCGCGACCACTTTCGACGGCGCGGAACGGGCCACCGTCAACTCGTTCTATGTCTACGGCGTCAAGCGCTGGACCACCACCACCAGTTACACCGGCGACTCCACCGCGACCACGGCCCTGGCCGGCGGCTCCGCGACCCGCGTGATCACCGACGCCCTGGGCCGAACTGCCGAACGGCGCGAGTACGCAGGCACCTCCCCGGCCGACGCGGCCTACGGGGCCGGCACCGGAACGCCCTACACCACCACTGCGTTCACCTACACACTCGACGACAAGGAAGCCACGGTCACCGGACCCGACAACTCCGTCTGGTCCTACACCTACGACCTCTACGGCCGAAAAGTCACCTCGACCGACCCTGACAAGGGGAAGACCACCACCGGCTACACACCTCTCGACCAGGTCTCCTGGCTCAAGGACGCGGCCGGCCGCGTGGTGATCTCCGCCTACGACACCCTGGGCCGGGTCTCCGGCACCTGGAGCGCCCCGGCCACGGCCGACCTGACCTCCACCACCGAGGAGCAGGTCGCCGCCAACCAGCTCACCGCCTACACCTACGACACCCTGGCCAAGGGGCAGTTGGACACCGCCGTCCGCTACATCGGTGGCAGCGGCAGCTCCGGAGCGTCGTACACCAAGAAGATCACCGACTACGACGCCCTGTACCGCCAGACAGGCACGCAGCTCGTGCTGCCCGCCGGTGACGCCCTGGTCACCAAGGGCGCGGTGCCGTCCAACACGCTCGACTTCTCCTCGTACTACAACATCGACGGCAGCCTTCAGTACACCAAGGAGCCCTCGGCAGGCGGCCTCGCGACCGAGCAGGTCACCACCAAGTACAACGACGTCGGGCTGCCCACCACCGTCTCCGGTGCCAGCGGCTATGTCCTCGGTACCGGTTACTCCGCGCTGGGCCAGACCGAACTGCTGACCCTGGGCACGTCGCCGGCCACGGGCACCAAGAAGGCGTACATCGGCAACACCTTCGAGGAGGGCACCGGTCGGCTCACCCAGTCCGTGGTCACGGACCAGACCCACGGCTATGAACTCCAAGAGCTGAACTACGGCTACGACGACGCGGGCAACGTCACCTCCGTCACCGACCCGACCACCCTGGGCGGCACGTCGGCGGCGGACAACCAGTGCTTCACCTACGACGGCCACCAGCGGCTGACCGAGGCATGGACCCCGAAGACGGCCGACTGCTCGGCCACCGGCCGCACGGCGGCCAACCTCGGCGGGGCGAGCCCGTACTGGACCTCGTACACGTACCAGGACTCGGGGCTGCGGAGCACCGAGACCACCCACGCCACCGGCGGGGACGCCAAGAAGACCTACTGCTACGACAGCACCCGAATCCACACTCTGTCGGCCGTCACCACTGCCGCCTCCTGCACCGGTGTCACCGCCGCCTACGCGTACGACGCCACGGGCAACACCACCACCCGCCCCGACGGCACCGCGGCCCAGTCCCTCGTCTGGAACGAGGAGGGCGACCTCGGCAAGCTCGTCGAGGGCAGCAGCACCACGGGCTACGTCTACGACGCCGACGGGGCGCTCCTCATCCGCCGCAACACCGCCGGTGAGACCGTCCTCTACCTCGGTGCCACCGAGGTCCACCTCGACACCAGCACCGCCACAGCCAAGTACTGGGCCCAGCGCTACTACAGCTCCGGCGACTCCACCGTCGCCCTGCGCAGCAACAAGTCCGGCGCCAACACCCTGACCTGGCTCGCCGCCGACCGGCACGGTACGTCGGGGCTGGCGATCGAAGCCACCGCCCAGGGCATCACCAAGCGGTACTCGACTCCGTTCGGCGCCGCCCGCTCCGGCTCCACCGGGACCTGGGCCGACGACAGGGGCTTCCTCGGCAAGAGCGCCGACTCCGGCACCGGTCTGACTCACCTGGGCGCGCGGGAGTACGACCCGGTGACCGGCCGCTTCATCAGTGTCGACCCCGTCCTCAGCACGGACCAGGCTCAGTCCCTCAACGGCTACACCTACGCCAACAACAACCCGGTCACCCAGTCGGACCCGACCGGCTTGGAGTCGTGCGGCCCTGTGCACTTCTGCTCAGGCAGCAACGGCACGTACGGCACGTACAAGCCGGAGAACGACCCGGGGTCGGACCAGTACGACGGGTCGAGTCACGATGACGACGACGGTGGGACGCCGCTGCTTGGTGCGGCCACCGGTAACAAGACCACCCGGCACAACCAGGCTCGGGACGTCGCCATCGAAGTGATCGAAATGCAGGTCAAGAAGCTTGGCGTGAAGAACTTCGTGATTTACAAGAACCTGAAGGTCAACGGGGCAGCCAAGAAGTGCATGAAGACCCCCACCGCGCCGTGCAACAGTTATGGTGTGCCGGACATCGTCGGCTACGACCCGAACCATGACGTGTACTACGTCTGGGAGGTCAAGTCGGCGGGTGTGGCTTCCAAAGCCGTGCCAGAAGCCACTTGGTACGTGAACAAGATGCGGGCGAACGGCGAGCAGGCAGTACTGGGCTGGACCATTGGCGGCCCCTATCCCGTAGTGGCCAACGGAGTCGCCAACGGAGACCATGTGATCGGCCCCGAGCCCGGCGCCGTCATCTACGGCAAACCCAATGACAAGAAGTTCAAGCGGATACCGACCCCCAGCCCAATGACCACAATTCAGCAGGCGCAACCTGCACAGCCCACGCCACAGCCCACCCCGGGACCGACAAGTGGTCCATACCCGGGAACCATCGACCAGCCAGGGCTCGGGGTCGTTCCCCAGGCGACGGACGGAGTAAACCAGTGGCCGCTCCTGGTGCCGATGGTCATCGTCGGGGCGCCCTTTGCTGTCGAAGCGGGCGGGACGGCAGCCGCAGTGTCGATCAGCGCGGGTGCTGCCGCTAGCCTCTTCGAACTGGCGGCGTGAGCAGGAAAGGGCATGCGGCGTATATGAATCCCTTGGACTCTCTCATTCGAGAGCATGTGGTGCCGGTCATGAAGGCGGCCGGCTTCGCCAAGAAGGGCCGGAGTTTCCGGCTCGCAGCGTCGAACGGTGATCATGCCATCGTGCTGGTCGATGCCGACGCGGTGGATCCGGAGAGGTACGTCTTCGACGTGAGTTTCTGGATGGTTCCGCTGCCGTACTGGGAGTTTCTTCGCAGGGATTCCGAGAAGCCTTCACCGCTCGACACGAGCGGCGCTCTGGCGACCTGCCCGGTGGTGCCGCCGAAGAAGGTCGCCTACCGGCCGGATGACGACGGGCACTTCCGCAATCGGTGGGCGTTCACGGAACCGGACACACGGGACCTCTGCGGTCGGGAACTGGCGCGTGTCCTCGTCGAAGAGGCGATTCCGCGCATGGTGCGACTCCTGGACCGAGGGACTCTGCTGGCGGAGACCCGCAGCAATCCGAACGAAGGGCTTGTGCGGCTGAAGAACGAGCGCATGAGCCGGATCGTCCTGCGCATTGACGACGATCCGGTCGCAGAGGTGACGGACCTGATCGACAAAGCCGAAGCGGACGGACTCTTCCCTCCCTTCGTCCTCTGGGCTCGCGAACGGCTGGCCCGCCGGGCCGCACAGGAAGGCTGACCCTGAACCATGGGTTTCTGGGGCTCCTACGTCGTATGCCGCAGCACCACCCCGCTCGACGGCATCCAGGCCGTCGTCGAGCGGCTCGACGGCATCGACGAGCACGAACTCCGGCCGGGTGGCTGGCAGATCGGCCGCTACCCCGGCCCGGAACTCGCGGACGAGGGGCCGGTCCTGCTCCCCGAACTCACCGAGGAAACGGGCGCACCGGCGTTGATCGGCTTCGTCCTTGACAGTGACACGGTGTTTGTCGAGGGCTTCTCCACCGAGGGCGGTTACTGGCGAGCCTGTCTCGCGCGGGAGGCCGCCGAGGCGTACTGCGAGGACGACGACGAGGATTTCGAGGCCGAGTTCCCGCCCCCGGGGGAGGCCGCGCGGGCGGCGGCCGTCTGGGCGAGGGATGCGGGCCTCACGCCTGACCCGCCCGGTCTGCTCGCCGTCTTCGCCGTGGAAGACAGCGATTCCGCGGAGGAGTTGTTCTTCCGGTTGCTGGATGTGCTGGGTGTCGCGCCGACGACATGACCACGGGGAGCCCGTCGTGGCGGACGAGGTGCCCACGATGGACGTGACCATCTGGGCCACGCTCGACGGGCAGGCCGCCGCGCCGCGCGAGGACTTGGTCCTCCGGTGATCCCGTACCGCGATGAACGTCTTCTTCGCCGGCGAAGTGCAGGAAGGCCGCGACTCGTACGCAGTCGTCGCGAGGTCCCTCGCCGGCGGCTCGGACAGCAGGACAAGGAATGTTCCGGAGAACCGGCCGGCACTCGCTGACGAGTTGCCCTCGAACCCGTCCTACGCATGCGCAGGATCGGCGACCCGGACCGGGACGTCTTCGACGTGACGTTCATGTTGGTTCCCCAGTCGCACCGGGCGTTCGTGAACCGCCAGAACGTGGAACTGCCGCAGCCGGACAGCAGCGGTGCCTTGGCGACCTGGCCGGTGATGCCGCCGGCCGAGGTTGCCCACGTGCCCGACGAGGAGATGCCGTTCCGGTCCCGGTGGGCATTCTCCGACCGGACACGGGCGACCTGTGCGGGCGCGAGCTGGCGCGGCTCCTCGTCGAGGACGCCATCCCGTACATGGTGCGTCTTCTCGACTGCAGGGCACTGTTGGAGGAGACCCGGGTCAATCCGAGCGGGGAACTGGTCCGGCTCCGGGGCCGGCCCATGACCGAGATCCTCCTGCGTATCGACGACGACCCGATCGCGGACGTGTCGGCCTCGGTGGACAAGGCCGAGGTGGACGCCGTCTTCCCGCCCTTCGTCGCCTGGGCCCGCGACCGGCTCGCCCGGCGGGCCGCCGAGGAGTACTGAAGTCGACGCCCCGGCCCTCAGCCGGCGAGCCCCAACTCCCGAGCGATCAGCATCCGTTGCACCTCGCTCGTGCCCTCCCCGATCTCCAGGATCTTCGAGTCCCGCCACATCCGGGCCACCGGGTACTCGTTCATGAAGCCGTACCCGCCGTGGATCTGGGTGGCGTCGCGGGCGTTGTCCACCGCGATCGTGGAGGAGTAGAGCTTGGCGAGGGCGGCCTCCTTCTTGAAGGGGGCGCCGGAGACCAGGCGGGCCGCGGCGTCGCGCCAGGCGAGGCGGGAGGTGTGGGACTTCATCTCCATGTCGGCGATCTTGAACTGGATGGCCTGGTTGGCGCCGATCGGGCGGCCGAACGCGTGCCGCTCCTTGGCGTACTTGACCGACTCGTCGACGCAGCCCTGGGCCAGGCCGGTCGCCAACGCGGCGATCGCGATGCGGCCCTCGTCCAGGATGCGCAGGAACTGCGCGTAGCCACGGCCCAGTTCGCCCAGCAGGTTGGCCGCGGGGACGCGGACGTCCGCGAAGGACAGTTCGCGGGTGTCCGAGGCGTTCCAGCCGACCTTGGAGTACGGCGCCGCGACGGTGAAGCCCGGTGTGCCGGACGGGACGATGATCGACGAGATCAGGGGGCGGCCGTCGGGCTTGCGGCCCGTCACCGCCGTGACCGTGACCAGGCCCGTGATGTCCGTGCCCGAGTTGGTGATGAAGCACTTGGTGCCGTTGATCACCCACTCGTTCGTCGACTCGTCCAGCTTCGCCGTCGTGCGGGTCGCGCCCGCGTCCGAGCCGCCGTCCGGCTCGGTGAGGCCGAAGGCGCCGAGCATCTCGCCCGAGCAGAGACGCGGCAGCCACTCCTGCTTCTGCGCGTCCGTGCCGAAGAGGTGGATCGGCATCGCGCCCAGGGAGACGCCCGCCTCCAGCGTGATGGCGACCGACGAGTCGACCCGGGCCAGCTCCTCCAGGGCCACGCCCAGCGCCAGGTAGTCGCCGCCCATCCCGCCGTACTCCTCCGGGAACGGCAGGCCGAACAGGCCCATGCGGCCCATCTCGCGGACGATCTCGTACGGGAACTCGTGCCGCTCGTAGAGGTCACCGATCTTGGGGGCCACGACGTCGTGCGCGAACTCCTCGACGGTGCGCCGGAGTTCTTCGAGTTCGGGGGAGAGCCGGAAGTCCATGAGTGATCACTGGTCCTTGTGGGAGAGGGCCCGGACGGTGCGGGAAGGGCTGGGTCGGCCCAGTTGTTCGGCCATCCACACGCTGGTGGCGACGAGGCGGCCGAGGTCGACTCCGGTCTCGATGCCGAGACCCTGGAGCATCCAGACGAGGTCCTCGGTGGCGAGGTTCCCGGTGGCCGACTTGGCGAACGGGCAGCCACCGAGGCCTCCGGCGGAGGCGTCGACGGTGGTGACGCCGTGCTGGAGCGCGGCCAGGGTGTTTGAGAGGGCCTGGCCGTAGGTGTCGTGGAAGTGCACGCCCAGGACGTTCGTCGGCACGCCCTGTTCGTTGAGCGCGGAGAGCAACTCCAGTACGTGGCCCGGGGTCGCCACGCCGATGGTGTCGCCGAGGCTCAGCTCGTCGCAGCCCATGTCGACCAACGCCCGGCAGACACGCACCACTTGCGAGATGGGGACCTCGCCCTCCCACGGGTCGCCGAAGCACATGGAGAGATAGCCCCGCACATGGGCGCCCTCGTCCTTGGCGCGGGCCACGACAGGGGCGAACACGGCCAGCGACTCGTCCACCGTGCGGTTGAGGTTGGCCTTCGCGAAGGACTCGGTGGCGCTGGCGAAGACGGCGACCCGGTTCGCGTCCAGGGCCAGCGCCCGGTCGAGTCCGCGGCCGTTCGGCACGAGGACGGGGAGGTCCACCCCGGGCAGGTCGCGCACGAGCGGGAACAGCTCCTCCGCGTCCGCCAGTTGAGGCACCCACTTGGGGTGGACGAAGCTCGTGGCCTCGATCGTCGTCAGGCCCGCGTCGGCGAGGCGGCGCACGAACTCCGCCTTCACCTGCGTCGGTACGGTCGACTTCTCGTTCTGGAGTCCGTCGCGGGCGCCGACCTCGTGGATGCGCACCCGGGCGGGCAGATCGGCGGCCGGTACGACCATCGGGAGTGTCACTGGTCCTCCTCCACAGGTGTGACGACGGCCAGCACCTGATCCATGGCGACCGTCGCGCCGGGCGTCACGTCGAGTTCGGCGACAATGCCGGCGTGCGGCGCGGAGACGACGTGCTCCATCTTCATCGCCTCGACCACCAACAGGCTCTGCCCGGCGGCCACTTGATCCCCCACGGCGACCTTCACCACGGTCACCGTCCCCGGCATGGGTGCGGTGAGCGAACCGGCACCGGAACGGTCGGCCCCGCCGAGCGAGGCGGCCACCGGGTCGTGGTCCCGTACCTGCCAGGCGTCACCGTCGCGGCCGAGCCAGTCACCGGCCCGGCGGAAGGTGTGCCGGACCCCGTCGAGGGTGACGGCGACCTGGTCCTCGGTGACGGTGTGGTCGCCGCGCGGAACGTACTCCACGGGCTCGGTCACCCGTAGCTGGAAGCCGACGGGCTTGGGAGCACCGCCCAGCCGCCAGCCGCTCGGCACCGAGAACGGGTCGGTCCAGCCCGCACCCTTCGGACGCAGCGCCTCCAGCCGTACGGCGGCCGCCGCCTCGTACACCTCCTCGGGCACCTCGTCCGGGACGAGGGAGTCCGCCTCGCGCTCGACGAGCCCGGTGTCCAACTCGCCCGCCACGACCGCCGGATGGGCGAGCAGCCGCCGCAGAAAACCGGCGTTGGTCGGCACGCCCAGCGTGACCGTGTCCGCGAGGGCGGCCCGGAGCTTCCTGAGCGCGGTCGCGCGGTCGGGGCCGTAGGCGATGACCTTGGAGAGCATCGGGTCGTAGAGACTGCCGACCTCGGTCCCTTCGGAGAGCCCGGAGTCGGTGCGGACGCCGTCGCCCTGGGGTTCGCGGAGCATGACCACCGTGCCGCCGGACGGCAGGAAGCCGCGTGAAGGATCCTCCGCGCAGATCCGCGCCTCGATCGCGTGCCCGGTGAGCGTGATGTCGTCCTGCGCGAAGGGCAGTCGCTCGCCCGCCGCCACCCGCAGCTGCCACTCCACCAGGTCGAGACCGGTCACCAACTCCGTGACCGGGTGCTCCACCTGGAGCCGGGTGTTCATCTCCATGAAGTAGTACGAGGACGGGTCGACGCCCGGCACGATGAACTCCACCGTGCCCGCGCCCCGGTACCCGCACGAGCGCGCCGCCTGTACGGCCGCCTCGCCCATCGCCGCGCGCGTGGCCTCGTCGAGGAGCACGCTCGGCGCCTCCTCGACGACCTTCTGGTGCCGGCGCTGCAACGAGCACTCGCGCTCGCCGAGGTGCACCACGTTCCCGTGGCCGTCGGCCAGCACCTGGATCTCGATGTGCCGGGGCCGTTCCACCCACCGCTCCACCAGGAGCGTGTCGTCGCCGAAGGAGGCGCGGGCCTCACGGCGGGCAGCGGCGATCTCCTCGGCCAGCGCCGACGTCTCGCGCACCAGTCGCATGCCCTTGCCGCCCCCGCCGGCCGACGGCTTCAGCAGCACCGGCATCCCGATCTCCCGGGCCGCGTCGGCGAGTTGGGCGTCCGTCAGGCCGCTGCCGCTGGATCCGGGGACGACCGGCACGCCGGCCGCCTTCACCGTCTCCTTGGCGTGGATCTTGTCGCCCATCAACGCGATGGACTCCGCGGTCGGGCCGATGAAGACGAGCCCCGCGTCGGCGCACGCGCGCGCGAAGCCCGCGTTCTCCGCGAGGAAGCCGTAGCCCGGGTGCACGGCCTGGGCGCCGGTGCGGGCGGCCGCCTCCAGGATCCGCTCCACCGACAGATAGCTCTCGGCCGCCGGTGCCGGACCGATCCGTACCGCCGTGTCGGCCTCCCGGACGTGCCGGGCGTCCGCGTCGGCGTCGGAGAAGACGGCCACCGAGCGCACACCGAGCGAGCGCAGGGTGCGGATCACGCGGACCGCGATCTCGCCCCGGTTGGCCACCAGGACCGTGTCGAACATCTCGACCATCTTGGGCACCCTCATCACATCCGGAAGACGCCGAACCGGGGCTCACCCAGCGGCGCGTTGGCACAGGCGGTCAGGGCCAGGCCCAGCACCTGGCGGGTCTCCAACGGGTCGATGACGCCGTCGTCCCAGAGGCGGGCGGTCGCGTAGTAGGCGTTGCCCTGGTGCTCGTACTGCTGCCGGATCGGGGCCTTGAAGGACTCCTCGTCCTCGGCGGGCCACTCCTCCCCGCGGCCTTCCAGCTGGTCCCGCTTCACGGTCGCGAGGACCGACGCGGCCTGTTCGCCGCCCATGACGGAGATCTTGGCGCCGGGCCACATCCACAGGAAGCGGGGGGAGTAGGCCCGGCCGCACATCGAGTAGTTGCCCGCGCCGTAGGAGCCGCCGACCACGACCGTCAGCTTCGGCACGCGCGTGCAGGCCACCGCCGTGACCATCTTGGCGCCGTGCTTGGCGATACCGCCGGCCTCGTAGTCCTTGCCGACCATGAACCCCGAGATGTTCTGGAGGAACACCAGCGGGATCCCGCGCTGGTCGCACAGCTCGATGAAGTGGGCGCCCTTCTGGGCGGACTCGGAGAACAGGATGCCGTTGTTGGCGATGATGCCGACCGGGTGGCCGTGGATCCGGGCGAACCCGGTGACCAGGGTCTGCCCGAACTCTGACTTGAACTCGGCGAACCGGGAGCCGTCGACCACGCGCGCGATGATCTCGCGGACGTCATAAGGGGTGCGGGAGTCGACCGGGACCGCGCCGTAGAGCCCGTACGGGTCGACCTTCGGCTCGACCGCCCCGGTGACCTCCCAGGGCAGCGGTCCGCGCGCGGGGAGCGTCGCGGCGATGTTCCGGACGATCCGCAGCGCGTGCGCGTCGTCCTCCGCGAGGTGGTCGGTCACGCCCGACACGCGTGCGTGGACGTCGCCGCCGCCCAGCTCCTCGGCGGTCACGACCTCGCCGGTGGCCGCCTTCACCAGCGGCGGGCCGCCCAGGAAGATCGTGCCCTGGTTGCGGACGATGACGGCCTCGTCGCTCATGGCCGGGACGTACGCGCCGCCCGCCGTGCACGAGCCCAGCACCGCGGCGATCTGCGGGATGCCGGCGCCCGACATCCGGGCCTGGTTGTAGAAGATCCGCCCGAAGTGGTCGCGGTCGGGGAAGACCTCGTCCTGCATCGGCAGGAAGGCGCCCCCGGAGTCGACCAGGTAGATGCAGGGCAGGCGGTTGTCGAGAGCCACCTCCTGGGCGCGCAGGTGCTTCTTCACCGTCATCGGGTAGTACGTGCCGCCCTTGACGGTGGCGTCATTGGCGACGATCACGCACTCGCGCCCCGACACCCGCCCGATCCCGGCGACCACCCCGGCGGCCGGCGCCTGGCCCTCGTACATCCCGTCGGCCGCCAGCGGAGCCAGCTCCAGGAACGGCGACCCCGGATCCAGCAGGGTGTCCACCCGGTCCCTGGGCAGCAGCTTGCCGCGCGCGGTGTGCCGCGCCCGCGCCTTCTCGCCGCCGCCGAGCCGGGCCGCGGCCAGCTTGCCGCGCAGCTCCTCGGCGAGCGCCCGGTGCGCCGCCTCGTTGGCCCGCCACGCCTCCGACGCGGGATCTGCCGCGCTCGTCAGCTCCGGTGCCTCTTGCATCCTGCGGTCCCCTCACCCAGCGATCCACTGTTAATGAGCGTTAACCATTTCCTTCAGGTTAACGACCGCTAACCTTCCTGTCTAGAATTGCTTCCATGGCCACCAGAACCGACGCCCCCACCCGCCGTGAGCAGATCCTCAAGGAAGCCGCGCGGCTCTTCGCCGAGCGCGGTTTCCACGGCGTCGGGGTGGACGAGATAGGCGCCGCGGTCGGCATCAGCGGCCCCGGTCTCTACCGCCACTTCCCGGGCAAGGACGCGATGCTCGCCGAACTCCTCGTCGGCATCAGCGGCCAGCTCCTGACCGGCGGCAAGCGCCGGGTCGCGGAGACCGACGGGAACCCCGAGACCCTCCTGGACTCCCTCATCGAGGGCCACATCGACTTCGCCCTCGACGACCGCCCCCTCATCACCCTCCACGACCGCGAGCTGGACCGCCTCCGCGACAGCGACCGCAAGCTGGTCCGCCAGCTCCAGCGCCAGTACGTCGAACTGTGGGTGGAGGTGCTCCGCGAGGTGTACCCGGGCCTGGCCGAGCCCGCCGCGCGTTCCGCGGTCCACTCCGTCTTCGGCCTCCTGAACTCGACCCCGCACCTGGGCCGTCCCGGCTCGCTCCCGGGGCGCGGGACGACGGCGGAGCTGCTGCACCGGATGGCGCGGGGGGCGTTCGCGGCGGCGGGTGGATGATGGACGTGGCTGCCGGGAGCGTGACGAGCGTTACGGGGGCGCTCCACTGGACGCTCTCCCTACCCGCCGGTACCGTTGGGTTCTGAGCAAGCGCTTAGACATTGACCCTTGAGGCAGCTGGAGGTGGCGGCGGTGCGCCGTACGGTGTTTGACGAGGACCACGAGGCGTTCCGGGAGACCCTGCGCGCCTTCATCGAGGCCGAGGTCGTCCCCGTCTACGACGAGTGGTTCGCCGCCGGCCAGGCGCCGCGCGACTTCTACTACAAGCTCGCCGAGCTCGGCGTCTTCGGCATCCGCGTGGACGAGGAGTACGGCGGCGCCGGCATCGACTCGTACAAGTTCGAGGCCGTGATGTACGAGGAGACCGCGCGCGCCGGTGTCCAGTTCGGCGGCTCCGGTGTGCACGTGCTGCTCGGCCTGCCGTACATCAAGTCGCTCGCCACCGACGAGCAGAAGAAGCGCTTCCTGCCGAAGTTCGTCTCCGGCGAGGAGATGTGGGCGCTGGCGATGACCGAGCCGGGCACCGGCTCCGACCTCGCGGGCATGAAGACCACCGCCAAGCTCTCCGAGGACGGCACGCACTACGTCCTCAACGGCTCCAAGACCTTCATCACCGGTGGTGTGCACGCCGACCGCGTGATCGTCTGCGCCCGCACCTCGCCGTCCACCGCCGAGGACCGCCGCTTCGGCATCTCGCTCTTCGCCGTGGACACCAAGTCCGAGGGCTACTCCATCGGCCGCAAGCTGGACAAGCTCGGCCTGAAGACCTCCGACACCGCCGAGCTGGCGTTCGTCGACGTCAAGGTGCCCGCCGAGGACCTGCTGGGCGAGGAGAACAAGGGCTTCTCCTACCTCGGCCACAACCTCGCCTCCGAGCGCTGGGGCATCGCCTTCGGCGCGTACGCGCAGGCCAAGGCGGCCGTGCGGTTCGCCAAGGAGTACGTCCAGGAGCGGACCGTCTTCGGCAAGCCGGTCGCGTCCTTCCAGAACACCAAGTTCGAACTGGCCGCCTGCCAGGCCGAGGTGGACGCCGCCGAGGCCGTCGCCGACCGCGCCCTGGAGGCCCTGGACGCGGGCGAGCTGACCCCGGCCGAGGCCGCCAGCGCCAAGCTGTTCTGCACCGAGGTCGCGCACCGCGTCATCGACCGCTGCCTCCAGCTGCACGGCGGCTACGGCTTCATGAACGAGTACCCGATCGCCCGCCTGTACGCGGACAACCGCGTCAACCGCATCTACGGCGGCACCAGCGAGATCATGAAGACGATCATCGCGAAGAACATGGGTCTGTAAAGTCCCCGAAATTACTGGCCGGTAGAAACGATCACATGAGCCAGGCACTACAGGATCTCCTCGATCTGCTCGACCTCGAGCCGATCGAGGAGAACATCTTCCGCGGCCAGTCCCGCTCCGCCGTCGTCCCCCGTGTCTTCGGGGGCCAGGTGGCGGCGCAGGCGCTGGTCGCCGCCGGGCGTACGGTCCCCGCCGACCGGTACGCCCACTCCCTGCACGCGTACTTCCTGCGCACCGGCGACCCGGGCGCGCCCATCGTCTACACCGTCGAGCGGATCCGCGACGGCCGCTCCTTCACCACCCGCCGTGTGCTCGCCGTCCAGCACGGCCGGCCGATCTTCGCGCTGTCGGCGTCCTTCCAGTCGTACGAGGAAGGCCTCGACCACCAGGCGCCCATGCCGCCCGCCCCCGATCCGGAGACGGTCCCCACGGGTCGCGAGCGGCTGCTCGGCTACGACCACCTCGACCAGCGGATCGTTGAACGATTCCTGGAGGCCCGCGAGGCGATCGACCTCCGCTACGTCGACGACCCGCCGTACGGCCGCTTCGGCGAGCCGCGCGAGCCGCACTCCCAGGTCTGGTTCCGCACCAACGGCAAGCTGGTGGACGACCCGCTCCTCCACGTGGTCCTCGCGACCTACGTCTCCGACATGACCCTGCTCGACTCGATCCTGCTCGCGCACGGCCGCGGCGGCTGGGCGGTCGGGGATGTCGTAGGAGCGTCGCTCGACCACGCGATGTGGTTCCACCGGCCGTTCCGCGCGGACGAGTGGCTGCTCTACGACCAGGAGTCGCCGTCCGCGCACGGCGGCCGGGGGCTGGGCCAGGCCCGGATCTACACCCAGGACGGCCGGCTGGCGATCTCGGTGATCCAGGAAGGCGTGGTCCGCGTCCCTCGGTGAGACTGTGGGGCATGGGGCAGACGCAGCAGCAGACGGAACGTCAGGAAGACGGCGGCGGCGAGAGCACGTTCACGGTGATCGTCGCCGCCGTGGCCAATCTCGGGATCGCACTCGCCAAGGCGGTCGCCGGCGTCATCAGCGGATCCAGCGCGATGCTCTCCGAGGCCGCGCACTCGGTCGCCGACACGGTCACCGAACTCCTGCTGCTCACCGCGCTCAAGCGCAGCGAGAAGCCGGCCGACGAGGACCACCCGCTCGGCTACGGCCCCGAGCGCTACATCTGGGCCATGCTCGCCGCCGTCGCCACCTTCGTCGGCGGCGCGGTCTTCTCGCTCTACGACGGCATCCACACCCTGGTCGCCGGCGAGGACCTCGGCGACCCGCTGGTGTCGTACATCGTCCTGGCGGTCGCCTTCGTGCTGGAGGGCTACTCGCTGCGGACGGGACTGAAGCAGGCGAAGGGGGAGGCGGCGCGGTTCCGGGCGCCCTTCCGCGTCTACTTCCGCCGCACCCCGGACACCGCCGTGAAGGCGGTCGTGCTTGAGGACTCGGCCGCGCTGGTCGGCCTGGTCCTGGCGGCGGGCGGGCTGCTGGGCGGCCAGCTCACCGGCTCGGGCGTCTGGGACGGCCTCGCCTCACTGCTCATCGGTCTGCTCCTGCTCGTCGTCGCCTGGGTGCTGGGCCGCTCCAATGCGGAGTTCCTCATCGGGCGCCCACTGCCCAAGCCCATGCGGGACCGGATCCGCGCGGAACTGCTGGCGGACGAGCACATCGAGGCCGTACTGGAACTGACGACCCTCGTGCAGGGCCCGCGCGAGGCGCTGGTGGCGGCCAAGATCGACTTCCGGGACGCGTCGACGGCGGCCGAGATCGAGTGGGCCTGCGAACGGGCGGAGGAGCGGCTGCGGGAGGCGTTCCCCGGGATCGGGCGGGTGTACCTGGACCCGACGCCGGGGTATGCGCAGCGGCGTGACGAGGGGCTGAATCCCTGGCCGTGAGACGGCTGACCTGGCGAGATGGCCGAGGAGAAGGACAGCCCGAACGGTTCGTCCCGCCATGGAAGTCGGGACCTGGTGGTCTTCACCGTGCAGATGGAACTCGCCGGCCTGGCCCTCGCCGGGATCGTCGCCCTGGTGGGGTGGGCGGCGTTCGGGTGGCTGCCCGACGCCGACCTGGTCGGGCTCATGACGGGCATACTCGCGGTCGGTCCCTGGCCGCGGTGACGCTGCTCGTGGCCGCGGCGGCGAACTGGGCCGTCCCGGCACTGGACGACCCGGACCTCGGCATGTTCATCGGCTTCCTCGTCGGCCTCCCCGCGGGCATGGCCGTACTGGCCCGGCTCCTCGACCGGGCGGCCACCGCCTGACCCGGCCTCAGGCCAGCTCCGCCGCCGCCAGCAGGAACGCCGTCATCGGGTCGTAGTAGCGCGGGCTGACGACGTGGTCGTCGAGCGGGACCGCCACCTGAAGGGTGCCTTCGGACTCGGCGAGGAAGAGGGCCGGGTCGTTGGAGTCGGCGTAGCCCACGGAGTCCACGCCGTGCTGTCCGGCGTAGCCCGCCCAGCCGTGGTCGGCGACGACCAGGTCGGGCAGCGGGCGGCCCTCGCGCTCCAGCGCCGTGAGGATGGCCTTCATCGGCTCGCCCGAGTGGGTGTGCCACAGGGTGGCGCCGTGCTCGAGGACGGCCACGTCCGCGAACTGCATGACGTACCCCTCCTCCGTCTGCAGCCCGTCCGGGATCACGACGATCTCGCAGCCGGCGGTGCGCAGCGCGGCGGCCGTGGCACGGTGCACGTCCAGCAGGCCGCCCGGGTGACCGGTCGCGAACAGCACCCGCTGCTCGCCGTCCGCCGCCTTGCGCAGCCGCGCCGCGAGCCGCTCCAGCGCGTCCACCGTCAGCTCGGCGTCGATGGTGTCCTGGCCGTAGCGGTACTCCGGATCGTCGTTGACACCCACCCGCTCCGCCATCACCGCGAGCACGTCCTGCTCGTCGCTCCAGCGGTCGCCGAACTCCAGGCCGAACCAGTAGTGGCGGTCGCCGTTCGCGAGCTTGCGGTAATGGCTGAGGTTGTTCTCGCGCGGGGTGGCGACATCGCCCGCGATGCGGGTCCTGACGAGGTGCTCGACGAGCTCGGCGCGGTGAGGTGTCCCGGGTATCGGCATGATTCCCATTGTGAGGCAGCCGACTGTGCGCGTCCCTGACGTACCGAACGCTGGGACGTGCGTCACGTACTCATGCCGGTTGTGCCTCGTACTCATTGCGTTCCGCCGCCCGGACCCCTATGGACCCCGCAGCGCGAACCACAGCTCCATGCGGACGTCCGGGTCGTCCAGGTCGGCTTCGAGGAGCGCGGCGCAGCGGGCGACGCGTTGGCGGACGGTGTTGCGGTGGACGGCCAGGGCGACGGCCGTACGGTCCCAACTGCCGTGCAGGGAGAGCCAGGTGCGCAGGGTCTCGGTGAGCGCGGGGGTGCCGGCGATCGGGGCGAGGAGCGTGCGGGCGTGGGCGGCGGCCTCGTCCGGCGGGACCAGGTCGCCGAGCCCGGCGCGCTCGCCGTGGCGGACCAGGTCCGTCCGGGTGGCCCGGGCCCGGGCCAGCGCGCGGGCCGCCTGGGTGTCGGCGGACGGCCACCCGGGCGGGGCGGCGGGGGCGCTGACGCCGAGGGTCCAGCCGGGCTGCGGGGCCGGTTCGCGAGCGGCGGGCACCAGGACCCGTACGACGTCCCGGGCCACGTCGACCAGCGGCGAGCCGAGCGCCGTGCCCAGCGCGGAGGCGGCCACCGGGTCGGGGGAGTGGGTGTCCGGCCGCGCGTGCACGACGAGCCACGGACCGGACCCGAGCAGCGGTGCGACGTCCTCCGCCGGTGCCCCGAGCAGCAGCCGGACCAGGGCCGAGGAGCGGGCGGCGCCCGTGCCGCTGTGGTGCTCGCCGGTGAGGAGGGAGAGCAGGACGGCGGCCACGGAGGCGATGGCCTGGTCGCCGCTCTCGCGGCCCGGCGCGGCCACCCCGAGCACGAAACCCCGGTCGACGCCGAGGGCGTAGGCGGCGAGGTGGGTGTCGGCGGTGGTGTCGCTCGCGGTGGTGGAGGTACGGCTGGTGACGACCCGGGCCAGCTCCGCCAGCGCCAGCCGCACCTCGGCTCCCGGCTGCCGCCCCGCCGCCGAGATCTCGGCGCCCTCGGGACCGTACAACACCGCCCGTCCGCCCACCCGTTGGGCCAGTTGCCGCAGCACGGCGGGCACCGGGTCCTGGCGGGCCGCCGCCGCGGCCAGGCTCTGCTGGGCCTCGCTGATCCGGCGCAGTTCGGCGAGCCGGGCCTGGGCCATGAGCTGCCAGACGGCGCGGGCGACGCCGGAGAAGGTGGTCTGCGGCGGCACCTCGACGAGCGGCAGGTCGTACGCCTCGCAGGCGGCGACCAGCGCCCGCGGCACCGTGTCGTGCACGGGCGCCACCCCGAAGCCGAGCGCGGCCCCGCCCGCCGCCACGATCCTCGACACGTAGTCGTCGAAGTACGTCCCCGACCCGGCCGCCTCCGGAATGTGCACCCCCGCCGTCAACAGCAGTTCGCCGCCCAGCAGATACGGGTACGGGTCGGCCATCTCCGAGGTGTGCGCCCAGTGGATGACGATGCCGGTGTCGACGGGCCCCGCGATCTGCCGCAGAGCCAGGTCCTCGCGGGCCAGAAGTGCCGCGAGGGGCACCGGGGGAGTAGGGGGAACAGCGGGATCCGGCATGGTGTGCGATTCCTCCACTCAGGCCATCTCGAATGGATGAAACGTACACTTCGCAGCCACTTTCCGGCCACCTATGGTCGAGGAAACCTCTGGCCGAGAAGGCCTCTCGCTCGAGAAAACCTCTGGTCCAGGAACCTGCGAAGGAGGGACCTCCGTGGCTGTCGACTACGCGGTGATCGTCGTCTATCTGGCCGGCATGCTGGCGATGGGCTGGTGGGGCATGCGCCGCGCCAGGTCGAAGAGCGAGTTCCTGGTGGCCGGCCGGCGCCTGGGGCCCGCGATGTACTCCGGCACCATGGCCGCCATCGTCCTCGGTGGCGCGTCCACCATCGGCGGGGTGGGCCTGGGCTACAAGTACGGCCTCTCCGGCGCCTGGATGGTCTTCACCATCGGCCTCGGGCTGCTGGCCCTGTCGGTCTTCTTCTCGGCCCGGATCGCGCGCCTCAAGGTGTACACGGTCTCCGAGATGCTCGACCTGCGCTACGGCGGCCGGGCCGGCGTGATCTCCGGCGTCGTCATGTGGGCGTACACCCTCATGCTCGCCGTCACCTCGACCATCGCCTACGCCACGATCTTCGACGTCCTCTTCGACATGAACCGCACGGTCGCGATCATCCTCGGCGGCTCGATCGTCGTCGCGTACTCGACGCTGGGCGGCATGTGGTCGATCACCCTCACCGACATGGTGCAGTTCGTGGTGAAGACGATCGGCGTGCTCCTGCTCCTGCTGCCCATCGCGGTCGTCAAGGCCGGCGGCTTCAGCGAGATGAAGGCGAAGCTGCCGACCGAGTACTTCGACCCGCTGGGCATCGGCGGCGAGACGATCTTCACGTACGTCCTGATCTATACGTTCGGCATGCTCATCGGCCAGGACATCTGGCAGCGGGTGTTCACGGCGGGCAGCGACAGGACGGCCAAGTGGGGCGGCACGGTCGCCGGTACCTACTGTCTCGTCTACGCCCTCGCCGGCGCCGTCATCGGCACGGCGGCCAAGGTCCTGTACCCGAACCTCGGCAGCCCGGACGACGCCTTCGCGACCATCGTCAAGGACGAACTCCCGGTCGGCGTACGGGGACTGGTGCTCGCCGCCGCCCTGGCCGCGGTGATGTCCACCTCCTCCGGCGCGCTGATCGCCTGCGCCACGGTCGCCAACAACGACATCTGGTCGAAGCTGCGGGGCGCCATCCGGCGGGACGGCGCGGACCTCGGCGAGGAGCGCGACGAGGTCCGGGGCAACCGCGCCTTCATCCTCGTCATGGGCGTCGCGGTGATCGTCACGGCGATCGCGCTCAACAACGTCGTCGAGGCGCTGACGGTCGCGTACAACCTGCTCGTCGGCGGTCTCCTCGTCCCGATCCTCGGCGGACTGCTGTGGAAGCGCGGCACCGCGCAGGGCGCGCTCGCCGCCGTGATCGTCGGCGGTCTCGCGGTCGTCGGCCTGATGGCGGGCTACGGCATCCTCGCCAACGAGCCCATCTACTACGGCCTGTTGTCGTCCCTCGTCGTCTACGTCGTCGTGTCACTGGCGACACCGGCGACCGACGCGGCGGTGCTGGCCGCGTGGCGCGAGCGGCTCGCCGGGCGCGGTGCTCCCGAACTCGCGTCCGAACCGGTCGCCGCGCACCAGTAAAGTCGTATCCGGACGCGCAAAGATCCACAGAGACCCACAAGGCCTCACGGAGATGTACATACGCGACGAAGCGTAGGAAAGAAGGCAGTTCCCATGACCAGCAACGAGGCGCCCCGCGGTCCCGTCGACTCCTCCCGCGTCCCGCGGTACGCCGGACCCGCGACCTTCGCCCGGCTGCCGCGCCTGGACGAGGTCGGCCGCGCCGATGTCGCCGTGGTCGGGGTGCCGTTCGACTCGGGCGTCTCGTACCGGCCGGGCGCCCGCTTCGGCGGCAACGCGATCCGCGAGGCGTCCCGGCTGCTGCGGCCCTACAACCCGGCGCAGGACGCGTCGCCGTTCGCGCTGGCGCAGGTGGCGGACGGCGGTGACATCGCCGTGAACCCGTTCAACATCAACGAGGCCGTGGAGACGATCGAGGCGGCGGCCGACGAACTGCTGGGAACGGGCGCGAGGTTGATGACCCTGGGCGGCGACCACACCATCGCGCTGCCGTTGTTGCGGTCGGTCGCGAAGAAGCACGGCCCGGTCGCCCTGCTGCACTTCGACGCCCATCTCGACACCTGGGACACGTACTTCGGGGCGGAGTACACGCACGGGACGCCGTTCCGGCGGGCGGTGGAGGAGGGGATCCTCGACACGGAGGCGCTGTCGCACGTCGGTACGCGCGGACCGCTGTACGGCAAGCAGGACCTGACCGACGACGCGAAGATGGGCTTCGGGATCGTGACGTCGGCGGACGTGATGCGCCGAGGCGTCGACGAGGTCGCCGACCAACTGCGCCAACGCATCGGGAACCGCCCCCTCTACATCTCCATCGACATCGACTGCCTCGACCCGGCCCACGCGCCCGGCACCGGCACGCCCGAGGCCGGCGGCATGACCTCCCGCGAACTTCTGGAGATCCTGCGCGGCCTGGCATCCTGCAACCTGGTGTCGGCGGACGTCGTCGAGGTGGCACCGGCGTACGACCACGCCGAGATCACGTCGGTGGCGGCGTCGCACACGGCGTACGAACTGACCACGATCATGTCCCGTCAGATTGCAGAGGTTCGCTCGAAGTGACGCACGACCACGACCTGGAACTCCGCCCGACGGCCGCGCAGATCTCCGCCGCGCTGAACCCGCCCGCCGGGCGCAACGGCGGCGACCTGGTCGTGGAGACCCTCGCCGGGCTCGGTGCGACGACGGTCTTCGGCCTGCCCGGCCAGCACGCGCTGGGCATGTTCGACGCGCTGCGCCGGTCCGACCTGCGGTACATCGGTCTGCGGGTGGAGAACAACGCCGGTTTCGCGGCGGACGCGTACGGCCGGATCACCGGCGAGGCGGCACCCCTGCTCCTGTCCACGGGCCCGGGTGCACTGACGTCACTGGCGGCGCTCCAGGAAGCGGCGGCGGCCTCGGCGCCCGTCCTCGCGATCAGCAGCCAGATCCCGACGGCGGGTCTGGGCGGCGGCCGCCACGGCTACCTCCACGAACTCCCGGACCAGGCAGCCTCGTTCAGGGGCGTGGTGAAGTCCGTCCACACGGTCCGGGCCCAGTCCCAGATCCCGTCGGCGATCGCGGCGGCCTGGAAGTCGGCGCTGTCGGCTCCGCACGGCCCGGTGTGGGTGGAGATCCCCCAGGACGTACTCCTGTCCGAGACTTCGCTCCCGGTGGTGACGGCGGTGGACGCGACACCGGAGGACCTGGTCCCGCGCCCCGAACTGACGGCGGTGGCGGCGGACTTGCTGTCGCGCGCGGCTCGTCCGGCGATCATCGCGGGTGGCGGGGTGGTACGGGCGGACGCCTCCAAGAAGCTCCGTCAGCTGGCGGAGAAACTCCAGGCCCCGGTGGTGACGACGCCGGGCGGCAAGGGAGCGTTCCCGTGGACCCACGCCTTGTCGTTGCAGTCCTGGCTGGAGGACCGGCACACGACGGACTTCCTGGAGGACGCGGACGTAGTGCTGGTGGTGGGTTCGGGGCTGGGCGAACTGTCGTCGAACTACCACACGTTCGCCCCGCGGGGCCGGGTCATCCAGATCGAGGCGGACCTCGGCAAACTGGAGTCGAACCACCCGGCGTTGGGCATCCACGCGGACGCGTGGCACGCGTTGCAGGCGCTGCTGGAAACGGTGACGGAACGGACGGATCCGGCGGTCGGGGACCGGGTACGGGACGTGCTGGCGCGGGTACGGGAACGCATCGACGCCCAGGAACTCACCCTGGAGCAGGAGGTGTTGGCGTTGGTACGCAAGGCGCTCCCCGCCGACTCCCCGTCCTTCTGGGACATGACGATCCTGGCGTACTGGGCGTGGTCCGCCTTCGACGCCAAGGGCCCCAACCACCTGCACTCGGCCCAGGGCGCGGGCGGCCTCGGCTACGGCTTCCCGGCGGCGCTGGGCGCGGCGGCGGCGGATCCGACACGGCCGGTGCTGGCGGTGTCGGGAGACGGCGGAGCGCTCTACTCCATCGCGGAACTGGCGACGGCCAAGCAGTACGACCTCAACGTCACGTGGCTCATCGTCGACGACGGGGGCTACGGCATCCTCCGCGAGTACATGACGGACGCCTTCGGCGAGGCGACGGCGACGGAACTGACGCGACCGGACTATGTGGCGTTGGCGGAGTCGTTCGGGGTGCCGGGGGTACGGACGAGCCCGGAGACGCTGGAAACGGACCTGGCGAAGGCGTTGGGGGCGCCGGGGCCTTCGGTGGTCGTGCTGCCGGCTTTGTTGCGGATGTTCGCGGCTACGCACCTGGACTGACGGACGGGTCCTGTCGGACGCCGCCTGCGCAGGTTCGAGGAGCAGCGAGGTCTCTCCTCCTGACCTTCCGGACAACTACGATCGCCGGGGAGCGCGTGTGACGAGCCCCGGCGATCGCTCCTGGACCGGTGGCCCCAGGCGCTTTCCCCTGCTGACCACTGTCACCGTTGGAGAGTGCCGCCGTGACCTTTGCCGAGCAGCAGTTCGCTGGATTCCTGCTGTCGCTGGAACTGTGCCATCGCCACGAGGACGCGGCCCGACTGGACCTCGCTCGGAGGTGACGGCGGACTGATGGACCTCGAACCGCATCTCGCGGAAGTCGTCGATCAGCTCCGGCTGGTCTTCCCCACCGGTGTTCACGAGGACGACGTGGACTACGGTCCCTTGCTCGTGGTCCTCTCCGACCTGTTGTCCGAGCGGAATCTCGGCGTGGTGGTGGAGGCGGCTTTCGGTCTCGACCCGCATGTGGTGCGCAACCAGGCGGCCGCCGCCCAGTCCCATCGGAAACCGCCCGCTGAACAGGTGGAGCGGCTGAAGGAACGCATGACCGAGCGTGGTTGGTATCTGGAAGACGGCGAGGAAGCATGACCGACGTTGAACTCAGCGAGGCAGAGACGGGCCTCATGGGGACCCTTGTCGAGGGTGAGGCCATCGCCGTATTCCCCTGGGGCGTCATCGTGGACCTGGGCCTGTCGCGGGACGGCCTCATCGATGTCCTCTATATCGACGATGACGACAACTACCAGGTGGGCGACCGTGTGTCCTGCTACCTGGAATGCTTCGACCAGCAGAAGCGCAAGTTCATCCTGAGGCCACCGGGACAGGTGCCGCTCGTGGAACGCCTGCGCAGGGCCAGGGCACGTCGGACGTCCGGCACACCGGTTGAGAGAAGGTGATTCAGTGGTCGCGCGCGGCGATGCCGACCGGTTCGCTCGTTTCGTGGAGCGCCTGAGTTCCATCGTGGGCGCCGAGCCGGACATCCACGAGGTGGTGCCGCGGGTGATCGACGACGGTGGGGTCTTCGCTCTCGCCTTCGCGGACGTGCCCGAGCCCGGGTTCATGACCGGGGTCACCTACGGTCTGTCTCCGTGGCAACGGTTGCACGAGCGGCCGGTCCGTGAACTCTGCATCACCATGCGGTCGTTCGATCCTGCCTGGCCGAGGGTCCCCGCGCGGACCGTGGCTGCCCTTCGCGGCGTGTGCCCGTTCAATCCGGGCATGGTGATCGGCTACAAGGAGCCGTACGTGCCGCCGTTCGGACTGAGCAGTCTGGTCCTGGCCCCGACCCTGCCCGTGCCGGCCCTCGGCAACGGGATCGATGTGACGGCCCCGGGCGCGGACACCGACGATCTCGTGGAGCTCGTCGCGGCCTATCCGGTCTGGCCATCGGAGCGCGACGCCGTCCACGCCGGAGGGCTCAAGGTGGTGTTCGACTCGGACTGGGACCCGTACGAGCCCGCTCGTGCGGCCGTCGCGTGACCAACACAGAATTAATTTGCCCGAGGTCAGCCGTGCCTCGTGCCGCGATGACGATGGAGGGGGCGATGGGGGCGTTCAACGTGGCGGTCGTGCCGCGGCTGCACGGTTGTCCTGGGTGCGGTGACGAGGGGCCAATGACCCTTCAGTTCCACTTCGGGCACGCGTGGCAGGACACCTACCGCATCGGCGAGCGGCTGCGGTGGGGAGGCAATGACAAGGGGGAGCCGGGGCAGGCGCTCGCGGAGGTCATCGGCTACCAGGAACCGTGCGGTACGTGCGGGCTGGACGAGGACCGGGAGTACGTCCTGGTTTTTGAGCACGACTTGCTGACCGGCGGCTACCGCTACGCGCTGCCCGAGGATCTCGTGCGGCTCGAGTAGGAGGCGGGGAGTGATGGCGAGACACGAGGCGGAGAAGGGCCTCAAGCCGGCAGCTGACCAGGTTGAGTGGGTGCACGTTCTGAGTGCCGAGAATCTTCCCGGCTGCCCCAACCCTCGGCGGGAACTGCTTGGGCTGCATCCCGAGCAGACGCAGCCGCAGTCGCAATCGGCCTCGCTCGTGCGCGGCCCCGTACCGCCCGCCTGGTGGCACGCCGCAGGCGAGCGGTACGCGGCCGAACGGTTCCCGTCTACCAGATCGCCTCGACCCACTCGGGGTGGTCGATGAACGGGTTCCGGTTGTGCTGGTACGTGTCGTAGATGACCTGGTTGCGCTTCTCCTCGAACGCGCTCGGCGGGTCCGCCTCGTTCCACGCCTTGAGGACCGAGAGCTTGCCCATGTACGGGTTGCTGCCGTTGCCCACCTTCTCGTTGGGCTCCAGGTTCGCCCAGCCGTCGTCGCCCTCGTAGCGCACGGCCATGTACAGGATCATGCGGGCCACGTCGCCCCGGTCCGCCGCGCGCGGCGCGAAGGAGTCCGAGTCGACGGTGGAGCCGCCGCCGTTGGTGACCGCGCTGCCGCCGTTGTCGAAGTCAAGGTTGCCGCGGATGCTGTTGACCTGGACGTCGGCCGGACGCAGGTGGTGCAGGTCCGTGCCGGGGCCGATCGCCTCGCCGAAGTCTCCGTGCGACTTGGCCCAGGTGTGCTCACGGTTCCAGTCGCCGACGTCACCGCCGTTGAGGGACTTGGCTCGGGACACACCGCTGTACAGCAGGATCACGTTGTTGCTGTTGTTCGGATCCTGGTCGGTCGCCATGAGGGCGTTCCAGACCGCGGAGTACGAGATCTTCGTGACGTTGGCGCTGATGATCGTGTGCAGCGAGGACTTCAGGGTCGTCCCCGTCTTGCCGACCGCGTTCTTGTAGTACGTCGTGTCGTACGCCGTGGTGGTGGCCGCGGCCGGGGTCGCGGTCAGCGCGGGGACGCTGAAACCGACCAGGACGGCTGCCGTCGTCAGGGCCACTGTCTTCCAGCGGCGGATGCGTGTCGCCAGCATAAAGGGGGTCCCATCTACGCGGGTTGAATGGAGGCGGCAGACGGGAGCGTGACATGGGCATGCAGCCCTGTAAATGACTTGGACATGTCGATCAGATGACCGGATCCGGCAATTTCCCCCTTGTCTACGCGAGTTGACGTACCAAAACGGCCCCCGACCGGGAGGTCAGGGGCCGTTGAGAGGCCTATGGGAGGCCTTTGGGGTGCGCTTTGCTCAGTCGGTCGCTCAGCTCACGTCCGACGGGTCCAGGCGGTAGATCGTCGACGTGGTCGTCTGGGTCGACGCGCTGGAGGACGACGAGTCCGACGTACCGCTACCGCTCTTGCTGTACTCGCTCTCCTTCACCGCCGTCCCGTTCTTCTGCACCCAGCTGGTGATCTCCTGGTTCAGGCTGCTGTTGCCGCCCATGCCGCCGCCACCGAGCTGGATGTAGTGCAACTCGCCCTTCGTCACCAGTTCCTTGAGCTTGGTGAGGGTCATCGCCTGGTCGGAGCCGGTGAAGCCCCACATGGAGATGACGGGCTTGCCGGTGCTGAGGATCAGCTGGCCCGCGGACTGTGAATTGGCCACCGCGAGCAGCCACTTGGCGCCGTCCTGGTGCTTCTCCAGGTACGAGACGAGCTCGGTGGAGGCGCCGCCCCCGCCCATCCCGCCCCCGCCGCCGAAGCCGCCCCGGGCGCCACCCGTGCCGCCGGGTGCGGCGCCGGTACCGGTACCGGTACCACCGGGAGCCGTACCGCCCGGAGCCGTACCGCCGCCGCTGGGAGCCCCGCTCGGCGCACCGCTCGGCGCGCCGCCGCCCTGCGGCAGCTCACCGTTGCCGCCGCCCGGCGTCATCTGGCCCTGGCCGCCGCCCGGGAACTCGCCGTTCGCCCGGCCGCCGCCCTGCTGTGTGCCGCCCGGCAGTTCGCCGCGCTGGCCGCCGAAGCCGCCCCGGCCGCCGCCTCCGCCGGGACCGCCGCCGCCGGTGGAGGGGCCGGCCGTCGGGTTGGTGCCGCCCATGCCGCCGCTCGTGGAGGAGAGGGCGGGCGAGGCCGCGTACGCCGTCGGGCCCGCGAGGGCCGCCACGATGGCCGCCGCGATGGAGAGGGAGAGCAGCCGGGCACGGTTGCCCGAGCGGAAGACGAACAGGCCGATGATCGCGAGGATCATGACCACGCCGACCGCCGGCCACAGCCAGGTGTTCCAGTCGGTGGCCCGGCGCAGCAGCACGATCGCCCAGATGCCGGTGACCGCGAGCCCGGCGGGCAGCACCCACGACCAGCGGGCGTCACCGCTGCGGAAGGCGCGCCACAGCATGACGCCGCCGCCACCGGTGAGCGCCGCGATGCCCGGGGCGAGCGCGGTCGTGTAGTACGGGTGCATGGTGCCCTCGGCCATCGCGAAGGTCAGGTAGTGCAGCACCAGCCAGCCGCCCCACAGCACCAGCGCGGCGCGCGTGAGGTCGGTGCGCGGGGCGCGCCCGCACAGCACCAGGCCGGCCACGAGCGCGATGCCCGCGAAGGGGATCAGCCAGGAGATCTGGCCGCCGAGGATGTCGTTGAACATCCGGCCCAGGCCCGCGGTACCGGCGAAGGTGCCGCCTCCGCCGCCCCCACCGGCCCCGCCACCGCCGCCTCCGCCGTTGCCCTCGCCGCCGAAGACGCGGCCCAGGCCGTTGTAACCCATGATCAGGTTCCAGGCGCTGCCGTCGGTCGAACCGCCGATGTAGGGGCGGTCGTCGGCGGGTACGAGGGACACGGCCGTGGCCCACCAGAAACTGGAGACGGCCAGCGCGACCGTGGCCAGGGCCAGGTTGACGACCTTCTTCTTCCAGCCCAGCCTCGACGCGTACACGTACACGGCGAAGACGGCCGGCAGGGCGATGTAGCCCTGGAGCATCTTGGTGTTGAAGGCGAGTCCGAAGCAGACGGCCGAGCCGATCAGCGGCAGCAGCCGCTCGGTGCGCACCGAGCGCAGGGCGAGGGCCGCGCCCCCGACCATCAGCAGGACGAGCAGGGTGTCGGGGTTGTTGTCCCGGTTGATGGCGACCGTGATCGGGGTCAGCGCGAGGACGAGCGCGGCGATCGCTGCGGCCACGTGCCCGAAGACCCGCTTCACGGACGCGTGCAGGATCCAGATCGTGCCGAGCGCGGCGGCGACCTCCGGCAGCATCATCTGCCAGGTGCCGAACCCGAAGATGCGGCAGGACAGGCCCATGACCATCAGGGCGAACGGTGGTTTGTCGACCGTGATGAAGTTGCCCGCGTCGAGCGAGCCGAAGAACCAGGCCTCCCAGCTCTTGGTGCCGCTGTAGACGGCCGCGCTGTAGAAGCTGTTGAGGCTGGACCCGGACAGATTCCAGGAGTACAGCGCCGCCGCCAGTACCAGGACGGCGATCAGGGCGGGCAGCGACCAGCGCGGTGCTTTGTCCGAGGGCGCCGCGGGCGGGGTCGGCGGCGGCCAGTCTTCGGACACGGTCTCGGTGTGGGGGTGTGGATCGGTGGCAGATGTCACCCGAGCATCGTGGTGACGTGGGGTGGGCGCGCGCTGTGGCGAACCTGGCCCCCGGCTGTGAATCGACCAAGGGCTCGGTAACGCCTTGTGCAGCCTTTCCCCAACGGATACGGAGATGCGTGCAACCTTTCGTACGAACTGATGAGTCAAAGGGGGCATGACTAACGGGGAAGCTCGAATATCCGTACGCGCCAGATGGATCGCCGGCGCCACACTGGCCGCCTGCGTGGCCACCGCCGGCGCCGCCACACCCGCCGCCGCGGCCACACCGACCGTCGCCTGCACCTCGTCCAAGGCGGCGCTCGCGACCAAGCTCAAGAAGGACATCACCGCCGCCCTCGCCAACCGCAAGGGCACCATCGCGGTCGGCCTCTACGACCGCACCACCAACACCACGTGCTCGCTCCGCGCCTCCAGCGCCTTCGACTCGGCGAGCGTCGTCAAGGTGACCGTTCTCGCCACGCTCCTGTGGGACGCCAAGAAGCACAACCGGTATCTGACCGACACCGAGGCCGCC
Source organism: Streptomyces sp. NPDC002499 (assembly GCF_053595415.1). Lineage (NCBI taxonomy): Bacteria > Bacillati > Actinomycetota > Actinomycetes > Kitasatosporales > Streptomycetaceae > Streptomyces > Streptomyces sp. NPDC002499. Next base: position 291,000 of record NZ_JBSFXO010000010.1, read on the forward strand.
CGCGCCAAGGCCATGATCACCAAGTCCGACAACGACGCGACCAGCAAACTCTGGAAGCAGTTGGGCATGACGAAGATCAAGGGCTTCCTGGCCGCGGCCAAGATGACGCAGACCAAGCCCGGCGCGAACGGCTACTGGGGGCTCACCCAGATCACGGTCACCGACGAGCAGAAGCTGCTCAAGCTGATCACCGCGAAGAACACCGTGCTGAGCGACAACGCCCGTGACTACATCCAGAAGTTGATGGGCCAGGTCATCTCGTCCCAGCGCTGGGGCACTCCGTACGGCACCCCCTCCGGCGTCTCCGTGCACGTCAAGAACGGCTGGCTGCAACGCGCCACGCACGGCTGGCGCGTGCACAGCGTCGGCACGTTCAAGGGCGGCGGCCACGACTACATGATCACGGTGCTGACGCACGGCAACAGCACCATGAACTACGGGATCACCACCATCCAGGGCGTCGCCAAGGTCATCCACAAGGACCTGGCCGCGAGCTGATTTTTCACGGAACGGTCTCCCGGGCGTCACTGTCCCCGTCCTACGGTGACGCCCATGCGCCTGAGAACCGTACTCACGACCGTCACCGCGGCCCTGGCGGCGGCCACCTGCCTGACCGCCGCCGGGCCGGCTTCGGCAGGCTCCTACGGGAGTGCCAACTCCTCCGGGAGTCACGCCTGTTCGCCCGCCGTCTCCCTCGACCGCTTCTCCGACGCCCTGGACAAGACCACCTACCAGGGCACGTTCGTCGGCAACTTCTCCGCGCTGGCGGTCGACCGCGACGGCTCCCTGGCGGCCCTGTCCGACCGTTCCTCGCTGTTCGACCTGGACGCGAAGACGCTGGCCCCGAAGAAGGCCGGCCCGCTCGCCGACGAGAACGGCGCGGCGCTCGACTCCGAGGGCCTGGTCATCGACCGTGACGGCACCCGCCTCATCACCTCGGAGACCGAGCCGTCGATCCGCCGCTACTCCCGCGACGGCACGATCCTCGACCGCCTCCCGGTCCCGGCCTCGCTGCTCGTGGCCCCCGCGGGCCGCGCCACCTCGAACCAGACCTTCGAGGGACTGACCCTGCTGCCCGGCGGCCACACCCTGCTCGCGTCCATGGAGTACGCCCTCGCCGGCGACTCCACCGGCATCGTCCGCTTCCAGACCTGGAACCGGACCAAGGGCGACCACTTCAAGCTCGGCGCGCAGTACGCGTACCGCACGGACGAGGCCATCCTCGGCGTCCCCGAGGTGCAGGCGACCCCCGACGGCCGCCTCCTGGTCCTGGAGCGCGGCTTCACCGCGGGCGTCGGCAACACCGTCCGCCTCTACCTGGCCGACCCCCGCCGCGCCACCGACACGAGCGGCATCGAGAACCTCACGGGCCAGTCCGGCGTACGCCTGATCAAGAAGACCCTGCTCACCGACATCGCCACCTGCTCCACCCTGGGCGCCACGGCGAAGCAGCCCCAGCCCAACCCCCTCCTCGACAACATCGAGGGCATGACGATCACCGGCAGGGAGAAGGGCCGCCTCAAGGTCCTCCTGGTGAGCGACGACAACCAGAACGCGGTCCAGACGACCCGCTTCTACTACTTGCGGGTACGGGTCTGACCCCGGCTTCCCCTTCTGCTCTCTTTGTTGCGGAGGGATGAAATCCGCTTCGGCTGACGTTGGTGTCCTTCGGTGGATCAGGTACGTGGATCAGTACGAAAGACAACGAAGGGCACCGGCGTGCAGGAACAGCAGGGCTGGGTAAAACGACTCGCCGGATACGCCTGGCGCCATCCGACGAACGTCGTCCTCGCCCTCGGCTCGTCACTGGCCGGCATGGCCGTGATGGCCGTAGTCCCCCTGGTCACCAAGGTGATCATCGATGACGTGATCGGCGACCACAGCCGAGGCATGGCCCCCTGGGCCGGCGCCCTGATCGCCGCCGCCGTGGTCGTCTACGTCCTCACCTACATCCGCCGCTACTACGGCGGCCGCCTCGCCCTCGACGTCCAGCACGACCTGCGGACGGAGATGTTCGAGACGATCACCCGGCTGGACGGCCGCCGGCAGGACGAGCTGTCCACCGGTCAGGTCGTCGGGCGCGCGACGAGCGACCTCCAGCTGATCCAGGGCCTGCTCTTCATGCTCCCGATGACCATCGGGAACCTCCTCCTCTTCGTGATCTCGCTCGGGATCATGGCCTGGCTGTCCCCGCCGCTCACCCTGGTCGCCCTCGCGGTGGCCCCGGCCCTGTGGTGGATCGCGCGCCGCAGCCGGACGAAGCTGCACCCCGCGACCTGGTACGCGCAGGCCCAGGCCGCCGCCGTGGCCGGCGTGGTCGACGGCGCCGTCAGCGGCGTACGCGTGGTGAAGGGGTTCGGGCAGGAGGAGCAGGAGACCGGGAAGCTGCGGGAGGTCGGGCGGCGGCTGTTCGCGGGGCGGCTGCGGACGATCCGGCTGAACAGCCGCTACACCCCGGCCCTCCAGGCCGTCCCCGCCCTCGGGCAGGTCGCGATGCTGGCGCTCGGCGGCTGGCTGGCGGTGCGCGGGCACATCACGCTCGGCACGTTCGTGGCCTTCTCCACCTACCTCGCCCAGCTCGTCGGCCCGGTCCGGATGCTCGCCGTGGTGCTCACCGTCGGCCAGCAGGCCCGTGCCGGCACCGAGCGCGTCCTGGAGCTGATCGACACCGAGCCGACCATGAAGGACGGCACGAAGGAACTGCCCGCCGACGCGCCCGCGACCGTCGAGTTCGACGACGTGTCCTTCGGGTACGACCATGAGCGCCCCGTGCTCGACGGGCTGTCCTTCGAGATCCGCGCCGGCGAGACCCTCGCGGTCGTCGGCTCCTCCGGCTCCGGCAAGTCCACGGTCTCCCTGCTCCTGCCGCGCTTCTACGACGTCACGCACGGCGCCGTCCTGGTCGGCGGCCACGACGTCCGCGAGCTGACCCACGACTCGCTGCGCGCCGCGATCGGCCTGGTCCCCGAGGACTCCTTCCTCTTCTCCGACACGGTCCGCAACAACATCGCCTACGGCCGCCCCGACGCGACCGACGAGGAGATCGAGGCCGCCGCGCGCGCCGCCCAGGCGGACCGCTTCATCGCCGAGCTCCCCGAGGGCTACGCCACCACGGTCGGCGAGCACGGCCTGACCCTCTCCGGCGGCCAGCGGCAGCGCGTCGCCCTCGCCCGCGCGATCCTCGCCGACCCGCGGCTCCTCGTCCTCGACGACGCGACCTCGGCCGTGGACGCGCGCGTGGAGCACGAGATCCACGAGGCGCTCAAGGAGGTCATGCGGGGCCGCACCACCCTCCTCATCGCCCACCGCCGCTCCACCCTGGGCCTCGCCGACCGCATCGCCGTCCTCGACGCCGGCCGCCTCGCGGACGTCGGCACCCACGAGGAGCTCCAGGAGCGGTCGGCCCTCTACCGCCGCCTGTTGACCGACCCCGACGAGCTGGGCGGTGTCTCGCCCGGCCACGCGCTGCCCGCCGTGCCGGCCGAGGACACCTCCGTACGCGACGAGTTGGACGCCGAGTTCGACGCCGAGCGCGGAGTGACCCCGCGGCTGTGGACCGGTGACCGCGCGCCCAAGGACACCGCGCTGGCCGGGATGCCCGCCACGCCCGAACTCCTCGACCAGGTCGACGCGTTGCCGCCCGCGACCGACGTGCCCGGCATCGACGAGGCGCGGGCGGTGCGGGCGGAGGAGTCGTACGGTCTCGGACGTCTGCTGCACGGGTTCCGGCGGCCGTTGCTGATCAGCCTCGGGCTGGTCGCCGTGGACGCGGGCATGAGCCTGCTGCTGCCCGTGCTGATCCGGCACGGCATCGACCAGGGTGTCTCCGCGCTGGCGATCGGCGCGGTCTGGACGGCCGCGCTGTTCGGGCTGGCCGCCGTCGCCGTGCAGTGGGCGGCGCAGACCGGTGAGACCCGGATGACCGGACGTACCGGCGAACGCGTGCTGTACGCGTTGCGGTTGAAGATCTTCGCCCAGCTCCAGCGGCTCGGACTCGACTACTACGAGCGGGAGTTGACCGGCCGGATCATGACGAGGATGACGACGGACGTCGACGCCCTCTCGACCTTCCTGCAGACCGGTCTGGTCACGGCGTTCGTCTCGGTCGTCACCTTCTTCGGCATCATGGGCGCGCTGCTGGTGATCGACGTCCAGCTCGCACTCGTCGTGTTCGCGACGCTGCTGCCCCTGATCGTCGCCACGTTCTTCTTCCGCCGGGCGAGCGTGAAGGCGTACGAACTCGCCCGTGAGCGGGTGTCGGTGGTCAACGCCGACCTCCAGGAGTCGGTGTCGGGGCTCAGGATCGTGCAGGCGTTCCGGCGGGAGCGGGACGGCGGGGCGCGGTTCGCGGAGCGCAGCGCGAGCTACCGGGCGGCGCGGACGCGGGGGCAGTGGCTGATCTCCATCTACTTCCCCTTCGTCCAGCTGCTGTCGTCGGTGGCGGCCGCCGCGGTGCTGATCTCGGGCGCGGGCCGCATCGACGACGCCACGCTCACCACCGGCGCGCTGGTCGCGTACCTCCTCTACATCGACCTGTTCTTCGCCCCCGTCCAGCAGCTCTCCCAGGTCTTCGACGGCTACCAGCAGGCCTCGGTCTCGCTCGGCCGCATCCAGGAGCTGCTGCGCGAGCCGACCTCCACGAAGGCCGCGGCCGAACCGCTGGACGTCCTCTCGCTCCGCGGCGAGATCGCCTTCGAGGACGTGCACTTCGCGTACGGGGAGGGCGAAGAGGCGCTCGGCGGCGTGGAGTTGAGCATCCCGGCCGGACAGACGGTCGCGTTCGTCGGCGAGACGGGCGCCGGCAAGTCGACCCTGGTGAAGCTGGTGGCCCGCTTCTACGACCCCACGGGCGGCCGGGTGACCGTCGACGGCGCCGATCTGCGCACCCTCGACCTCACCGCGTACCGCCACCGCCTGGGCGTCGTCCCGCAGGAGGCGTACCTCTTCCAGGGCACCGTCCGCGACGCCATCGCCTACGGCCGCCCGGACGCCACCGACGCCCAGGTCGAGGCGGCGGCCCGCGCGGTCGGCGCGCACGAGATGATCGCGACCCTCGACGGCGGCTACCTCCACGAGGTCGCCGAGCGCGGCCGCAACCTCTCCGCGGGCCAACGCCAGCTGATCGCCCTGGCCCGCGCCGAACTGGTCGACCCCGACATCCTCCTCCTGGACGAGGCGACGGCGGCCCTGGACCTGGCCACGGAAGCCCAGGTCAACCAGGCCACCGACCGCCTCACCGGCCGCCGCACCACCCTGGTCGTGGCCCACCGCCTGACCACGGCGGCCCGCGCGGACCGCGTGGTCGTGATGGACCACGGGATGGTCGTCGAGGACGGCACCCATGACGAACTCCTGGCCCTGGACGGCCGGTACGCCCGGCTGTGGCGGACCTTCGTCGGTCAGTCCGAGCCGGAGGAGCCGGTCGGGGCGGTTCGCTGACGGTCGCGCAACCATCCGACATACGTCGTGCGTCCGTACACCCGTACGCTCATCGACGGGTCGGCCGGCGGCGGTACGGGAGGGACGACAGTGGACACAGGTGCGATGCGGAGGTGGTTCGCGCTCGGCACGGCCGTGCTGACCGCGTCCGGGGTGCTCGCGCTCGCCACGCCCGCCAGTGCCCAGGGCGCCGCGTACTGCGGCGGGCACAAGGTGCGGGACCTGCCGTTCTCCACCGGCGTCGTGCACGTCTACAAGCGCAGCGGATACGTCTGTGCCGTCACCTTCCCCGAGACGTCCAGCGGCGCCAAGCGGACCATGTCGGTCAGTGTGCAGGCGCGCGGCAACCGGCCCGTGGTGGACAAGGGGAAGTACACCCACCACGCCGGTCCGGTCACCGTGCACGCCGGACACCGCTGTGTGTGGATCAAGGGTTCGGTGGGCCGGGGTTCGGTCAGTTCGGGCTGGATTCTTTGCTGATTCGCGGCTTTCCTACAAGCTTTTCTTGAACTCCCCTGGTGCGGACGCCGGTTGCTCGACTAGCTTCCGGCGGACAGCTGTACTCACAGGGGAGTGTGCATGCGCAAGGCGCTCAGATGGCTGCTGGCGCTCACCGTGCTGATAGGCACGTTGAGCACGGCCGGGGCGGCCACCGCCGCCCAGCCGACCGGCGGCACGACCGACATCAAGGATCGGCTGCTCTCCATACCGGGGATGAGCCTGATCGAGGAGAAGCCGTACACCGGCTACCGCTTCTTCGTCCTGAACTACACCCAGCCGGTCGACCACCGGCACCCGTCCAAGGGCACCTTCCAGCAGCGGATCACCGTGCTGCACAAGGACGTCAGCCGCCCGACGGTGTTCTACACCGGCGGCTACAACGTCTCCACGACGCCCAGCCGCCGCGAGCCGACCCAGATCGTGGACGGCAACCAGGTCTCCATGGAGTACCGCTACTTCACCCCGTCCCGGCCGGCCCCGGCCGACTGGAGCAAGCTGGACATCTGGCAGGCCGCCAGCGACCAGCACCGCATCTTCAAGGCGCTGAAGAAGATCTACGCCAAGAACTGGGTCTCCACGGGCGGCTCCAAGGGCGGCATGACCGCCACGTACTACGAGCGCTTCTACCCCAAGGACATGGACGGCGTCGTCGCGTACGTCGCCCCCAACGACGTGGTGAACAACGAGGACTCGGCCTACGACCGCTTCTTCACCAAGGTCGGCACCAAGGAGTGCCGCGACCGCCTCAACGCCGTGCAGCGCGAGGCGCTTGTGCGCCGCGAGTCGCTGGAGAAGAAGTACGCGGACTACGCCGCCGCCGAGGGCTTCACCTTCAACACGGTCGGCAGCCTCGACAAGGCCTACGAGGCCGTCGTGCTCGACTACGTCTGGGGCTTCTGGCAGTACAGCCTGCTCTCGGACTGCGCCGACATCCCGGCCGACGCCAAGAACGCGACCGACGACGCGATCTGGACCTCGGTCGACACGATCTCCGGCTTCTCCTTCTACACCGACCAGGGCCTGGAGCCGTACACGCCGTACTACTACCAGGCGGGCACCCAGCTGGGCGCGCCCACGATCCACTTCCCGTACATCGAGAAGAAGTACATCCGCTACGGCTACCAGCCGCCGCGGAACTTCGTGCCGCGCTCGATCCCGATGAAGTTCCAGCCGTCCGCGATGCGTGACGTCGACTCGTGGGTCAAGCACAACGCCCGCCACATGCTCTTCGTCTACGGCCAGAACGACCCGTGGGGCGCGGAGCGCTTCGCCGCAGGCAAGGGGGCGAAGGACTCGTACGTCTTCACCGCGCCCGGCCTGAACCACGGCGCCAACGTGGCCGGTCTCGTCGCCGACCAGAAGGCGCTCGCCACCGCGCGGATCCTCGCCTGGGCCGGCGTCCCCGCCGCCACCACGGCGCAGGCCAAGCCGCTGGCGAAGTTCGACAAGAAGCTGGACGTACGGGACGTGGAGCGCGAGCCGGCGCTGCGCCCGTAGCACCGCACCGGTCACACCCGTAACTCCCGGGCTGCGCCCGGCCGTCGATCACACCGGCCGGGCGCAGCCCACCCGTTCCTCGCCCTCCAGCTGCACGTACAGGGCCGTCGCCGCCGGGCACTGTGCCCGTTTGGCGACCGCCTTCACCACCTTGTACTGCGGCTTCTTCCGGCCGCTGCCGTCGCACGCCGTCTCGCGGACCTGCCCGTCGCCGGAGCCGTAGACGCAGTCGCCGACGATGGTGCGCGGACCGCCCCCGCCGCCCGGGTCGCCGGGATGCGGCGGCTCCAGGTTGCGCATGCAGGCGTACCCCTGCGGCACCGAGCCGTCGCCGTCCTCGTCGGAGGACGGGCTCTGCTCGCTGATGTGCAGCACGAAGTCCGTGGTCGCCGGGCACAGCGGACCCTCGCCCACCGTGCCGTCGAACCGCGCCACCACCCGCGCCGCCGCCCGCTCACTGGTGCACGGCACCTCGGTGAAGCTGGTCTTCCCGAACGAACTGCACTCGTCGACCCCGAGGAACACCGCCCCGTAGCCGGACTGTCGGCTCGCGGTCGCCGACACCGTCGCGGTGGGCACCGCGCTCGCGTCGCCGCCCTCCGAACCGGACGCCGACAGGACGTCGCAGCCCGACACCAGGGCAGCGAGCAGTGCCACCAGTGCGCAGACCACCCCCACAGAACTTCTCTCACGCATCGTGAACCCCCCGGTACCCCCGCCCAGCGTGACCCGCCACAGCGGGCACACGCCAGACAAACGGGGTGCTTCGGGCCGATTGGTGGGTGTACGCCGGTTGTGTGGCGTACACCCCCTACGCCCGCCGTCCAGGGCTCAGTACGACAGTCCGTGTCCGACGGGGTACAGCACCTTCGTGGGATCGTCCGCCTGCTGCACCGCCACCGGCAGCTTTCCGCGCGGTGCCACCCGGCCGGCGATCACCCGCGCGGCGGCCCGCAGTTCGACGTCGGTCCACGAGTAGGCCGCCAGGACGGCCCGCACGGACGGCAGCCGGGCCACGTCGTACGGATTCCTGATCGCGACCGCGACCACCGGCTTCCCGGTCGCCACCAGCTGCTCGACCAGCTTCGTCTGGGCGTCGGCCGCCGCGACGTTGTACGTGCCCACGACCACCGCGTCCGCGTCCTTGGCCGCCGCGACCGCCTTGGCGATCGTGGCCGCGGAGGGAGCGGTGCCGGTGGACAGCGCGGTGGCGGTGAAGCCGAGCCCGGTGAGCGCGGCGGCGAGCACGCCGGTCGGCGGCCCGGTGGTGCCGGAGGGGGAGGCGGGATCCGCGCCGACGACGAGCACCTTCTTGTGCGTCCCGTGGGACAGCGGCAGCAGCCCGCCCTCGTTGACCAGCAGGGTCGTCGTCCGCTCCGCGATCCGGTCGGCCGTCGCCAGGTGCGACCGGGTGCCGACCACCCGGTCCACATCGCCCTGCCGGACGTACGGCTCCTCGAACAGCCGCAGCCGCGCCTTCAGCCGCAGCACCCGCAGGATCGACTCGTCGAGCCGCGCCTCCGTCAACTCCCCGTCCCGCACGGCGTTCAGCACCGCGTTCCAGGCGATGTCGAGGGAGGGCGGGTTGAGCAGCTGGTCGACGCCCGCCTTCAGGGCGAGCACGGGCACGCGGTCGTCCCCGTACTTCTGCCGTACGCCCTCCATGCCCAGCGAGTCGGTGATCACCACCCCGTCGTAGCCGAGCTCCCCGCGCAGGATGCCGGTGAGGATCGGGTGGGAGAGGGTGGCCGGGTCGCCGGAGTCGTCGAGCGCCGGGACCATGATGTGGGCGGTCATGATCGAGTCGATCCGGGCGTCGATGGCGGCCCGGAAGGGCACCGCGTCCAGCGTCGACCACAGTGCGCGGCTGTGCGTGATGACCGGGAAGCCGAAGTGGCTGTCGACGGCGGTGTCGCCGTGCCCCGGGAAGTGCTTGGCGGTCGCCGCCACCCGACTGCTCTGGTACCCCTTCACCTCGGCGGCGACCAGCTCCGCCACCGCATCGGGGTCGGCGCCGAAGGAGCGGACGCCGATGACCGGGTTGGCCGGGTTGACGTTCACGTCGGCGTCGGGGGAGTAGTCCTGGTTGATGCCCATCGCGCGCAGTTCGGCGCCGGAGATCCGGCCGAGCGTGCGGGCGTCGGCGCGGGAGCCGCCGGCGCCGATCGCCATCGCGCCGGGGAAGAGGGTGGCGGGTGCCCCGACGCGGCACACGATGCCGTGCTCCTGGTCGGTGGCGACGAGGACGGGCAGTCCGCGCGGCTGCTTGAGGGAGGCCTTCTGGATGCCGTTGGAGAGGCCGGCGATCTGGTGCGGGTCCCGGGTGTTGTGCGCCCAGGTGAAGTAGATGATGCCGCCGACCCGGTACTTGGCGATCAGCTCGGCGGCCGTGCGCACGCCGATCTCGCTCAGGTTGGCGTCGATGTCGGCCTGGTCGGGGGCGGTGGCGGAGTGGCCGTAGACCCGCATGACGAAGAGCTGGCCGACCTTCTCGGGCAGGGTCATACGGGAGATCAGGGAGCGGAGTTTCTTGTCGTCGGCATGGGCGGTGCCACCGATCGCGAGGGACGCGGTGACGCCCATGGTCGCGGTGAGGACGGTGCGTCTGGAGGGCACGTGCGCTCCTTCCGGAGGTGATCCTTTGAAGGAAACTTCCGAGGAGTCAGCAATATCCGGGAAGTTTCTGCCAGTCAAGGGAGTGCGCACGGTACGTGAAGAGGGGCCGCCATCGGCGCTGTTGGAGGGGGGCGCGCCGATGACGGCATCTACCGGCCGTGGCACGGCGGAGAGGGTAGGTCAGCGATCGCAGCCAGCAGCGAGGGCCGACACCGCACCACGGGACTCATCCGGCAGCTCGGGGGTTGGACGAACCGTAGTCGGCCCGGGTTCCCGCCTTCCCGTCGATTCCCGGAAGTTGGTGACGCAGGGTCCAACGAGACGGGTGGGTCGTGACCTTGGACCACGGCTCCCGCAGAGTGCGTACGCCCTCTGCGCCCCCGACGACACGAGCAGCGGGCGGGTCCGCGCGCGGTGACCGGACTCCGGGCGCCCGGAATCTCGTTCGACGCCCCGGGGCCCGTAGGGAAGACTCTCCCGCGTTTCCATGGGGCGTTCGCGGAGTCGCGGGCGCGGTGATGAGGGGGAGTCGCGGGTGACCTTCGAGTTGCGGGGGCCGGTCCTGGTGGGCGAGTCGGTGCGCCTGGAGCCGCTGGAGCAGCGGCACGCGGCCGATCTCGCGGTGGCGGCCGAGGAGGACCGGGACACCTACGCGTTCACGTGGGTGCCGCGGGCGGACGAGGTGGGGGCGTACATCGACGCGCAGCTCGCCCGCGCGGCGACGGGACGGCTCGCGCCGTACGCGCAGGTGTCCCTCGCCACCGGGCGGGCGGTGGGCGCGACCTCGTACTGGGAGCCGCGGTCCTGGCTGGCGGAGGACCGACTCGACGCGGTGGAGGTCGGGTTCACCTGGCTGGCGCGCTCCGCGCAGGGCACGGGCGTCAACTCCGAGGCCAAGCTGCTGCTCTTCCGGCACGCCTTCGAGGAGTGGGGCGTGGCCCGCGTCGACCTCAAGACGGACGCTCGCAACAGCCGCTCCCGCGCGGCCATCGAGAGCGTCGGCGCCCGCTTCGAGGGCGTACTGAGGAACTGGTCGCGGTCCTGGGCGCCGGGGGAGGACGGGCGGTTGCGGGACTCCGCGATCTACTCGGTGACGGCGGAGGAGTGGCCGGAGTGCCGGGGGAGGCTCGAGGCGCGGGTGGCGCGGCGGCGGGTGAGCGGGGTGCGGGGGTAGGTATCGGTGCGGGTGCCGGTGCCGGTGCCGGTGCAGGTACCGGTGCGGTGTTGGGCGTCTGCTCAGGGTGTGGCGGGGTCTGTACCCGTGCAGGGAGTCTGCTCGGGACGTGCCGGGGTCGGTACCCGTGCAGGGAGTCTGCTCAGGGCGTGGCGGGTCGGGGTGGTTCCGTCCGCAGTTCCGGTGTCGTCGCGGCCACCGCTCCCACCGCCGCCAGGCACATCAAGCCGCCGGTGACGAGGGAGACCGTGCCGGAGGTCCAGCCGGCGAGGAGGCCGCCGCGGACGTTGCCGAGGTTGGGGCCCGCCTGGCCGACGATCATCTCCGCCGCGGTGACCCGGCCGAGCAGCGCGTCCGGGGTGTGGATCCGCACGATCGTGGAGCGGGCGAGCACGGAGGCGGAGTCGCCGGCGCCGGCCACGACGAGCAGGCCCAGGCCGAGCCAGGGGCTGGTGGAGAGACCGAACGCGACGAGTGCGGCGCCCCAGACCCCCGCCCCGATCAGCATCACGAGCCCGGGCCGGGCGAACCGGGTGACCGGCCCCGACAGAGCTGTCGCGGTGACACCACCCACCGCGAGCGCCGACAGGAACAGACCCAGCGTGCGCGGGTCGTCGCCGAAACGCTCGGCGTTGACCAGCGGGAAGAGGCTGACCGGGAAGGACAGGACGGTCGCGGCGAAGTCGGTGAGCAGCGCGCCGCGCACCGCCCGGTGGGCGATCAGGAAGCGCAGTCCGTCCAGGACGCCGTGCACCCCCGGTCGTGACTTCTCGCCGTCGGGCGGGAGCGCGGGCAGGCCGAAGGCGCCGTAGAAGGACGCACCGAAGCTGAGGGTGTCCAGCAGGTAGCAGGCACCGATGCCCCACCAGCCGAGCACCACGCCCGCCACGGCCGGGCCGACCAGCATCATCGTCAGGCCGGTGACCTGCTGGAGGGCGAGGCCTGCGGCCACCTGGTCCTTGGGCAGCAGCCGCGGCACGAACACGCCCGCCGCGGGGGCGCCGAGCGCGGAGAACGACGTCTGCACCGCGACGAGCACGAGGACGACGACCACGTGCACATGCCCGGTGAAGGCCTGCACGGTGAGCAGCGCGGAGCACACCGCCGAGCCGACGGTTCCCGTGAGGTACATCCGGCGCCGGTCGGTCCGGTCGGCCCAGGCCCCCGCGAACAGGCTGACCCCGACCATCGGCACCGCCTGGGCCACCCCCACCGCCCCGGTCCACATCGAGCTGTGGGTCATGTCCCACACCTGGTACATGACGGTGACCATGGTCATGAAGCTGCCGAGCGTGGACACCGTCCGCCCGAACAGCAGCCGCCGGAAGACGGGCGAGGTCCGCAAGGGCCGGACGTCGATGAAGGCACGGCCGAGGCCCGTGGGGCCGGTGGGGCTCATGAGGGCATGGCGGGGTACGGAGCGGGGTGCGGGGTCACCCGGGGACCCTAGAACCCGGACCGGGTGCCCGCCAGCGATTTATCCGGCGGCCGTGCCTCGTACCCAGCCCTCGCCGGAGGCCTACGCCGAGTCGTTGAGGAGCCGGCAGAGGTGGTCGTGTCCGGCCGCCAGCAGCCCGTCGAGCGGCGCGGCCTCCTCGTACCACCGCTTCTCGTACTCCCAGCACAGCCACCCGTCCCAGCCGTGCCGGGAGAGCACCTCCACGCACTCGGCGAGGGGCAGCACGCCGGCGCCGAGGGGGAGCGGGGTGGTGTCGTCGGCGGAGGCGATGTCCTTGACCTGGACATAGCCGAGGAACGGGGCGAGAGCGGCGTAGGACTCGGAGGGCTGTTCGCCGCCGAGCCAGGTGTGCATGACGTCCCAGAGCGCGCCGGCGTTGCGGTGGCCGACCCGGCCCAGGACGCGGATCGCGTCGGCGCCGGTGCGGTGCGAGTCGTGCGTCTCCAGCAGGATGCGTACGCCGAGGTCGGCGCCGTACTCCGCGGCCGTGCCGAGCCTGCGGGCCGCCGTCGCGTCGGCGCGCTCGCGGGTCTGCTCGTGGCCGCCGCCGGGGAAGACCCGGACGTAGGGGGCGCCGAGGTCGCGGGCGAGGTCGACCAGGCGGCGGACCTCCTCGATCACCGGCCCGTCGTCGCCGGGCGCCGCCACGCGCGCGTACCCGGCGATGCCGAGGACGTCGATGCCGCCGGCCTTGAACTCGGCGGCCACGTCGGCCCGTTCGTCGACGTCGAGGCCGGGGTGCACCGGTTCCTCCGGGTGGGCGCGCAGCTCCACGCCGTGGTAGCCGTGGGTGGCCGCGAGCCGGACTACGTCCGTGACGGGCAGGCCGGGGACGCCGAGGGTGGAGAACGCCAGTCTCATGCCTCTACTCTCACTCGCCCGTCCCGTGCAGGTCCAGGCGCCAGTCCTGTCCGATCAGGTCCTTTCCGAACGACCGGTGCGGCTTCTCGGCGACCAGGACGAAGCCGCGGCGCTGGTAGACGTGGCGGGCGGCGGTCAGTACGTCGTTGGTCCACAGGACGAGATCGCGGTAGCCGACCCCGCGCGCGAAGTCGACGACGGCGCCGACGAGCCGGTCGCCGATGCCGAGGCCGCGGGCGTCGGGCTCGACGAGCAGCAGCCGCAGCCGCGCGGTGCCCGGGGCGTCGTCGCGCACGCACATCACGCTCCCCACCGCCCGCCCGTCCAGCTCGGCCACCCACACCCGCTCCAGATGCGGATCGTGGTCCTCGGCGAAGTCGGCGACGATCCGGGCCACGAGCCCCTCGTAGTCGGCGTTGAACCCGTACTCGGCCGCGTACAGCGCGGCGTTGCGCTGCACGATCCACCCCAGATCACCGGGTCCGGGCTCGCGCAGCAGGACGTCCTCGCGGCGGGGGCGCCGGCCCTCGGAGAGGATGTCCCGGACGGTGCGCATCGCCTCCGACAGCCGGGGCCGGTCGGCGGCCGGCACGCCGGAGAGGAGCGTGCCGACGGATTCGTTGGCACGCTCGGCGAGCAGCGCGGCGGTCTCGCGCCCGTGCGCGGTGAGGGTGATGTGCCGGCGCCGCGTGTCCTCCCTGGACGGCACCCGCTCGATCAGCCCGTCCTGCTCGAACTTGTTGAGGATCCGGCTCAAGTACCCGGCGTCCAGGCCCAGTTCCCCGCGCAGGTCGGCGGCGTCGGTGCGCGGGGAGTGGGCGAGTTCGTACAGGACGCGGGACTCGGTGAGGGTGTAGGGGGCGTAGAGGTGGCGGCTGTAGTCGAGGGCGCCGATGACGTTCGTGTAGAAGCGGTTGAAGGCGCGGATGTCCTGGACGGTCATGGTGGTCGCCCCCTGGGTGATAGTTGACTCAGTCAGAGATCCCGTCGGACCGAGCCTACGACCCCCGCGCCTCCGGCGGCTACCCCTCGGCGGCCGGCCGAAAGACGCACACCTGGACGCCGGTCTTCCCCGCGACGGTGGAGACGAGCTCGAACCCCCGCTTGACGTTGTCGTCCGGCCAGATGGACTTGCCGCCGCCGAGCAGCACGGGCATCAGGATGAGCTGCAGTTCGTCGACGAGCCCCGCGCCGAGCAGCGCCCGCACGAGCGTCGGGCTCCCCATCATCGCCAGGTCGCCACCCTCGCTCTCCCGCAGCTCGCTGATCCGCGCGAGGGCGTCGGCGCCGGGGATCCGCTCGGTGTTGTTCCAGGCCAGTTCGCCGTCGCCGAGGCTGTCGCTCACGACGTACTTCTTCATCGAGTTGAGCCGGTCGGCGAACGGATCCCCGGCCCGCTCGGGCCACGCCCCCGCCATCGTCAGATACGTCCGACGCCCGTACAACAGCGCCTCGGCCCGCTCCAGCCCCGCGGCGAAGGCCCCGCCGACCACCTCCGGATCGAAATACGGATGCGACCACCCACCATGCGCGAACCCCCCGTCGGTGTCCTCCTCGGGACCGCCGGGGGCCTGTACGACTCCGTCGAGACTGATGAACTCACTGACCACGATGCGCATGGGACTTACTCCTCCGTAATGGACGCCGCGTCCGGGCGTCACGGCCATGAAGACCGGCGGCTGCCACGGAAATCATCGCTCCCACGCCCGGGAATACGCCGTGGCGGGAACCTCAGTCCCACCAGAACCGCCAGCCGGACCGCCCCACCAGCCTCTTCGCGTACCTGGGAAACGGCGTCGGTGGATCGTCGACGATGTTGTCGGCCGTCGACAGCACGTGCTCCAGGGCGACGCGTTCCGCGTGCTCGACATCGAGCGGCGGCCGGGCGACCGACACGGTCAGCTCGCTCCCGAAGCCCGACACGACCCGCGCCCCGAACCGATCCTCCCAGCTGCGCAACAGCGCGCACAGCAGCGGAAGCGGGGCCTCGGAGGACCAGCCGAGGATCGCCGGGACGTCGGCGCTGCGGCGCGCGGGGACGAGGGCGAGGGAGCAGGTGCGTATGTAGGGGTCGGTGCCCACGAGATCCTCGACGGTCCACCGGGCCGCCTGCGCCGGACTCACCCCGGCACCGGTGACCGGCCCGGCCGGCGCGAGACCGGGCCAGCTCTCGAAGGGGGGTCCCGGATCGTGCGGCCAGGGCGCGACGTACTCCCGGACGTCCTCCGGCACGCTCGCCGCCCACTCGTCGGCCGTGACCGGGTTCGACCAGTACGGCAGCCGCCGGTGCCGGTACTCGGCGAAGTCCGCGGCGAGCACGGCATCGAGCCGGATCGCGTCGACCTCGCTCAGGTCCAGGAGCCGGTAGGGATCATCGGGCCGGCAGATGAACGGAAACAGCCCACTGGCCTCCGCCCGCTCCACCAGCCGGGGCCACAACTCCACGACATCGTCCGGAAGTCCATCGGAGAACCACACCTCCACCTCCCCTCGTGCCTCGAAGCGGCCGGAGGGCAAGGGGAGTTCATCGGGCAGAGGAAAGACCATGACGGGACGATAAGTGCGAGCACTGACAACGGCCCCGACGTCCTACCGTCCGTTCCGCTTCTCCAACTCCTCGACGTAGTTGTACGCCGCGTTGCTGCCCTGCTTGCCCGGCGAGAGCTTCAGGATCGCCCGGTCCTTCGTCGCGTCGCCGGTCAGATACGCCTCGGTCAGGACGTACGGAAGGCCGTCCACGTGGAAGCGGATGCTCCCGTCCGGGTAGGCCATGACTCGGATGTTCCGGCCGTCCGGCAGTGACATGGTCTCGGCGAAGTGTGCCTTCAGGGGCTGGTCGGCCATACGGTCCTCCACGATCGTGCAGGGGTCCAAAGGGTCGGGTGAGGACGGTCACGATAGCGCGAACTGTCCGGAATGAGACGGCAGTTCACGCGGCCACGACACAAGGGTGGAAGGTCACTTGGAGCGTCTTGCGTGATGTCCTGTGCGGATGGGACTGCAGAGGCTGCGTGACGCCGTACGTCGTATCGACGAGCTGACCAGCACGCGACCGGCCGCCGGGCGCACGCACGACGACGCCGACGACACGGTGGGAACCATCGGGACCGACAGTGCCAGAGGCTTCGATCCGTTTCCTCTGCTGGCGGCGCTGCACGCGAGCGGGGTCCGAGTGATCGTCATCGGTCAGGTGGCCGGGATCGTGCACGGGTCCACCGAACTGACCGGAGACCTCGACCTGTTGTGGGACGCGGATCCGAGTCGGGCCGGCGCGCTCGCGGCAGCGTTCGCCGCCGCCGGTTGCGGGCTCCGGCACGGCGACGGGGCGGTCGTCACGCCCTTCGAACCGGAGGCACTCCTGCGTCCCAAGGTCACCTTCGAGTCCCCGCGGGCAAGCGGGGACTGCTGCACACCGTCGTTGCCATGGGGCGGAGTCGACCTGCGGGCGGTCCTCGACCGTGCCGTCACCGTCACCGATCCCGACGGCCCGGAGATCCGCGTACCGGACCGCGCGGACCTCATTCGGATGCAACGGGCGCTGGGCCGGGCGAAGGACCTGCGCCGGGCCGCGGAGCTGGAACGGCTCTGAGCTCGCCGCGCGGGACTCACCCCCGCGGCACCCCCGTAGACCCCCGAACCATCAACTCCCCCCCAACCGTCGCGATCCCCCCGGGCGGCGGCTCCTCCCGCCCCATCGCGATCCGTCCCGCTCGACTCCCCGCCTCGCCCAACGGCAAGCGCACGGTCGTCAGCGCGGGCACCGCGTCCACGCTGAACGGCAGGTCGTCGAAGCCGGCGACGGACACGTCGTCCGGGATCCGCAGTCCCGACTCCCGCAGCGCGGCAGCCGCCCCCA
Organism: Streptomyces sp. NPDC002499; assembly: GCF_053595415.1. Lineage (NCBI taxonomy): Bacteria > Bacillati > Actinomycetota > Actinomycetes > Kitasatosporales > Streptomycetaceae > Streptomyces > Streptomyces sp. NPDC002499. The sequence continues at coordinate 308,403 of NZ_JBSFXO010000010.1, forward strand.
GCGCGACGGAGTCGTTCGCCGCGACGACGGCCGTCAACGACGGGTCCCGGCGCAGGAGTTCCAGCGTCGCCTCGTATCCCGCCTGGCGGTCGTAGCGGCCGTGCACGGTCCATCGGGGGTCTTCAGCGATCCCCGCCGCGGCCAGCGCAGCCCGATGCCCCTCCAACCGGTGCCGCGTCGTCGTCCGTTCCTCCGGTCCCGCGATGTAGCCGAGCCGGCGGTGTCCGAGGCCGATCAGGTGTTCCGTCAGCCGCTGCCCGCCCCCGCGGTTGTCGAAGGTGAGCGCCACCGCCCCGGTGTCCGGCGCCGGCGGCCGCCCGCACAGCACCACCCGCGTCCCCGCCTCCGTCAGCCGCCGCAGCTTCGCCGCCACGGCCGCCGCGTGCGGCAGGTTCTCGACCGCGCCGCCGGTCAGCACCACCGCCGCGGCCCGCTGCCGTTGCAGCAGGGTCAGATACGTCAGCTCGCGCTCCGGGGAGCCGCCCGTGTTGCACACCACCGCGAGCCGTTCGCCGCCCGCACGCCCCCCGGGCCCACCGATCTCCGCCTGGATCGCGCTCGCCATGATCCCGAAGAAGGGGTCGGCGATGTCGTTCACCAGGATCCCGACCAGGTCGGACGTCGCTGCGGCCAGCGCGCTGGCCGGTCCGTTCAGCACGTAGTCCAGCTCGTCGACCGCCTTCAGCACCCGCTCCCGGGTGGAGGCCGCGACGGGATAGTTCCCGTTCAGCACGCGCGACACCGTCGCGGGGGAGACCTGGGCGCGGGCCGCCACGTCCGCCAGGGTCACCGTCATGTCGTTCGTCCTCCGGTCGCGCATCTTCGGTCGCGCATCTAGTCGTACGCCGTTGTACACAGGCTGCTCGAAGGGGGTCCCCGCCCGAGCGGACGGCAGGGAGCCGCCCCCGTCCGAGCAGACGATAAGGCCACGGACCCCGGTTGTTCGCCCCCTCGAACAACTCGACCCCATCACGGTCTTGTACAGACCAGTGCGCAAAGGCTAACTTCTGCATATGTAGAAAGCGCTTGCTGCGTTCTTGAAACGTACGTGGAAACGTACGAGGGCGAAGGGAAACACGTGACACGCAAGACGGTGCGTATCGCCATGAACGGCGTGACCGGACGCATGGGCTACCGCCAGCACCTCGTCCGCTCGATCCTCGCCCTGCGCGAGCAGGGCGGTCTCGACCTCGGCGACGGCACGGTGCTGTGGCCGGAACCGATCCTCGTCGGCCGCCGCGCGTACGCGCTGAAAGCGCTCGCCGACCAGCACGGCCTGGACCCGGAGAACATCTCCACGGACGTCGACGAGGTCCTCGCCGACCCGACCGTGGACATCTACTTCGACGCCCAGGTGACCTCGGCCCGCGAGGAGGCGCTCAAGAAGGCCATCGCGGCCGGGAAGCACCTGTACACCGAGAAGCCGACGGCCACCGACTTCGAGGGCGCGCTGGAGCTCGCCCGGCTGGCCGACGCCGCCGGCATCAAGCACGGCGTCGTCCAGGACAAGCTCTTCCTGCCGGGCCTGCTCAAGCTCAAGCGCCTCATCGACGGCGGCTTCTTCGGCCGGATCCTGTCCGTCCGGGGCGAGTTCGGCTACTGGGTCTTCGAGGGCGACTGGCAGGCCGCCCAGCGCCCGTCGTGGAACTACCGCTCGGAGGACGGCGGCGGCATCGTCGTCGACATGTTCCCGCACTGGGAGTACGTCCTGCACGAGCTGTTCGGCCGGGTGAAGTCCGTCCAGGCCATCGCCACCACCCACATCCCGCAGCGCTGGGACGAGAACGGCAAGCCCTACGACGCCACCGCCGACGACGCCGCCTACGGCATCTTCGAACTCGACAGCGGCGCCATCGCCCAGATCAACTCCTCCTGGGCCGTGCGCGTCAACCGCGACGAACTCGTCGAGTTCCAGGTGGACGGCACGGAAGGCTCGGCCGTGGCCGGGCTGCGCAACTGCCGTGCCCAGCACCGCAGTTCCACCCCCAAGCCGGTCTGGAACCCGGACCTGCCCGCCACCGAGGTCTTCCGCGACCAGTGGCAGGAGGTCCCCGACAACACCGACTTCGACAACGGCTTCAAGGCCCAGTGGGAGCTCTTCCTGCGCCACGTCTACGCCGACGCCCCCTACCACTGGGACCTCCTCGCCGGTGCCCGTGGCGTCCAACTCGCCGAGCTGGGGCTGAAGTCGTCGGCGCAGGGCCGCCGCTTCGACGTACCGGAGATCACGCTGTGACCATCCAACTCCCGGACCTCAAGGGCGGACTGAGGGCCTACGACCCCCGCCCCGAACCCCTCGCCGTCCACCCCGGCGCCCCCTTCACCTCCCGTACGGTCTTCTCGGCGGCGCACGTCGTCGCCGACCCGTACGCGGACGTGTCGCCCGACTCGGCCGCCGCCGTCGACTGGGACGCCACCCTCGCCTTCCGCCGCCACCTGTGGTCGCACGGGCTCGGCGTCGCCGAGGCGATGGACACCGCCCAGCGCGGGATGGGGCTCGACTGGGTGGGCGCGGCCGAGCTGATCCGCCGGTCCTCCGCCGAGGCCAAGGCCGTCGGCGGGCGGATCGCCTGCGGCGTCGGCACCGACCAGATCACCGGCGGCACCCTGGCGGACGTACAGGCCGCGTACGAGGAGCAGTTGGCCCTCGTCGAGGAGTCGGGCGCGCAGGCCATCCTGATGGCGTCCAGGGCGCTGGCGGCCGTCGCCAAGGGGCCCGAGGACTACCTGGAGGTCTACGGCCATCTGCTGCGCCAGGCGTCCGAGCCGGTCGTCCTGCACTGGCTGGGCCCGATGTTCGATCCGGCGCTGGAGGGCTACTGGGGCTCGTCCGACCTGGACGCGGCCACCGACACCTTCCTCGACGTCATCGCCGCGCACCCCGACAAGGTGGACGGGATCAAGGTGTCGCTCCTGGAGGCTCAGCGGGAGATCGACATCCGGCGCCGGCTGCCGCAGGGCGTGCGCTGCTACACCGGCGACGACTTCAACTACCCCGAGCTGATCGCGGGCGACGAGCAGGGCTTCAGTCACGCCCTGCTCGGCATCTTCGACCCGCTCGGGCCGCTGGCGGCGGAGGCGGTCCGCGTCCTCGACACGGGGAACGTCGACGGCTTCCGTCAACTCCTCGACCCGACCGTCGAGTTGTCCCGGCATCTCTTCCAGACCCCGACCCGCTTCTACAAGACGGGCGTGGTCTTCCTCGCCTGGCTGGCCGGCCACCAGTCCCACTTCACGATGGTCGGCGGACTCCAATCGGCCCGCTCCCTCCCGCACTTCGCCCGCGCCTACGAACTCGCCGACGGCCTGGGCCTGTTCCCGGACCCGAAGCTGGCCGAGGACCGGATGCGGAACCTGCTGTCCCTGTACGGAGTGAGCCAGTGAGCGATCTCGCCCGCTTCAGCATCAACCAGATGACGGTCAAGCAACTGTCGCTGCCGGAACTGGCCGACGCCTGCGCCGAGTTCGGCGTCACCAACGTCGGCCTGTGGCGCGAGCCCGTCCAGGCGTACGGCCTCGACGCCACCGCCAAGCTGGTGCGCGACGCGGGTCTGACCGTCACCACCCTGTGCCGGGGCGGCTTCCTCACGGCGATCGAGCCGGACGAGCGCGCGAAGGCGCTGGACGACAACCGGCGCGCGGTCGACGAGGCCGCCACCCTCGGCACGGACACCCTGGTCCTGGTCTCCGGCGGACTGCCGGCCGGCTCCAAGGACCTGCACGGCGCCCGGGAGCGGATCGCCGACGCGCTGGGGGAGCTGGGCCCGTACGCCGAGTCCCGTGGCGTGAGGCTGGCCATCGAGCCGCTGCACCCGATGTACGCGTCCGACCGCTGTGTGGTCTCGACGCTCACCCAGGCGCTCGACCTCGCGGAACGCTTCCCGGCCCACCAGGTCGGCGTCACGGTCGACACGTACCACATCTGGTGGGACGACCGGGCGCCCGAGCAGATCGCCCGGGCCGGCGCGGGCGGACGCATCCACACCTTCCAACTCGCCGACTGGACCACACCGTTGCCCGAGGGCGTCCTCAACGGGCGCGGGCAGATCGGGGACGGCTCGATCGACATGCGGGAGTGGAAGGGGTACGTCGAGGCGGCCGGGTACGCCGGTGCCATTGAGGTCGAGCTGTTCAACGACCGGCTGTGGGCGCGGGACGGCCGGGAGGTGCTCGGGGAGACGGCTCGGCGCTTCACGGAGCACGTGATGTGAGACCACCTCGTACCACCGAGTACGGGAGCCGCTGAAAGAACGCGTACGGCGCTGCTGAAAAAAAGTCGAGAAGGCCGTGCAACCCTCCCGCCACCTCGCGGGTCGTACTTGGCATCAGGACCTTTGGAGGGGGATCTGGGGGGATCGCGGGGGTTCTGATACGGAGGGGAAAACCCGAGGGGGTTCGGTCGACGGACTGGGCCCCCTCGAACGTGTGCCGGTCCGTGTGCCCGGTCCGTGTGCCCGGTCAGTGGCCGAGAATGACGCACCCGCGGTGACGGCGGGGAGCGGCCGGATCCGTACGTTGTCCAGGGGTGGGTGAGGCCCCAGGCTGCTGCCTGGCGGACGGGGGACGGCCGCCGATCCGGGGGGCTGCTCCGTGCTGCGCATCCACTTCACGCCCGACGACCTGACCCGTATCCGGGTGGCGAGCGCTCCCGACCCGCTCTGGGAGATCACGTTCAGCCTGCACCGGCTCCAGACCTCGCAGGGCCGCTGGGCCTACGCCGCCTGGCACCGCACCACCCGGGCCGTGCTCACCGGCAGCCGACTGGGCGCGGCCGTCCGCAGGGTGCTCGTCCCGCTGCTGCCCAGGGCGCGGTACTGGCCCGACTTCCTGTCGCCGCAGGAGTCCGCCGACGGCCTCGAGCAGGGGCTCGCGGCGATCCTCGACACCCCGCCGGCCCAGGTCGCCCACGAGGTGGGCCTGCTGGCGCGGTTCGTCGGCGCCCCCGACTGGGCGCCCCGGCTGACGGAACGCCGGCCGCGCGAGGAACTGGTGCGGGTGCTGCGCGCCTACCACGAAGCCGTCGTGGCACCGCATCAGGACCGGATGTACGAGTCGCTCGGCGGTGAGAGGGTGCTGCTCTCCCGCGCGATCCTCGACGGCGGGGTCGCCGGACTGCTCACCGACCTCTCGCCCGCCATGCGCTGGTGCGCGCCGGTCCTGCACGTCGACTACGTGGAGGACCGCGACCTGTACCTCGACGGGCGCGGACTGCGCCTGGTGCCCTCCTACTTCTGCTGGCAGACACCGGTGTCGCTGGCCGACCCCGCCCTGCAACCGGTGCTGGTCTACCCCGTGCACAGCACCCGGCTCGCCACGCCCGACCGCCCCGAGGCCTCTCTCTCGGCGCTGCTCGGCCGTACGCGGGCCGCCGCGCTGGCGACGCTCGCGCACGGCGCGACCACCTCGGAACTGGCCCGCCACCTGGGTGTCTCGCCCGCCACGGCCACGCATCACACCACCGTGCTGCGCGACGCCGGCCTGATCATGAGCAAGCGCGCGCAGAACACGGTCCTGCACTCCCTTACCCCGCTCGGCGCGGCGATGCTCTCCCCGCCGTCACCGGGGTCGCGCCTGACGACTTCCGGCCAGCCGTCCCCGTTTCCGCCAGAGGGCGGAACAGCGCCGACCGTTCCCTTGGCCCCACCCGTCACACACGTTGCGCCGGAGCGGTGAACTCCGGCTCCGGGCCCGGGACTTTCGAGACTGTTCGAAGGTCGTGGTTCGGACGGGACCCACGCTGCGACCGTGTCCGGCGGTACCACCCGGGCCGGTCCGTACACCGGCGCCGAACACGAACGAACAGGGGAAACAAGCATGTCGAAGTGGAGCATGAACCGGGCCCTCGTCGCCGGCGCGCTCGTATTCGTATCCGCCGCGACCGGAGTCGCGCTCGCTCCGGTGGCGTCCGCCGCCCCGCAGGCGTGCGTGACCCAGTCGCTGACCACCGGGGACTACGAGAGCGTCGGCACGATCCGCTACAAGTCGGCCACCAGCAGCTGCAACGACCTCAACCTCACCTACTCGTACAACACCAACTCCCGCAACTACGACGACTACGCGGGCCGCCTGCGCCGCTCCGACGGCACCTGGTTCACCTGCGCCAAGCGGTACGTCGTCGGCTACGACGGCTACCACAGCGTCACCGACTCGACGTACGCGCTGTGCACCGCCGTCAGCGACAACACGCCCTTCACCGTGGCCAGCCTCTTCGATCCCGCCGACAACGTGGCGATCACCCACTGACCCCGACCCGTGTCTCCCGGAGCGCCGCCGGCCGGCGGTGCTCCGGCCCGGCGGAAGGACGGACGTGACCCCGAAGACCCTCGCGCGCGCCACCCTGGCCGTCGCGGCAGCCCTGCTCACCGGCGCGTGCTCGACCGCGGCCGGCTCGACGACGGCCGACGGGACCCGCGCCCCCGCCCCGGCGCCCGCACGGCTCACCTACGCCCTCCCCGCGGACCCCGCCCGCATGGTGCTGCCGACCACCGGCGCCGAGTCCCGCTGGACCCAGGGCCTCGACGCCTTCGGACAGCAGGTGGCGCGTTCCGTCGCCGCCGACTGCGCACGCGAGCACGGTTTCGCCCTGCCCGAGCAGGTCCCGCCGGCCTTCATCTCGTACGCGAACCTTCCCGACCTGGCCTTCCTGGGCCGCCACGGATTCGGTCACGGGGCGGAGGTGCCGGGGCCGGGGTCGGCTCGGAGCCGACAACCGGCGGGAAGCCCGGGATCGGTGGCGAGCCCCTCCCCGGCGGAGACCCCCGCTCCCGCGACATCCGGCAGCCCCGCCCAGATCCGTGACTGTCAGGCGCGGGGCTCGGCGGCGGCCGGGAAGGCGCGGGGCGTCTATCTGCCGCTCCTGAAGCGGTGGTTCGGCGAACTCGCCGCCACCCGCGACGATCCCGCCGTCGCCGAGGCCATCGCCGCCCTGCCCCGCTGCCTGGCGAAGCAGGGCTACCGGGTCCGCGACGAGGACGCCTTCTTCTCCCTCGTCGACAGCCGCCTGATGACCGCCTCCTCGGCCGACTTCGCCCGCGTCGACACCGCACTCGGCAGCGCCTACGCCACCTGCATGCACCCGGTCGAAGCCGTACGGGAGCCCGCCCGCCGGGCCCTGCGCGAACGGTTCCTGGCCGACAACGCCCAGGAGATCCGCACCCTGCGCGCGGCCCTGGTCCCCGCACTCCGCCGCGCCGAGAAGGAGTACGGCGTCCGGCTGGCCTTCCCCGCGCCGTGAACCCGCGCCGTGATCCCGCGCGGGATCAGCGGCTCAGAAGAACACCCCGCACCTCAGCAGCACATTCGCGTACGGCCGTGCCTCGCCCGTGCGGACCACCAGCCGTGCCCCGGCCGACAGTTCCTTGAGCCGCTGGTGCGGGACCAGTTCCAGGTCGGGGAACTCGCGGGTCAGCAGCGAGGCCGTCGCCGGATTGGCCTTGCGGATCTCCTTCGCCGCCGTCGCGCCCTCGACCACCAGCTCGACCAGCAGGCCGTCCAGGACCTCCGCGAAGGACGGGGTGCCGGCCCGGAAGGCGAGGTCGACGACGCGCGGTCCTGCCGGGATCGGCATGCCGGCGTCGCACACCAACACCTCGTCGCCGTGGCCCAGTTCGGCGAGGGCGCCGGAGAGATGACGGTTGAGGATGCCCGCCTTCTTCACAGCGCCTCGACCTCCTCGGCGGTCGGGAAGGACACCTGGGCGCCCTCCTTGGTGACGGCCGCCGCCCCGACCCGGGCCGCGTAGGTGGCCGCCTCGACGAGATCGGCGCCCGCCGCGAGCCGGAAGGCCAGCGCGCCCGTGAACGCGTCGCCGGCGCCCGTGGTGTCCACGGCGTCCACCTTCACGGACGGGATCCGCTCGATGCCCGCCGAGGACGCCACCAGCGCGCCCTCCGCGCCCAGCGTCACCACCACCGAGCGCGGCCCCTTGGCGAGCAGCAGCTTGGCCCAGTCCTCCGGCCGGTCGCTCACGCACGCCTCGCCCAGGACCACCCGCGCCTCGTGCTCGTTGACGATCAGCGGGTCGCAGGCCGCCAGCACCTTGGCGGAAAGCGGCCTGGGCGGGGAGGGGTTGAGGACGAAGCGGCTGTCCGGCGCCAGGCTCCGGACCACCTCCTCGACCGTCTCCGGCGGGATCTCCAGCTGGACCGAGACCACCCGGGAGGCCTGGAAGAGGCATTCCGCCGCATGGACGTCCTGCGGCTTCAACCGGCCGTTCGCGCCCGGCGACACCACGATGCTGTTGTCCCCCGAGGGGTCCACGGTGATCAGCGCGACCCCCGTCGGCGCCTCGCCGACCAGCACGCCCACCGTGTCGACCCCGGCCGCCCGCTGCGAGTCGAGCAGCAGTCTGCCGTACGCGTCGTCGCCGACCCGGGCCAACAGCGCGGTACGGGCCCCGAGCCGGGCGGCCGCGACCGCCTGGTTGGCGCCCTTGCCGCCCGGGTGCACGGCGAGGTCGCCGCCGAGCACCGTCTCGCCCGCCTCCGGGCGCCGTTCGACGGCGATCACCAGGTCGGCGTTGGCCGAGCCCACGACCAGAAGGTCGTAGTCGTACATGAAGGACTCCCCTGAGAGATGACGAGAGACGCACCCGCTGCCGGCCGGTGGTGAAGCCGGCCGCGTTCTCCTGTGTCAGCCGGTGAAGCCGGCCACGTTCTCCTTCGTGACCACCTTCACCGGGACCTTGATCGTCTGCTGGACCTTCTTGCCCTGGATGGCCTTGAGGGCGTTCTCCACGGCGATCTTGCCGAGCTGGGTGGGCTGCTGGGCCACGGACGCGTACAGCGAGCCGCCCTTGACCGCGGTCAGGCCGTCCGGGGTGCCGTCGAAACCGACCACCCAGACCGACTTGCCGGCCTTGGAACCCAGCGCCTTGATAGCGCCGAGCGCCATCTCGTCGTTGGCGGCGATGACACCCTGGACGTCGGGGTGGGCCTGGAGCAGGTTCGACATCACGTCGAGGCCCTTGGTGCGGTCGAAGTCGGCGGGCTGCTGTGCCACGACGTGAATTCCAGGGTAGGCCTTGAGACCGTCGGAGAAGCCCTGAGCGCGCTCTCGGGCAGCCGAAGTGCCCGCTTGGCCCTGGAGGATGACGATCTTTCCGGAGCCGCCGAGCTTCACGGCGATGGTCTTCGCGGCCAGTTCGCCGCCCGCGATGTTGTCGGAGGCCACCAGGGCGTCCACGGACGCCTTGTTGACGCCCCGGTCGACGGCGATGACCGGGATCTTCGCCTTGTCGGCGGCCTTCACGGAGTTGCTCGCCGCGTCCGAGTCCACCGGGTTGACGATGATCGCGCCGAGGCTCGAACTGGTGAAGTTCTGCAGCTGGTTGGCCTGCTGGGAGGCGTCGTTCTGCGCGTCCGTGACAGTCAGGTCCACACCGAGCTTCTTCGCCTCGGCCTGGGCGCCGGCCCGGATCTGCACGAAGAAGGGGTTGTTGAGGGTGGACAGTGACAGACCCATCTTCGGGTTCGACGAGGAGGAGTCGTTGTGCAGGAAGGAGGTCGCGCCCACGATCGCCACGGTGACGACCGCCGCGAGCGCGTACGTCCCCGCCTGCTTGCCCCTGTTGCCGCCGGTGCCGGCCGCCACCGGGGTGGCCCCGGCCTTGCGGCGCAGTGTGTCGAGCAGCACCGCCAGCGCGATCACGACGCCGATGACGACCTGCTGCCAGAAGGCGGACACGTTCAGGAGGTTGAGGCCGTTGCGCAGCACCGCCAGGATCAGCGCGCCGATCAGCGTTCCGGACGCCTTGCCGGTGCCGCCCGCCAGGGAGGCGCCGCCGATGACGACCGCGGCGATCGCGTCCAGCTCGTAGCCGTCGGCGGCCTGCGGCTGTGCCGAGGACAGCCGGGACGCGAGCACGATGCCCGCGACGGCGGCGAAGACGCCGGACAGCGCGTAGATGGCGAGCTTCTGCTTCTTCACGCGCAGGCCGGACAGCCGCGCGGCTTCCTCGTTGCCGCCGATCGCGTACATGGAACGGCCGATGTACGTCCGCCCCAGCACGAACGCGGCGATCAGCCCCATCACGATCATGACCAGGACGGGCACCGGCAGCCAGCCGCCGAGCGTGTCGCCGAGGTGGGAGACCGAGTCCGGGAAGGGGATCGGCGAGCCGTCGGAGACGACCAGCGCGAGACCGCGCGCCACCGACAGCATGGCGAGCGTCGCGATGAACGGCGGCAGCTTCCCGTACGCGATCAGGAAGCCGTTGACCAGGCCCGCCGCGATGCCGGTCGCGACGGCCAGGATCACCGCGATGACGACCGGTACGCCGTGCTGGGTGGCGCTCCAGGCGAGCACGGTCGCGGAGAGGGCGGCGACCGAGCCGACCGAGAGGTCGATGCCGGCCGAGACGATGACGAAGGTGACGCCGAAGGCGAGGACGGCGGTCACGGCCGCCTGGACACCGACGTTGAGGAGGTTGTCGGTGGTCAGGAAGTCCCCGGACAGCGCCGACAGGGCGATGACGAGGACGATCAGCGCGGTGAGCGCGCCGTTGTCGAGCAGGAGGCGGCGCAGCCCGCTCGTGGCGCCACCGGCGCCTGTGGTGCTCTTGAGCGTGTCAGTGGCCACGGTCGGCCTCCGCTTCGGTAGTGACGTGGGAGATGTTGCTGACGGCGAGGGACATCACCGCGTCCTGCGTGGCCTCGTCGGCGGTCAGTTCGCCCGCGATCCGGCCCTGGGCCATCACCAGCACCCGGTCGCTCATGCCGAGCACCTCGGGCAGATCGCTGGAGATCATGAGGACGGCGGCGCCCGCGGCCGTGAGTTGGTTGATCAGCTGGTAGATCTCGACCTTCGCGCCCACGTCGATCCCGCGCGTGGGTTCGTCGAGGATCAGCACCTTGGTGTCGGCGAGCAGCCACTTGCCGATGACGACCTTCTGCTGGTTGCCGCCGGACAGGGTGCGCACCTGCTGGCCCAACCCGGCCATCCGCACGCCCAGTTGCCCGGCGATCCGCGCGGCGGCCGTGCGCTGGCCCTTGAGGTCGACGAGCCCCGCGTGCGTGGCGGCCCGCATGGTGACCAGGCCGAGGTTCTCCTCGACGGTCTGGTCGAGCACGAGCCCCTGCCCCTTGCGGTCCTCGGGCACGAGCCCGATGCCCGCGGTCATCGCCGCGTTGACGTCGTGCCGGCGGACCGGGTCCCCGGAGACCTTCACGGCCCCCTTGTCGTAAGGGTCCGCGCCGAACACGGCCCGCACCACCTCGGTACGCCCCGCGCCGACCAGCCCGGCGATGCCGACGACCTCGCCGGCCCGCACCTCGAAGCTGATGTCCTGGAAGACACCGTCCCGGGTCAGCCCCTCGACGGTGAGCAACGCGCCGCCCGCGTCGGGCCGTTCGCGCGGGTACTGCTGCTCGATGGAACGGCCCACCATGAGGCGTACGAGTTCGTCCTGGGCCGCGGTCGCGGGCACCTGGCCGACGGACCTGCCGTCGCGGATGACCGTGACCCGGTCGCCGAGCGCGGCGATCTCCTCCAGGTGATGGGTGATGAAGACGATCCCGACGCCGTCCTCGCGCAGCGAGCGCACGATGGCGAAGAGCTTCTCCACCTCCTCGGAGGTGAGCACCGCGGTCGGCTCGTCCATGATCAGCACGCGCGCGTTGAGGCTGAGCGCCTTGGCGATCTCGACCATCTGGAGGCGCGCGATACCGAGTTCACGCACACGCGCGCGTGGGGACACATTCACCCCGACGCGCTTCAGCAGCACCTCGGCGTCGGCCTCCATCCGCTTCCGGTCGATCATCCCGAGGCGGCGCGGCTGCCGGCCCAGGAAGATGTTCTCGGCGACCGTCAGATCGGGGACGAGGTTGAACTCCTGGTAGATGGTGGCGATGCCCAGCCGCTCGGCGTCCTGTGCCCCGCGGATGTGCACCTCCTCGCCGTCCACCAGGACCCGGCCCCCGTCGGGGTGGTAGGCGCCCGACAGCATCTTGATCAGCGTGCTCTTGCCGGCGCCGTTCTCGCCGAGCAGCACGTGCACCTCGCCCCGGCGCAGGTCGAAGTCGACGCCGTCGAGCGCCACCACGCCGGGGAAGGTCTTCCGAATGCCCTCGATGCGCAGCAACTCGTCCTTGATGCGCGGCAACTCGTCCTCGTTGCTCACGACTGGCTCCTGTTCCTTGCGGGGGCCGGCTCCGCTGAAGCCGGTGGCTCGCCGCACGAGCGGCGTACGACGAGACGTGCGGGGAGGGTGACGGACCGCGGGGTCCGGCCCTCTATGGAATCGATCAGCGCGCGTACGGCGGCCCGCCCCAACTCGCCCGTGGGCTGGGCGATCGCGGTGATCGGCGGATCGGTGTGCACGAACCAGGGGATGTCGTCGAACGCGGCGAGCGCGAGGTCCTCGGGGACCCGCAGCCCACGCGCGCGTACGGCGTCCAGCGCGCCGAGCGCCATCAGGTTGTCGGCCGCGAACACGACCTCGGGCGGCTCGGGCAGGTCGAGGAACCCCTCGGTGACCCGCCGCCCGCTCTCGGCCTGGAAGTCGCCCTGGCCGATGTAGGCGTCCGGCAGCGGGATCCCGTACTCGCCGAGGGCCTCCCGGAAAGCCTCGACGCGCTCGCTGCCGGTGGTCGTGGCCGCGGGGCCCGCGATGATCGCGAGCCGCCGGTGCCCGAGCCCGTGCAGATGCGCGACGAGATCCCGTATCGCGGTCCGCCCGTCCGCGCGGACGACCGGCACCTCGATCCCCGGGATCCACCGGTCGACGAAGACCACCGGCGTCCCCGCCCGGGCGGCGTCCACGATCAGCGGCGAACCGCCGTCGGTGGGGGAGACGAGCAGCCCGTCGATACGGCGGTCCAGCAGCGTCCGTACGTGGTGGTCCTGCAACTCGGGCCGCTCGTCCGCGTTCCCGATGATCACGCTGTACCCGAGCGCCCTGGCCGCCTCCTCGACGGAGCGGGCCAGTTCGGTGAAGTACGGGTTCATCACGTCGCTGATGACCAGGCCGAGGGTGTGGGTCTGGTCGGTGCGCAGGGAACGGGCGACGGCGTTCGGGCGGTAGCCCAGCGCCTCGACGGCGGCCAGCACGCGCGTGCGTGCGTCGGCGCTGACCGACGGATGGTCGTTCAGGACCCGCGACACCGTGGCGACGGAGACCCCCGCCTCGGCGGCGACGTCCTTGATGCTCGCCATCGCCGTTCCACCTCCTCGTGGAATCGATTACATCGACGTGCACCAAGGATTGGAATCGATTACACGACGGTTCACAAGACCCTGAGACCGGATCGTGATGTTCCGGACGGTGGCGGAGGGACTCAGCGGTGCCGGAGCGATTCAGTCGGCCGGACCGGCCGCCTCGGCGCGCTCCAGAGGGCGCCGGTAGCGCACGCCGGGCTTCCCGGCCACGAGCTCGTCACCCACCAGCGTGAACCCGTTCCGTTCGAGGACCGTCCTGGACCCCGTGTTCCCGACCGCGGTGCTCGCGATCAGCTCGCCGAGCCCGTACGGCCCGGCGGCGAGCCGGCACACCTGCGCCACCGCCTCGGTCGCGACCCCCCGGCCCGCCCAGCGCTCGCCGATCCGGTAGCCGAGATCGGCGCTGCCCTCCTCGACGTCCACGAGATTGACGCGCCCGATCAGCTCACCCCGCTCGTCGACCACCACGTGGAAGTGGCAGACGCCGGCGTCCTGTTCGGCGAGACGCGCGTCGAGGACGGTGGCGAACTCCAGGAAGAACGCGTCACCCCGATCCGAGATGTACCGCGCGAAGTAGGCGCGGTTGGCGCGCTCGAAGGCGAGCAGCGCGGGCGCGTGATCGGCCCGCAGGCGCTCCAGTCGTACCCCGTCGGTGAACATGAACGCGAGCCTAGGGATGCGCCTTTGGCGCCGCATCCCGATTGTCGGCGGCGGCTCGCGTGGGATCATCCGTCCATGAGCGGCGACCTGGAAGTGAGTGCTCTGGCGATCAACGTCACGATCCCGGAGGCGCTGCGCTGGACGGACACGCGGCGCGGTGAGGCCTTCACGCTGACCACGCTCAACATCCGGCTCCTCCCGGACGGCCGCCTCGCCGCGAAGGCCTACGGGCGGCCGGTCGCCGGCGGGCGGGGCGGATACGTCTCGTTCCGGGTACCCGACTCACCCGAACTGGCGGCCCTGGTCACCGAAGCCGCCGGCCGCGCGGGGGAGTTGTGGGCCGCGCACCGCGGTCTCGACTGAGCTCGTCCCGACCGGATCCGCACCTCCCCGCCCGCTGTCACACCCGGCCGGTACCGTCGGATCATGTCCAATCAGCCGGGGAGTCCTGCACAGGCGGGCGAGCGCCGACTCGCCACCCTCGAAGGCGTCCTGGAGCGGATCACGTACGCCAACGAGGAGAACGGCTACACGGTCGCGCGCGTCGACACCGGCCGCGGCGCCGGTGATCTGCTCACCGTCGTCGGCGCGCTCCTGGGCGCCCAGGTCGGCGAGTCCCTGCGGATGGAGGGGCGTTGGGGCTCCCATCCGCAGTACGGCAAGCAGTTCACCGTCGAGAACTACACGACGCTGCTGCCGGCCACCGTCCAGGGCATCCGGCGCTACCTCGGCTCCGGTCTGGTCAAGGGCATCGGCCCGGTCTTCGCCGACCGCATCACGCAGCACTTCGGCCTGGACACCCTGACGATCATCGAGGAGGAGCCCAAGCGGCTCATCGAGGTGCCAGGCCTCGGCCCCAAGCGCACCAAGAAGATCGCCGACGCCTGGGAGGAGCAGAAGGCGATCAAGGAGGTCATGCTCTTCCTCCAGACCGTCGAGGTCTCCACGTCGATCGCCGTGCGCATCTACAAGAAGTACGGCGACGCCTCGATCTCCGTCGTGAAGAACCAGCCCTACCGGCTCGCCTCCGACGTCTGGGGCATCGGCTTCCTCACCGCCGACAAGATCGCCCAGTCCGTCGGCATCCCGCACGACAGCCCGGAGCGCGTCAAGGCGGGCCTGCAGTACGCCCTGTCCCAGGCGACCGACCAGGGCAACTGCTACCTCCCCGAGGAGCGCCTGATCGCCGACGCGGTCAAGCTCCTCCAGGTCGACACGGGCCTGGTCATCGAGTGCCTCGCCGAGCTGGCCCTCCCGGACGAGGACTCCGGCGAGCCCGGTGTCGTACGGGAGAAGGTCCCCGCGCCCGACGGCGGCGCCGACCCCGTCACCGCCGTCTACCTGGTGCCCTTCCACCGGGCCGAACTGTCCCTCTCCGCCCAGCTGTTGCGCCTCCTGCGCACCGACCAGGACCGGATGCCCGCCTTTAGGGACGTGGCCTGGGACAAGGCGCTGACCTGGCTGAAGGGGCGTACGGGCACGGATCTCGCGCCCGAACAGGAGGCCGCCGTCAAGCTGGCGCTGACCGAGAAGGTCGCCGTGCTGACCGGCGGCCCGGGCTGCGGCAAGTCCTTCACCGTGCGCTCGATCGTGGAGCTGGCGCGGGCCAGGCGCGCCAAGGTCGTGCTCGCCGCGCCGACCGGCCGTGCCGCCAAGCGGCTGGCCGAGCTGACCGGCGCCGAGGCCTCCACCGTGCACCGCCTCCTCGAGCTGAAGCCCGGCGGCGACGCTGCCTACGACCGGGACCGCCCGCTGGACGCCGACCTGGTGGTGGTCGACGAGGCCTCGATGCTGGACCTGCTGCTCGCCAACAAGCTGGTCAAGGCGGTCCCGCCGGGCGCCCATCTGCTCTTCGTCGGGGACGTCGACCAGCTGCCCAGCGTCGGCGCCGGCGAGGTGCTGCGCGATCTGCTCGCCGACGGCGGCCCGATCCCCGCCGTGCGCCTCACCCGCGTGTTCCGCCAGGCCCAGCAGTCGGGCGTGGTGACCAACGCGCACCGGATCAACTCCGGGCAGCACCCGGTCACCGACGGCATGAAGGACTTCTTCCTCTTCGTCGAGGACGACACCGAGGAGGCCGGCCGGCTCACCGTGGACGTGGCGGCCCGTCGTATTCCGGCCAAGTTCGGGCTCGACCCGCGCCGGGACGTCCAGGTGCTCGCGCCGATGCACCGGGGACCGGCGGGGGCGGGCAACCTCAACGGACTGCTCCAGCAGGCGATCACCCCCGGCCGCCCCGACCTGCCCGAGAAGCGGTTCGGCGGCCGGGTCTTCCGCGTCGGCGACAAGGTCACCCAGATCCGCAACAATTACGAGAAGGGCAAGAACGGTGTCTTCAACGGCACCGTGGGCGTTGTCACCTCGCTCGACCCGGTCGACCAGCGCCTCACGGTGCTGACCGACGAGGACGAGGAGGTTCCGTACGAGTTCGACGAGCTGGACGAACTGGCGCACGCGTACGCGGTGACCATCCACCGCTCGCAGGGCAGCGAGTATCCGGCCGTGGTCATCCCGGTCACCACGGGCGCGTGGATGATGCTCCAGCGGAACCTGCTCTACACGGCGGTCACCCGGGCCAAGAAGCTGGTGGTACTGGTCGGTTCGCGCAAGGCGATCGGTCAGGCGGTACGCACGGTGTCGGCGGGCCGGCGCTGTACGGCACTCGATTTCCGGCTCATTTCAAAAAATGATCGATCAAATGAGTCATGAAGGTCACAGAGCACTTCCGGTCCGGGTATGAACCGGGCAGGATGAGAAAGTTGGCGGCACTCAGTGCCGCCGATAGGCCCGATGGTCGACCCCGAGTGCACTCACCTGAGCCAATTGGGGGATGGTAGAGACAGTCAGGGCAACCTCGAAGATGAGGCACTACGTCGGTGAGGGAAGACGTGAGCGACAACTCTGTAGTACTGCGGTACGGCGACGGCGAGTACACCTACCCGGTGATCAACAGCACCGTCGGCGACAAGGGCTTCGACATCGGGAAGCTCCGCGCCCAGACCGGTCTGGTGACGCTGGACAGCGGTTACGGGAACACCGCTGCCTATAAATCCGCCATCACCTACCTCGACGGCGAGGCGGGCATCCTCCGCTACCGCGGCTACCCGATCGAGCAGCTGGCCGAGCGTTCGACCTTCGTCGAGGTCGCCTACCTGCTGATCAACGGCGAGCTGCCGACGGTCGACGAGCTCTCCTCGTTCAAGAACGAGATCACGCAGCACACCCTGCTCCACGAGGACGTCAAGAACTTCTACAAGGGCTTCCCGCGCGACGCCCACCCGATGGCCATGCTGTCGTCGGTCGTCTCCGCGCTGTCCACCTTCTACCAGGACAGCCACAACCCCTTCGACGAGAAGCAGCGGAACCTCTCGACGATCCGGCTGCTCGCCAAGCTTCCGACGATCGCGGCCTACGCGTACAAGAAGTCGATCGGCCACCCGTTCGTCTACCCGCGCAACGACCTCGGCTACGTCGAGAACTTCCTGCGCATGACGTTCTCGGTGCCGGCCCAGGAGTACGACCTCGACCCGGTCGTCGTCGCCGCGCTCGACAAGCTGCTCATCCTGCACGCGGACCACGAGCAGAACTGTTCGACCTCCACGGTCCGTCTGGTCGGCTCCTCGCAGGCCAACATGTTCGCCTCCATCTCGGCCGGTATCAACGCGCTGTGGGGCCCGCTGCACGGCGGCGCCAACCAGTCCGTGCTGGAGATGCTGGAGGGCATCCAGGCCTCCGGCGGCGACGTCGACTCCTTCATCCGCAAGGTGAAGAACAAGGAGGACGGCGTCCGTCTGATGGGCTTCGGCCACCGGGTCTACAAGAACTTCGACCCGCGCGCCAAGATCATCAAGGCCGCCGCGCACGACGTCCTCTCGGCCCTCGGCAAGTCCGACGAGCTGCTGGACATCGCGCTCAAGCTGGAGGAGCACGCGCTCTCCGACGACTACTTCGTCTCGCGCAGTCTCTACCCGAACGTCGACTTCTACACCGGCCTGATCTACCGGGCCATGGGCTTCCCGACCGAGATGTTCACGGTCCTGTTCGCTCTTGGCCGGCTGCCGGGCTGGATCGCCCAGTGGCACGAGATGATCAAGGAGCCGGGCTCCCGCATCGGCCGCCCGCGCCAGATCTACACGGGCGTGGTGGAGCGGGACTTCGTCCCGGTCGAGGCCCGCTGACAGTTTCCGGTGGAGGGGGCGTCGTTCATCGGCGCCCCCTCACTCGTATCCCCGCCGGCACGCTCACCGGCGTAAGTGGACAGCAAAAAGCGGAAGGCGCCCTGCCGACGGTCCCCCCACGGGCCGGCGTACAGGGCGCCTTCCCATGTCCCGGTGCGGATTCCCCCCACGGGATCCGGCCGGGCGTCTGTGAAGAACAGCGCCTGAATCGCTGCGGTACTGCTTGAGCAAAACGCGTACTGCTTGAGCAAAACGAGCAGAACTCGTCGTACTACTGGGTGTGCGATCTGCCGGGACAGCGCACGCTCGGGAGGGCCGCTCAAAGCTTCCCGATGTACGTGCCCCGGCAACGCATCTCTGAGGAAGTCCCCCAAGACATCCTCAGATGCCAGTCAACGCCCCCCAAGACGCTGTCTGACATCGTCAACTTAGACCTTCGAACCCCTTCGATGGTTACGTTCACATCACTGTGATCTGCGTCTCTTGCAAATGTCCGTTAGATGCGCAAGAGCCCCGATACTGCGACCGGGACTCAAGCGTAAGGATGATGCGCGAGCCTTGTGAAGAGCTTATGTGAGGCTGGCCTCCGACTCTAGGGGGACTCTTACTTCGAATCCCCCTAACCGCCGGTAACCTTCCCGCAGTTCAGCGGAACGTCCGCAGGCGGAGGCTGTTGGTCACCACGAATACGGACGAAAAGGCCATAGCGGCCCCCGCGATCATCGGATTCAACAGACCGGCCGCGGCCAGGGGCAGTGCCGCCACGTTGTAGCCGAACGCCCACACCAGATTGCCCTTGATGGTGGACAGCGTCCTCCTGGACAGCCGGATCGCGTCCGCGGCCACCCGCAGGTCACCCCGGACCAGGGTCAGATCGCTCGCCTCGATCGCCGCGTCCGTGCCCGTGCCCATCGCCAGGCCCAGATCGGCCGTCGCGAGCGCCGCCGCATCGTTGACTCCGTCACCGACCATGGCCACGGTCCGGCCCTCGCCCTGAAGCTGCCGTACCGCGTCGACCTTGTCCTCGGGCAGCACCTCGGCGATCACCTGCTCGATGCCGACCTCCCGCGCCACCGCCTCGGCCACCGCCCGGTTGTCCCCGGTCAGCAGCACCGGCGTGAGCCCCAGCGCGCGCAACTCGCGCACAGCCTCGGCGCTGGTCTCCTTGACCGCGTCGGCGACGGCGAGGACACCGCGTGCCACCCCGTCCCAGCCGACCACCACGGCCGTACGGCCGCCCCGCTCGGCCGCGTCCTTGGCGCGGGCCAGCTCCGGCGGCAGATCCCCGGTGTACTCGGCGAGCCGGCCCACGGCCACCTCACGGCCCGCCACCCGCCCGCGTACGCCCCGACCGGGCACGTTCGTGAACTCCTCGACCTCCGGGAGCTCTCCGGCGCGCTCGGCGGCGCCCACGGCGATCGCCCGGGCGACCGGGTGCTCGGAGGCGTGCTCGACGGCGCCCGCGAGCCGCAGCAGCTCGCTCTCGTCGGTGCCGTCGGCGACGTGGACCTCCTGAAGGGTCATGCGGCCGGTGGTGACCGTTCCGGTCTTGTCCAGGACGACGGTGTCGACGCGGCGGGTGGACTCCAGGACCTCCGGGCCCTTGATGAGGATGCCGAGCTGCGCGCCACGCCCCGTGCCGACCAGCAGCGCGGTCGGCGTGGCCAGGCCCAGCGCGCACGGGCAGGCGATGATCAGTACCGCCACGGCCGCGGTGAACGCGGCCACCGTGTCGCCGGTGACGCCGAGCCACACTCCGAAGGTGCCGAGCGCGATCACGATGACGGCGGGCACGAACACCGCCGAGATCCGGTCGGCCAGGCGCTGCACCTCCGCCTTGCCGTTCTGCGCGTCCTCCACCAGCCTCGCCATCCGCGCGAGTTGGGTGTCGGAGCCGATCCGGGTGGCCTCGACGACCAGCCGCCCGCCGACGTTCACGGTCGCGCCGGTGACGGCCGAGCCGGCCTGCACGTCCACCGGCACCGACTCACCGGTCAGCATGGCCGCGTCCACGGCGGACGCGCCCTCCACGACGGTGCCGTCGGTGGCGATCTTCTCCCCGGGGCGTACGACGAAGCGGTCGCCGACGGCCAGTTGGGCGACCGGGATCCGGACCTCGCGCCCGCCCCGCAGCACGGACACGTCCTTGGCGCCCAGCTCCATCAGCGCCCTGAGCGCAGCGCCCGCCCGCCGCTTGGAGCGGGCCTCCAGATAGCGGCCCAGCAGGATGAACGCGACCACTCCCGCGGCCACTTCGAGGTAGATCGTCGAGGCGCCGTCCGCGCGGGAGACGGTGAGGCGGAACTCGTCGTGCATGCCGGTCATGCCCGCGTCGCCCCAGAACAGCGCCCACACCGACCAGCCGAACGCGGCCAGCGTGCCGACCGAGACGAGGGTGTCCATGGTGGCGGCGCCGTGCCGGGCGTTGGTGAACGCGGCCTTGTGGAAGGGCAGTCCGCCCCAGACGACCACGGGCGCGGCGAGGGTGAGCGCGAGCCACTGCCAGTTGTCGAACTGCAGGGCCGGGATCATCGACAGCAGGATCACGGGGACCGCGAGCAGGGCGGAGACGGTGAACCGCTCGCGGTAGGCGGCGAGTTCGGGATCCTCGGCGGCCGTTTCCCCCGGTGCCGAGGCGGGCGGCTGCGGCGGGGGCGGTTCCTCGGCCGAGTACCCGGTCCTCACCACGGTCGCGATCAGGTCGGCGACCTGGATGCCCGCCGGGTAGCTGACCTTCGCCTTCTCCGTCGCGTAGTTCACCGTGGCGGTCACGCCGTCCATGCGGTTGAGCTTCTTCTCGACGCGGGCCGCGCAGGAGGCGCAGGTCATCCCGCCGATGAGCAGCTCGACCTCGGCCGCTTCAGAGGCGGCTATGGGTGTCTCTGCGGTGGTACTGGTCATGTCCGGACTCCAGACATCGGACCAGGCCGTGCGGAGCCAGTATCAGCTGGTCGGCACGGCCCGGTCGGAGAGCAGAACTGTGGTGCCGACGCCGGTTCAGATCTGGCCGGCGAGCTCGAAGCCGGCCTCGTCGACCGCCGCGCGCACGGCCGCCTCGTCGAGCGGGCGCTCGGAGACGACGGTGACCTCACCGGTCGAGGCGACGGCCTTCACCGAGGTCACGCCGGGGAGTTCGGAGATCTCGCCGGAGACGGAGCCCTCGCAGTGTCCGCAGCTCATCCCGGTCACCTTGTAGACGGTGGTGACGGTTCCCGGGGTGTCGGTGTGGGCGGTCATGTCGTTCTCCTCATCGAGGCGTGTGGGGTCGAGGAGGCCCGTGGGGGCCCATCGACACTCACACTATACCCCTAGGGGGTATTTCTCCAAGAGGGATCACGGCGGGCCAGCGACCGCGCCCAGGAGATGGCGAGCAGCGACACCAGCACCATCCCGCCCACCGAGAACAACGTGAAAAGGTGCTCCTGCTGCTCGGTCGGCCGCGGAATGTACCCCTGGGCGAAGAGCTGCTTCTCCACTCCGGTGCCCGCGAGCCGGGCCACCAGCCAGATCGCGATGCCGTGCGTCGAGTCCCACAGGGCGTGCAGCAGGGAGACACCGAGGTACGCGCCGAACACCGGGCCGATGAACTGGAAGCGCCCGTTCGGGCGACGGTAGGAGAGCAGGACACCGCCCGCGATCGCCGTCCACAGACCGTGCCCGAAGGGTGCGAGCACCCCGCGCAGGATCTCGGTCTCCAGCAGGGCGCGCAGATCGATGCCCTGGGTGGAGACGGCCGCGTTGAAGGCGTACCCGGCGCTCTCCAGGGCCGCGAAGCCGAAGCCGACGGTCGCGCCGAGCACGAGCCCCGACCGCATCCCGCGGATCCGCACCTGCCGGCGCAGCACGAACATCAGCGCGCCCAGCTTCACCGCCTCCTCGATCAGCCCGACGCCGACGAACATCCAGAACGAGGGGTGCAGCAGGTAGTACTCCATCACCGACGCGCCCAGCACACCGAGCGTGCCGCCGGTCAGGAAGCAGCCGAGGATCACGCTGACGCCCAGGTCACGGCCGTGCCGCTCGTACGCCCACAGCACGAAGGTGACCGGCACCAGGAAGCTGCCGAGCAGGATCAGGGTCGGCAGCAGCGTCGTGTTCCTCGTCGCGTACGTGACCAGCGCGGTCAGCACCCACAGCGCGAGCCCGCCGCCCAGGCACCGCTTCCACAGTCCCGTCCGGATCTGCGGGTACGTCGGCGGTGGTTGCTGCGGTCCGGGGATGCGGGCCCGGGAGGCGTCGGGCGGCGGCGAGTGGGTCACGGCGGGTCCCCTCTGGCGATGGGCTCGGCACAGGTCGGCGGCGTACGGGCGTTTTGTCCGCACTTTAGGTAGCCGCGCGCCGTGCCGCAGTCCGGGAATCCGCCCCTGAACAGGTCCGGTGAGGTGTCCGCACCGCCGCAGGCGTACGGGATCGGCCGGGGCTGCCGGTCGCGCTCGACCTCTCCGGGAGGTTCCGCCGGTCGTCGCGTCCGGTCCGGACGCGCTGGGCTGGGCGGGCTACGAGCGGGCCGTCGCCGTCCTGTCGGAGGGGCGGCCGAGACGGTCGCCGACCAGGGGTTCCAGATAGCGGGTCAGGACGTTCTTGATCTCCTGGATGTAGGCGTCCCGCTCGGCTCCCGTGTGCGAGAGGACCAGTTCGAGACCCGCCTTGTACGTGCCGAGGCAGACCTGCGCGGTGCGGGTGACGTCGGCGGCGGGCGCCTCGGGCAGGAGGCTCGCGATCAGGGCCTCCACCCGGCCCAGCAGCGCGGCGTGCAGCGCTTCGTGCTCCGCGTCGAGCGTGCCCGGGACGTCCGGGCCGTGCAGGAGCGAGAAGAACACGGGGTGATCGCAGTTGAAGGCGATGAACCGGTCGACGGCGCCGCCCACGATCTCCTCCAGCGTGTCCTCGGGATCGACCGGGGCGAGCGCCTCGCCGTACATCTCCCGCATCTCGTGCATGAGCCGCCGGCTCAGCTCGATCGCGATCGCTTCCTTGTTCGGGAAGAACTGGTAGAGCGTGCCCGGGGAGACGCCGGCCTCGCGGGCGATGGCGTTGGTGCTGGCGGCCGTGTAGCCGGTGGTGGAGAAGACGGTGGTGGCGGCTTCGAGGAGCTGGGCGATACGGCGCTCACCGCGGGCCTGGCGACGGCGCGGCTGGTCGGTCGGCGAGGTGTCGGGCATGCGTTGTCCCCAAGTCTCCGAACGCCATTGACAAACACGAGCGGTCGCTCGCATTCTGGAGAAACGCGAGCGATCTCTCGTGTTTGCCAGTCTATGGCTTCCACGGGTTTTCCACGGTGAAGGGGACACCGCACGATGACCGAAGTCAACAAGCCGCCGAACGAGCCGCCGAGGCTCGGTGGCTGGACCCGCTTCGTTACCGCCCGGCCACGGCTGTCGCTGCTGGTGGCCCTGGTGATCACCGCCCTCGCCGTCGTGGCGGGCAGCGGGGTCGCCGACCGCCTGGGCAGCGGCGGCTGGGAGGACCCGGACGCCCAGTCCACGTACGCGACCAAGGCCCTGGAGCGCGAGTTCCCGGACTCCCAGCCCAACTTCCTGCTCCTGCTCGACTCGGGCAGCGCCTCCGTCGACGCCCCCGCGGTCGCCGCCGAGGCCAAGAGCCTCACCGCCCGCCTGGCCGCCGAGCCGGGCGTGACCGGCGTCGGCTCCTACTGGCAGGCCGATGCCGCGACGGCACCTTCCCTGCGTGCGAAGGACGGCCACGAGGCGCTGATCGCCGCCCGCATCACCGGCGACGAGGGCACGATGAGCGACACCCTCGACCGCATAGCGCCCCACTTCAGGGGGACGCACGGCCCGGTGGAGGTGAAGGTCGGCGGCATCGTCGCGGTCCGGCACGAGATGCAGACGATCATCAAGGAGGACCTGGCCCGCGCCGAGCTGATCGCCCTGCCGGTGACGCTCGTCCTGCTGGTGATGGTCTTCGGCAGCGCCGTCGCCGCCCTGCTCCCGCTCGGCATCGGCATCGTCGCGATCCTCGGTACGAACGCGGTACTGCGCGGACTCACCGAGCTCACCGACGTGTCCGTCTTCGCTATCAACCTCACCACGGCCCTGGGCCTCGGCCTCGCGGTCGACTACGCGCTCTTCATCGTCCGCCGTTTCAGAGAGGAACTGTCCGGCGGCGCCGAGCCGTTGCAGGCCGTCGGCACCACCCTGCGCACGGCCGGCCGGACGGTCCTCTTCTCGGCCCTCACGGTCGCGGTCTCCCTGGCGGCGATGCTGGTCTTCCCGCAGTACTTCCTGCGCTCCTTCGCCTACGCCGGCATCGCGGTGGTCCTGCTGGCCGCGGCGGCCGCCCTGATCCTGCTCCCGGCGGCCCTGATCCTGCTGGGCCACCGGGTCGACGCCCTGGATCTGCGCCGCCTGTTCCGCCGGCGCCGGTCCGGGCCCGCTGCCACCGAGGCCGCCTCAGCGTCCGCTCCGGCCGGTTCCGGTTCCGGCTCCGGCTCCGGCGAGAAGGGCAGGGCCTGGGCGCGTCTGGCGACCCTCGTCATGCGCCGGGCCCCCTTCTTCGCGCTGGCCACGACGGCCGTGCTGGTCCTGCTCGGACTGCCGTTCCTGAGTGTCAAGTTCGGCACCGCGGACGACCGCCAGCTGCCCTCGACCTCCGAGTCGCACGTCGTCCAGCAGCACATCCGGGACGGCTTCCCGGGCAGCCCCGGCGGCGGCCTCGAAGTCCTCGCCGAGGGCAGGGCGACCCCGGCGCAGTACACCGCGTACAAGGACCGGGTGGCCGCGCTGCCCGAGGTGGTGCGCGTCGACGGACCGCTGGTGAAGGGCGACTCCGCGTACTTCACCGTGACGCCGAAGGGCGAGGCCGTCGGCGACGACGCACAGCGCCTGGTCGGCGACCTGCGCGCCACGGACGCCCCCTTCGACACCAAGGTGACCGGCACCGCGGCCGTGCTGGTCGACTCCAAGCACGCGATAGCGGAGCGCCTGCCCTGGGCGGCCGGCTTCATCGCGGTGGTCACCCTGTTCCTGGTCTTCCTGCTCACCGGCAGCGTGCTGATACCGATCCAGGCGGTGGTGCTCAACGCCCTCAGTCTGTCGGCCATGTTCGGCGCGGTGGTCTGGGTCTTCCAGGACGGCCACCTCTCCGGACTGCTCGGCTTCACCAGCACCGGCTCCATCGAGACGACCCTGCCGGTCCTGATGTTCTGCGTGGCCTTCGGCCTCTCCATGGATTACGGCGTCTTCCTGCTCTCCCGCATCAAGGAGGAGTACGACAGAACGGGCGACCACAACGAGGCGGTACGGCACGGACTCCAGCGCACGGGCGGCCTGATCACGGCGGCGGCGGTCATCCTGGCGGTCGTCATGGTCGCCATCGGCACCTCCCGAGTGACCAACACCAAGATGCTGGGCCTGGGCATCGCCCTCGCCGTCCTGATGGACGCGATGATCGTGCGCAGCCTGCTGGTCCCGGCGGTGATGAGACTGACGGGGAAGGCGACCTGGTGGGCACCGGCTCCGTTGCGGCGCTTCCATCAGCGGTTCGGCTTGAGCGAGGGTGGTGGTGAGCACCCCTTCAGGGGCGCGGGGCTGTATCGATCTGCGGCTCCGCCGCGGGGCGCGACCAGCCACGACGAGCCCGCAGACCGCGACGGCGACAGGAGCCCAGATGAGAGCGGTGGTATTCGAGCACTTCGGTGAGCCCGCAGAGATACGCGAGCTTCCCGACCCTCGACCGGCCGCCCACGGAGTCATCGTGCGGGTCGAAGCAACCGGCCTCTGCCGAAGCGACTGGCACGGCTGGCAGGGCCACGACCCGGACATCACCCTCCCTCACGTGCCGGGCCACGAACTCGCCGGCGTGATCGAGGAGACCGGCGCCGGGGTGCACGACTGGCACCCCGGCGACCGGGTCACCGTCCCCTTCGTGTGCGCCTGCGGAACCTGCGCGGCATGCACGGCCGGCGACCAGCAGGTCTGCGAACGGCAGACACAACCCGGCTTCACACACTGGGGTTCGTTCGCCGAGTACGTAGCCCTTGACCACGCCGACGTGAACCTGGTCGCCGTACCCGACGGGTTGTCGTTCGCCACCGCGGCAGCGCTCGGCTGCCGGTTCGCCACGGCGTTCCGGGCGGTGGTGCAGCAGGGCAGGGTCGCGGCGGGGGAGTGGGTCGCCGTGCACGGGTGCGGGGGCGTGGGCCTGTCCGCGGTGATGATCGCGGCGGCCGCGGGGGCGCGGGTCGTGGCCGTGGACGTGTCGCCGGGGGCGTTGGACCTGGCGCGGAAGTTCGGCGCGGCGGAGTGCGTGGACGCCGGACGCACCGTCGATCCGGCCGCCGCGATCCGCGAACTGACCGGCGGGGGAGCCCACCTGTCCCTCGACGCCCTGGGCTCACCGGTCACCTGCGCCGCCTCGGTGAACGGTCTGCGGCGGCGCGGCCGGCACATCCAGGTCGGCCTGCTCCCGTCGGCCGACGGCACGACCCCCGTCCCCATGGCCCGCGCGATCGCCCTGGAGCTGGAACTCCTCGGCAGCCACGGCATGGCCGCGCACACCTACCCGCCGATGCTGGAGCTGGTCCGTGCCGGCGCCCTGCGCCCCGACCTCCTGGTGACGTCGACGATCACGCTGGACGCCACTCCGGACGCGTTGGCCGCGATGGGGACGGCGCCGGGAGCGGGCGTGACGGTCATCGAGCCGTGGAGCCGCGGGCGTTGAGGCCGTTGAGACCGCTGCCGGGGTGGTCGTCGAGGCCATGGGTGGAGCTGCTCTCGACGCGATGGCGCGCGGTCCACTCCCGGTCGAGGAGGCCCATGAGGATCGCGTCGACCCACTCGCCGTCCCGCAGCGAGGCCTCCCGACGCACACCTTCGACGACGAAGCCGACCTTTTCGTAGACGCGCAGGGCCCGGTGGTTGGTGCCGTAGACCTCCAACTCGATGCGGTGCAGGCCCAGTTGTTCGAAGCCGTGGCCGACGATGAGCCGGGTGGCCTCGGTGCCGATGCCCCGGCCGCGCCCCCGGGGTCCGATCAGCGTGCGGAACGTACAACTGCGCGCCGCCGGATCCCACTCGTACAGGACGACCTCGCCGAGGAGTTCGCCGGTGGTGGGGTCGGTGACGGCGAGATCCAGCCGGTCGGGGGCGTCGGCCCGGGAGCCGTACCAGGAGCGCAGGCGTTCCGGGGTGAGGTCGGTGGAGGGCTCGAAGGTGAACCGGACGACCTCCGGATCCTGGACGATCTCCCGGATGCCGACCGCGTCGGCCGCGGTGAAGGGCCGCAGCACGGTCCTTTCGCCGGTCAGCACGGGTTTGACGGAGAAGTCGGTCACGGGGAAGTCGCTCACGGGGACGACTGTGCCCCACCGGCCAGGTGGGGCACAGCTCATTTTCCCGGCCGTCTCCTCCTCGGCTCAGTCCTCTCTGCGGCCGCGGTTGCCGGGCCGGGAGGCGACCCAGGTGCGGACCGTGTCGGCGTACCAGTAGGGCTTGCCGCCCTCGACATGGTCGGGCGGGGGCAGCAGACCGTGCTTGCGGTAGGACCGCACGGTGTCCGGCTGCACCTTGATGTGTGCGGCGATCTCCTTGTACGACCACAGCCGTCGGTCGGTCATGAAACGCACCTCCCTGCGCGCACCGCGGGGGCGGCCGGGAACGGCCGTCGGGGGAGCCGGGCGCTGCGCTGGCGATCACAAAGCCTGTGCCCGCTCAACGACGCAGAGTGATGACTGGGCAGTGCCTGTGCGCGGGGTGTGACGCAGAACCCGCGTACACGCGACATGTGTGACACGGAGGGGGCGTTTGTGACACGAGTGCAGCAAAGGCGCACGCGGGCTCGCGGGCGCGGCGCATTGACACGGGTGTCCGTCCCCCTGTCCGTACTTCTATTTCCGGCCGAACGGCAAGCGCTGTCGATGACTCGTCCGAATGTCCGGACAAAACATTGACAGGGCTCCGGCTCCGGGGCTACAAACCGGAGGAGAGCCGTGACGAAGGGAAGCCGATGGCGTACGACCTGATCACTATGGGACGGATCGGTGTCGATCTGTATCCGCTGCAGACCGGCGTTCCGCTCCCGCAGGTGACCACTTTCGGCAAGTTCCTCGGCGGTTCGGCGACGAACGTCGCGGTCGCCGCCGCCCGGCTCGGCCGGCACACCGCGGTGATCACCCGCACCGGCGACGACCCCTTCGGCGTCTACCTGCACGAGGCCCTCCAGGGCTTCGGCGTCGACGACCGCTGGGTGACCCCGGTCCCCGGCCTGCCCACCCCGGTCACCTTCTGCGAGGTCTTCCCGCCGGACGACTTCCCGCTGTACTTCTACCGGCAGCCCAAGGCCCCCGACCTGGAGATCGACGCCCACGAACTCGACCTCGACGCCATCCGCGACGCCCGCATCTTCTGGGTCACCGGCACCGGCCTGAGCGAGGAGCCGAGCCGTACGGCGACGCTGGCGGCGCTCGCCCACCGGGCCAAGGCGGGTACGACGGTCTTCGACCTCGACTGGCGCCCCATGTTCTGGAGGGACCCGGACTCTGCCCGCCCCTTCTACGAGGAGGCCCTGCGCCACACCACCGTCGCGGTCGGCAACCTCGACGAGGTGGAGGTCGCCACCGGAGTGCGTGAACCGCGGGCGGCCGCGCAGGCGTTGCTGGACGCGGGTGTCGAACTGGCGGTCGTCAAGCAGGGCCCCAAGGGCGTCCTCGCCGTCAACAGCAAGGGCGAGTCGGCCGAGGTGCCACCCCTCCCGGTGACCGTCCTGAACGGACTCGGCGCCGGTGACGCGTTCGGCGGCACCCTCTGCCACGGCCTGCTGGAGGGCTGGGACCTGGAGACAATCATGCGGCACGCCAACGCGGCCGGCGCGATCGTCGCCTCCCGCCTGGAATGCTCCTCGGCGATGCCGACCACCGACGAGATCGACGCCGCCCTCAAGGCCGGAGCGGTGCTGTGAGGGCGGGCCGCGTCCGCGGGGGCGACGACGGGTTCGACGACGAGACCGCGGGCACGGGGTGCCTCGGCATGACCGCGGGGCCGGCGCGCACCACCGCGTCCCCGCAGGTCGACGTCGCCGAACTCGTCCGGCTGCGCGCCCACCGCCCCGAGGCCGTCGCGGAGGCCGCCGCCCGCCGGGTCCGCCGCCCGCTGCTGGGTGACTCCGGCCGGCTGATGATCGTCGCCGCCGACCACCCGGCCCGCGGCGCGCTCGGCGTCGGCGACCGCAAGTTCGCCATGGCCAACCGCGCCGACCTGCTGGAACGCCTCTGCCTGGCGCTCTCCCGCCCCGGCGTCGACGGCGTCCTCGCGACCGCCGACATCCTGGACGACCTGCTGCTGCTCGGCGCCCTGGACGACAAGATCGTCATGGGCTCGATGAACCGCGGCGGTCTCCAGGGCGCCAGCTTCGAACTCGACGACCGCTTCACCGGCCACCGCGCCGAGGACATCGAGCGGCTCGGCTTCGACGCGGGCAAGCTGCTCCTGCGCATCGACTACGACGACCCGGGCTCGCTCACCACCCTGGAGTCCACCGCCCGCGCGATCGACGACATGGCCGCGCGCCGACTCCCGCTGTTCGTCGAGCCGTTCATCAGTCGCCGCACGGAGGACGGCAAGCTGAAGAACGATCTGTCCGCCGAGGCCGTCATCAAGTCCATCGCCATCTCCTCGGGCCTGGGCGGCACTTCGGCCTACACCTGGCTCAAGCTCCCGGTCACCGAGAACCCCGACGACATGGCCGAGGTCATGGAGACGTCGACGCTGCCCGCCGTGCTGCTCGGCGGCGAGGTCGGCGACGATCAGGACGGCGCGTACGAGAAGTGGCGCGGCGCCCTCCAACTGCCCACCGTGCGAGGCCTGGTGGTGGGCCGTTCGCTGCTGTATCCGGCGGACGGCGATGTGGCCGCCGCCGTGGACACCGCCGTAGGACTGCTGTGAGGGCCGTATGACCGGCAACAGGCTGTACATTCCGCGCGGCTCCACCGCCGACGCCAACTATGTGTTCGACGTCGACCCCAAGCGGGCCGGCTGGGAGTACAGCGGGCTGCGGATCGTCGAGTTGGGCGCGGGGGGCACGCACACCTTCACCACCGGCGACAGTGAGTGGATCGTGCTTCCGCTGCAGGGCGGATGTACGGTGCAAATGGGTACCGATGTGTTTCAACTCCTGGGCAGGGAAAGCGTGTTCGCGTCCGTCACGGACTTCGCGTACGTACCCCGGGACGCCCAGGTCCAGATCGCCTCCGGCGCGGGAGGCCGCTTCGCCCTGGCAGGAGCGAAGTGCGAGCGACGACTCCCCGCCCGCTACGGCCCCGCGCCGGAGGTCCCCGTCGAAGAGCGTGGCAGCGGCACGCAGGTGCGGCACGTCCGCAACTTCGCCTCAGCCGACGCCTTCGAGTGCGACAAGCTGATCGCCGTCGAGGTGATCACACCCGGCGGCAACTGGTCCTCGTATCCGCCGCACAAGCACGACGAGCACCGGCCCGGTGTGGAAGCCGAGTTGGAGGAGATCTACTGGTTCGAGATCGACGGCCCGAACGGTTTCGGCTATCAGCGCGTATCTCCCTCCCGTGAGGGCGGATCCGACGTCCTCGCGGAGGTCCGCTCCGGCGACGCCGTCCTCGTCCCCGATGGATGGCACGGTCCGTCCATCGCCCAGCCCGGTCACGACATGTACTACCTGAATGTCATGGCGGGGCCGGGTGAGACGCGGGAGTGGCGGATCTGCTTCCACCCCGAGCACACGGAGGGTTACCGATGACCTCGACGACGAGGCTCACGGTCGCGCAGGCGCTGGTGCGGTTCCTGGCCGCCCAGTTCACCGAGCGGGACGGCACCCGGCAGCGGCTGATCGGCGCGACCTGGGGCATCTTCGGCCACGGCAACGTGGCAGGGATCGGCCAGGCACTCGTCGAGTACGCGGACGAGATGCCGTACCACCAGGGCCGCAACGAACAGGCCATGGTGCACGCGGCCGTCGGTTACGCGCGTCAGTCGGGCCGCCTCTCCACCCACGCCGTGACGACCTCCATCGGCCCGGGCGCCACCAACCTGGTCACCGGCGCCGCCCTCGCCACGATCAACCACCTCCCGGTCCTGCTGCTGCCCGGCGACGTCTTCGCAGGCCGCCCCGCCGACCCGGTGCTCCAGCAGCTCGAAGTCCCGTACGCGGGCGATGTGTCGGTCAACGACAGCCTGCGCCCGGTGTCCCGGTACTTCGACCGGATCAACCGCCCCGAGCAGCTGATCCCGGCCGCCCTCCAGGCGATGCGCGTACTGACCGACCCGGTGGAGACGGGAGCGGTAACTCTGGCTCTCCCGCAGGACGTTCAGGCCGAGGCCCACGACTGGCCGGACGAGTTCTTCGCCGAACGCACCTGGGCGGTACGCCGTCCGGGCGCCGACCCGGCCGAACTCGCCGAAGCCGTACGGCAGATCAGGTCCGCCCGCCGCCCGCTCGTCGTCGCCGGCGGGGGAGTGCACCACAGCCGCGCCGAGGACATCCTCGCCGAGTTCGCGGCGGCCACCCGCATACCGGTCGCCTCCACGCAGGCCGGCAAGGGCTCCCTGCGCTGGGACCACCCGCAGGACGTCGGCGGCATCGGCCACACCGGCACGGCGACCGCCGACGAACTCGCCCGCACCGCCGACCTGGTGATCGGCGTCGGCACCCGCTACACCGACTTCACCACCGGCTCCGGCACCCTCTTCGCGGGCGACGGCGTCCGCTTCCTCAACCTCAACATCGCGCCCCACGACGGCCACAAGCTCGCCGGCACCCCGCTGATCGCGGACGCCCGCTCCGGCCTGACCGAACTCACCCAGGCCCTCGCCCTGCACGAGCACCGCGTCGCCGACTCCTACGCCGCCGAGTACACCGAGGACAAGGAGCGCTGGGAGCAGCGGATCGACGCCTGCTACGAGGCCGAGGAGCCGGACATACGGCCCACCCAGCCGCAGGTCGTCGGTGCGCTGGACGCCCTCGTCGACGAGACGGACGTGATCATCAACGCGGCCGGCTCGCTCCCCGGCGACCTGCACAAGATGTGGCGCACCCGTTCACGGGACCAGTACCACCTGGAGTACGGCTACTCCTGCATGGGCTACGAGATCCCGGCCGCGATCGGCGTCAAGCTGGCCGCCCCCGACCGCAACGTCTGGGCGCTGGTCGGCGACGGCACGTACCTGATGATGCCG
Organism: Streptomyces sp. NPDC002499; assembly: GCF_053595415.1. Taxonomy (NCBI): domain Bacteria; kingdom Bacillati; phylum Actinomycetota; class Actinomycetes; order Kitasatosporales; family Streptomycetaceae; genus Streptomyces; species Streptomyces sp. NPDC002499. The sequence goes on from NZ_JBSFXO010000010.1 coordinate 340,555, forward strand.
ACCGAGATCGTGACCGCCGTACAGGAGGGCATCGCGATCAAGCTGCTCCTGATCCAGAACCACGGGTACGCGTCCATCGGCGGCCTGTCGGAGTCGGTGGGCGCCGAGCGCTTCGGCACCGCCTACCGCTACCCGGCGGACGACGGCACCTTCACCGGCCCCCCGCTGCCCGTCGACCTCGCCGCCAACGTGGCCAGCCTGGGCATGCGCGTCCTGCGCGCCAAGACCGTGGCGGACCTGCGCACGGCACTCGCCGAGGCCCGGGCCGCCGACACTCCCACATGTGTCTACGTCGAGACGCAAACCGCAGACACAGTGTCGGGCGCGCCTCCGGCGCAGGCCTGGTGGGATGTTCCTGTGGCCGAGACCGCGACGCGCGCGTCCGCGGTCAAGGCACGTGAGCTGTACGAACGGCACGTCTCCACCCGACGCCGCCATCTGTGAAGGAGCATCTGGGCATGACGAAGATCGTCAACCACTGGATCGGCGGCAAGACCGTCGAAGGCGCGTCGGGCACCTACGGGCCGGTGACCGACCCGGCGACCGGCGCGGTCACCACGAACGTCGCGTTCGCGTCGGTCGAGGAGGTGGACGCGGCGGTGGCCGCGGCCAAGGACGCGTACGCGACCTGGGGCACCTCCTCGCTCGCCAAGCGCACCACGATCCTCTTCCGCTTCCGCGCGCTGCTCGAGGCCAACCGGGACGCGATCGCCGAGCTGATCACCGCCGAACACGGCAAGGTCCACTCCGACGCGCTGGGCGAGGTCGCACGCGGCCTGGAGATCGTCGACCTGGCGTGCGGGATCACCGTGCAGCTGAAGGGCGAGCTGTCGACGGAGGTCGCCAGCCGCGTCGACGTCTCCTCGATCCGCCAGCCGCTGGGCGTCGTGGCCGGCATCACGCCCTTCAACTTCCCTGCCATGGTCCCGATGTGGATGTTCCCGATCGCCATCGCGACGGGCAACACCTTCGTCCTCAAGCCGAGCGAGAAGGACCCGTCGGCGTCGATCAAGATCGCCGAACTCCTCGCCGAGGCGGGCCTGCCCGACGGCGTCTTCAACGTCGTCCACGGAGACAAGGTGGCCGTCGACCGCCTCCTGGAGCACCCGGACGTCAAGGCCGTCTCCTTCGTCGGCTCGACGCCGATCGCCCGCTACATCCACACCACGGCCGCCGCCAACCACAAGCGCGTGCAGGCCCTGGGCGGCGCCAAGAACCACATGCTGGTCCTCCCGGACGCCGACCTGGACGCGGCGGCGGACGCGGCGGTGTCGGCGGCCTACGGCTCGGCGGGCGAGCGCTGCATGGCCATCTCGGCCGTGGTCGCGGTCGGTTCGATCGGCGACGAACTCGTCGACAAGATCCGCGAACGCGCCGAGAAGATCAAGATCGGCCCCGGCAACGACCCCACCAGCGAGATGGGCCCCCTGATCACGAAGGTCCACCGCGACAAGGTGGCGTCGTACGTGACGGGCGCGGCGGCGGAAGGCGCCGAAGTGGTCCTGGACGGCACCGGCTACACCGTCGAGGGCTTCGAGGACGGCCACTGGATCGGCATCTCCCTCCTCGACAAGGTGCCGACCACCGCGAAGGCCTACCAGGACGAGATCTTCGGCCCGGTCCTGTGCGTGCTGCGCGTGGAGACGTACGACGAGGGCGTGGCGCTGATCAACAGCTCGCCGTTCGGCAACGGCACCGCGATCTTCACCCGGGACGGCGGCGCGGCCCGCCGCTTCCAGCTGGAGATCGAGGCCGGCATGGTCGGCGTCAACGTGCCCATCCCGGTCCCCGTCGGCTACCACAGCTTCGGCGGCTGGAAGGACTCCCTCTTCGGCGACCACCACATCTACGGCAACGACGGCACGCACTTCTACACCCGAGGCAAGGTCGTCACCACCCGCTGGCCCGACCCCGCCGACGCCCCCACCGGCGTCGACCTGGGCTTCCCGCGCAACCACTGACGGATTTTTTCCGCCCGCGCCCTGCGATTCCAGTAGGGCGCGGAAGCGCAGCGGCAACAGCCAGTTTCTGACGCATACGACATGCCAATGGCCCTCCGCCTACGAAATCCGTAGGAGGAGGGCCATTGACGTGTTGGTTTTCGTCGGGGTTCCATGCAGCACACCCCAGCTGCCGGAGGCATCCGCCCGAGCCGATCGGAACCGCCGAATGACCGACACGCTTCACCCGCCCCTGGCCGAGTCCACCACGGCCCCCGCTCCAGGACTACGGCGTTCCATCGGCATCGTCGGCGGCACCCTCCTCACCCTCTCCTGCGTCACCCCCGCCTCCACGCTCTTCGTGGTCGTCCCCGACCTCTTCGGCACCCTGGGCACCGCCACCGCCCTGACGATCGCGATCGGCTCGGTCCTCTGCATCGCCGTGGCGTTCTGCTACTCGGAGCTGGGCACCCTCATCCCCAGCGCGGGCGGCGAGTACGCGATGGTCTCGACGCTGGCGGGCCGACTGGCGGGCTGGCTGGTCTTCGTCCTGTCCCTGCTGGTGGTCATGATCGTGCCGCCGGTGATAGCGATGGGCACGGCGGACTACCTGGCGCCGGTGGTGCACCTGAACCCGTCGATCGCCGGCGCGGGAGTGATGCTGCTCGCCACCCTGGCCGGCCTGCTCGACCTGCGTGCCAACGCCTGGATCACCGGCGTCTTCCTGGTCCTGGAGGTCATCGCGGCGGCGGTCGTGGCGGTGCTGGGCTTCGCGCACAGCGAGCGGGGCGCGGGCAGCCTGGTGTCGATGCAGGTGGCGGGCGCCGGCGGCCACAAGGACACGGTGACGGCGATGCTGGTCGTGTCGGGCCTGGCGATCGCCCTGTTCGTCACGCAGGGCTTCTCGACGGCGGTCTACCTCTCCGAGGAGCTGGAGAACCCGCGCCGCAACGTGGCCCGTACGGTCCTGGCCACCCTCGCGATCTCGTCGGTGATCATCCTGGTCCCGGTGATCGCGATCACGATGGGCGCGTCCGACCTCTCGGCCCTCTCCGGCGGCGACATCAGTGGCATGGTGACGGCCTGGTCCAACTCCGCCGTCGGCACCTTCGTCAGCCTCTGCGTGGCCCTCGCGATCATCAACGCGGGCATCGTCATGGTCATCCAGAACTCCCGCGTCCTGTACGCCTCGGCCCGCGACAAGGCCTGGCCGGCCCCGATCAACACGGTCTTCTCGAAACTGGGCCGCTTCGGCTCCCCCTGGATAGCCACCCTGGCCGTAGGCATCCCGGGCGCCCTGCTCTGCTTCGTCAACCTGGACACGTTGTACGGCGTAACAGGCGTCGCGGTGACGGGCATGTACCTCTTGGTCGCGATAGCCGCGCTGCTGTCCCGCCGCGGCTCCCACAAACACACCCCGGCCTGGCGCATGCCCCTCTGGCCCGCCGTACCCCTGCTCCTGATAGCGGTCCTGGCATACATCCTGAGCCAACAGGAGGTGTCCTACCTGCTGTGGACAGGCGGAATCACGGCAGCGGCAACGGTGTACTGGGCGCTGTACTTGCGACCGCGTCGAGAGACACGGTGGCTGATCTCACTCCCCGAGGATCAACTGACGTAAGGGGCGCGGGGAACTGCGCGACAAGCCACATCCAACCCGCACCCGGCAACCCACAGAAGCTCCCACCCCCTCCCCCCGTACACCACTCGCGGTACGACAAAACCACCCCGTACTCCCAGAGAAGGTCCGCACGTTCACCCCGGGGTCCCCTCAAACTGTCAGAGACGCCCCGTACGGTTGAACGCATGGATCTTCGACTCCCCACCCCGCGAGACCTACTGCGAAGGCCGCGCCGCGCACTGGCAGCCGGCGCCGCCATCGCCGTACTCGCGGCAGCGGGAACGTGGACGGCCGTCGCCTCGGACGAGAAGACCCCGGCACACCGGACCGACCGGACCATGTCGATCGACGGCGTCCGCATCGACACCTCGTACTTCACCCCCACAACCGCCGGACGGCACCCCGCCGTGCTCCTCGCCCACGGCTTCGGCGGCAACAAGAACGACGTACGTCAACAGGCCGAGAACCTCGCCGAGGACGGCTACGCGGTCCTGACCTGGTCGGCCCGCGGCTTCGGGAAGTCGACCGGCAAGATCGGTCTGAACGACCCGAACGCCGAGGTCAAGGACGTCTCCAAGCTGATCGACTGGCTGGCCGAACAACCCCAGGTCCAGCTCGACAAGCCCGGCGACCCGCGCGTGGGCGTCGCCGGCGCCTCGTACGGCGGCGCGATCTCCCTCCTCGCGGCCGGCTACGACAGCCGCGTGGACGCCATCGCCCCGGCGATCACCTACTGGAACCTCTCGGACGCCCTCTTCCCCAACGGCGTCTTCAAGAAGCTGTGGGCCGGCATCTTCGTCAACTCCGGCGGCGGCTGCGACAACTTCCAGCCCGAGCTGTGCCGGATGTACGAGCGCGTCGCGGAGGCGGGCAAGCCGGACGCCCAGGCGCGCGCACTCCTGGACGCCCGCTCGCCGTCCGCCGTGGGCACCCGCATCAAGGTGCCCACGCTCCTGTTGCAGGGCCAGACCGACTCCCTCTTCCCGCTCGGCCAGGCCGACGCCGCCGCGAAGGCCATCCGTGCCAACGGCGCACCCGTGGACGTCGACTGGATCGCCGGCGGGCACGACGGCGGCGACATGGAGACCGGCCGTGTGCAGTCACGCGTGCGTGCCTGGTTCGACCGCTACCTCAAGGACGACAAGGCCACCGACACCGGCCCGGCCTTCCGCGTCACCCGCACCGGAGGCGTCGACTCCACCGATGGCGCGGCCCTGCTGCGCGGCGCGAGTTCCGGCACCTACCCGGGCCTGGAGAGCGGCCAGAAGTCGATCGAACTGACCGGCCGCCGCGAGCAGAGCTTCGACAACCCGGCCGGCGCCAGCCCGCCCGCCGTCTCCGCCCTGCCCGGCCTCGGCGGCGGCGGCCTCGCCCAGCTCTCCTCGCTTGGAGTCGGCGTCTCGCTGGACTTCCCGGGCCAGTACGCGCGGTTCGAGTCGAAGCCGGTCGGCAGCGGCCTGCGCATCACCGGCTCGCCGACGGTCACCGTCCACGTGAAGTCGACCAGCGACGACGCCGTGCTCTTCGGCAAGGTGTACGACGTCGGGCCCGGCGGCACGTCTCCCGTACTGCCCTCCCAGCTGGTCACGCCGATCCGCGTCGAGGGCGCCAAGGCGGGCAAGGACGTCACCATCACGCTCCCGGCCATCGACCACGAGATCGAGCAGGGCCACCGGCTGCGCCTGGTCCTCGCCTCCACGGACCTCGGCTACGCCTCACCGACCGCCCCGGCGACGTACACCGTCTCCCTGAAGGGCGACCTGAAGGTGCCGACGGCGCCCGGCGTGACGACCGCCGCCGCCCCGCTCCCGTCCTGGGTGTGGTGGCTGCCCGTGGTCGGCGCGGTGATCGCCCTCGCCCTGCTCCTGTCGGGCCGCCGCCGCACCAGCGCGGTGCCGCCGGACCCGGCGCTGGCCGAAGTCCCGCTCCAGATCACGGACTTGAGCAAGCGGTACGCGCGCTCGGCGGACCGGTACGCGGTCCGGGACGTGTCCTTCCGCGTCGAGAAGGGCCAGGTCCTGGGCCTGCTCGGGCCGAACGGCGCGGGCAAGACGACCACCCTGCGCATGCTGATGGGCCTGATCAAGCCGGACGCCGGCGAGATCCGCGTCTTCGGGCACGCGATCCGCCCCGGCGCCCCGGTCCTGTCCCGGGTCGGCGCGTTCGTCGAGGGCGCGGGCTTCCTGCCGCACCTCTCCGGCCGCGAGAACCTGGAGCTGTACTGGGCGGCGACCGGCCGACCCATCGAGGACGCCCACCTGGACGAGGCGTTGGAGATCGCCGGTCTCGGCGACGCCCTGGCCCGCGCGGTCCGCACCTACTCCCAGGGCATGCGCCAGCGCCTCGCCATCGCCCAGGCCATGCTCGGCCTCCCGGACCTCCTCATCCTCGACGAACCCACCAACGGCCTCGACCCGCCGCAGATCCGCGAGATGCGCGAGGTGATGATCCGGTACGCGGCCGCCGGGCGCACGGTGATCGTCTCCAGCCACCTCCTGGCCGAGGTCGAGCAGTCCTGCACCCACCTGGTGGTCATGGACCGGGGCCAACTGGTCCAGGCAGGCGCGGTGTCCGAGATTGTCGGTGCGGGCGACACCCTGCTGGTGGGCCTGGCAGCCGACATCGCCGACCCCATGGTGGACAAGGTCGCGGCTCTGCCCGGCGTCGATTCGGCAACACGAACAGAGGGCGGCTTGCTGGTACGCCTGGCCCTGACGCCGGCCAGGGGCGCGGGGAACGGCGCGACCAGCCACGACGAACCCGCGGACGGCCACCGACACACCACCCCCCTTCCCGAGCCGCCAGCGACTCCCCGCACGAACGCGGAGGTCGCCGCGAGTCTCCTCGTAGAGCTGGTGCGCCTGGACGTCCCCGTCGCCTCCCTCGGCCCGCACCGCCGGCTCGAAGACGCCTTCCTCACCCTGATCGGAGGTTCCGCATGAGCACGCTCGTCGAGCGCGCCGAGGTGGCGTCCGGCTACCGGGCCGGCCGCACCCTGCCCCTCCGCGTGGAGCTGGCCCGGCAGTTGAAGCGCCGCCGCACCCTGGTCATGGGCGCGATCCTCGCCGCGCTGCCGTTCGTGCTGCTGATCGCGTTCGCGATCGGCGGCGGGCCGGGCAACGGCAATGGCAACGTGACGCTGATGGACACGGCCACCGCGTCCGGCGCCAACTTCGCCGCGGTGAACCTGTTCGTGTCGGCGGGCTTCCTGCTCGTCATCCCCGTCGCCCTGTTCTGCGGGGACACGGTCGCCTCGGAGGCCGGCTGGTCCTCCCTGCGCTATCTGCTCGCCGCCCCCGTCCCGCGCGCCCGCCTCCTGTGGTCCAAGCTCGTCGTCGCGCTCGGCCTGAGCCTGGCCGCGATGATCCTGCTGCCGGTCATGGCGCTGGCCGTCGGCACGGCCGCCTACGGCTGGGGCCCGCTGGAGATCCCGACCGGCGGCGCGCTGGAACCGGGCACGGCCGCGCAGCGCCTGGTCGTGGTGGTGGCGTACATCTTCGTCTCTCAACTGGTCACCGCGGGGCTCGCGTTCTGGCTCTCCACGAAGACGGACGCACCCCTCGGCGCGGTCGGCGGCGCGGTCGGTCTGACCATCGTCGGCAACGTCCTGGACGCGGTGACGGCCCTCGGGCACTGGCGCGACTTCCTGCCCGCGCACTGGCAGTTCGCCTGGGCGGACGCCGTCCAGCCGCATCTGGAGTGGTCCGGCATGATCCAGGGCACCGCGGTCTCGGTAACGTACGCGCTCGTGCTGTTCGCCCTGGCCTTCCGCGGTTTTGCCCGCAAGGACGTCGTCTCTTAGGTCAACGGAGGGTTACCCACCGGTCTCAACGGGCCATGATCGTGGCCTTGTTGAGATCCTTCCGCAACACCCCGTGCCGCACGTTCCGGCTCCCCGCGCCGTCACAGTCACAGATGTCGACGTCAACGGAGCAAGCCGGAGCAAGGGGGAACGGAAGATGGAGTGGTACCGAACACCACGGCCGGGCACACCACGGCCAGGCACCTCACGGCCGGGCACGCCACGCCGCCGCACCCGGCGACTGGGCACCGCCGTGCTCGCCCTCACCGCGACCGGCAGCCTGCTGCTGACGGCCTGCGGGGGAGGGGACTCCGACGGCAGCAAGTCCTCGGACAGCTCCGACCGCAACGGCTTCCCGGCCCCCGCACCCCTCGCCCCGACGGCAGGCGACGGGAGCCGGCAGGGCGAGCAGAAGGGCGAGGACTCCTTCGCCGCGCCCTCCCCGACCCCCGACTACCTCTCCACCTTCGCCCTCGACGTGGACACCGCCTCCTACGGCTACGCCCGCCGCACCCTCGCCGAAGGACACCGGCCCGACCCCGCGACGATCCGCCCCGAGGAGTTCGTCAACAGCTTCCGTCAGGACTACGAGCGCCCCGACGGCAACGGCTTCACGGTCACCGTCGACGGCGCCCGCACGCAGGACGAGGACTGGTCGCTGGTCCGCGTGGGCCTCGCCACCCGCCCGAGCTCACAGACCGGTGAACGCCCGCCCGCCGCCCTGACGTTCGTCATCGACATCTCCGGCTCGATGAGCGAGGAGGGCCGCCTCGACCTCGCCCAGAAGTCCCTGGACACCATGACGGACCGGCTGCGCGACGACGACTCGGTCGCCGTCGTCACCTTCAGCGACAAGGCCGAGACCGTCCTGCCGATGACCCGCCTGGGCGACCACCGCGGCCGGATCCACGACGCGATCGACAGCCTGGAGCCGACCTACTCCACCAACCTCGGCGCCGGCGTCGAGACCGGCTACGAGACCGCCGTCGAGGGCCGCCGCGAGGGCGCCACCAACCGTGTCGTCCTCATCTCCGACGCCCTCGCCAACGACGGCGACACCGACCCGGACTCCATCCTCGACCGCATCTCGGACGCCCGCCGCGAGTACGGCATCACCCTCTTCGGCGTCGGCGTCGGCAGCGACTACGGCGACGCCCTGATGGAACGCCTCGCCGACAAGGGCGACGGCCACACCGTCTACGTCTCCGGCGAGGAGGAGGCCCGCAAGGTCTTCTGCGACCAGCTTCCGCAGAACATCGACCTCACCGCCCGTGACGCCAAGGCCCAGGTCGCCTTCGACCCCGAGACGGTCGAGCAGTTCCGCCTCGTCGGCTACGACGACCGCCAGGTCGCCGACGACGACTTCCGCAACGACCGTGTCGACGGCGGCGAGGTCGGCCCCGGCCACACCGTCACCGCCCTGTACGCGGTGCGCGTCCGGGAGGGCGCCAGCGGCCACCTCGCCACGGCCACCGTCCGCTGGCTCGACCCCGACACCCGCGACCCGCACGAGAAGTCCGGCGAGCTGGAGACCGAGGCGCTCCAGGGCTCCGTATGGAAGGCCGGCCCCCGCTTCCAGGTCACCGCTGTCGCCGCCTACTTCGCCGACGCCCTGCGCTCCGGCGACGACCGCTGGAACTCGCTCCCCGGCGACCCCGGCCTCGGCGAACTCGAGGACCGCGCCCGCGACTTGGCGGACCGGACGGAGGACAAGGACGTGAAGCAGCTCGCCGACGCCATCGAAACGGCCGACCGCACGGTGCGTTGAGTCAGCCGGCGCCGGGCCGCCGCCCGGCGCCGTACAACAACGTGTCGACGACGAGCGTCGCCAGGGCGTCCGGATCGGGGTCCGGGCGCCCGTCGTCGTGCAGGGCCTCGCCGATCAGGGCGTAGTAGACCCGGCGGACCCATTCCAGGTCCGCCGCCGGGTCGAGCAGACCCTCGACCTGGGCCCGCCCCAACAGCTCGACGCAGCGCGCCCCGAGCTGTTCCCAGCCCGCCGCGGCACCGCCGCCCTGATCGGTCGGCTGCCCCAGGGCATAGCTCCAAGCCCCCTTGATCCGCAGCACGTTGGCAGTGACGCGGTGCAGCGCGATCAGCGGCGGCGTGGTGTCGGGCCGCGCGTCCTCGATGGCCTGCGTGAGCTGGCGTACGGCCGACTCGGCGAGCGCCTCGATCAGTGCCTGCCGGCTGGCGAAGCGCCGGTGGACCGTCGTCCTGGCCACGCCGGCGGCCTCGGCGATCTGCTCCATGGACGCGTTCGGATCGGCGGCGAGCACCAGCTCGGCCGCCTCCAGAATCGCGCGCACACTGCGCTCGGCATCGGCCCGCAGCGCTCGGCCCATGGGCACCTCCACTCCGTCGGCTCCTGACCCCCACTGGACGTAGACGATACGCCCGGGTCGCCGTTCCTCGGATATCTGAGTCAGTGCTGTTGCAATTAAGAGAATAAGAGCTACAGTAGTGTCTTAGTTAGAAGTTCGACTCGTCTTCAGCTCGACCTTCTGAAGGGAAGGGCCATGACCACCACATCCACCGCCCTGATCACCGGCGCCTCCTCCGGACTGGGTGCCGAGTTCGCCGGCCAGCTCGCCGCCCGCGGCCACGACGTGATCCTCGTCGCCCGCTCCCGGGACCGCCTGGAGGAACTGGCCGACCGGCTGCGTACGACATACGGCGTCCAGGCGCATGTCCTGCCCCAGGACCTCGCCGAGCCCGATGCCGCCGACCGCATCGCGGAAGCCCTCGCCGGCCGCGGTCTCACCGTCGACCTGCTGGTCAACAACGCGGGCTTCGGCACCTGCGGCCGCTTCGAGGAGATCGACCCGCGACGCGAGCACGACGAGATCATGGTCAACGTCCTCGCCCTGGTGGACCTCACCCACGCCGTGCTCCCCGGCATGCTGGAGCGCGGCTCCGGAGCCGTCCTCAACGTCGGCTCCACGGCGGGCTATCAGCCCTCCCCGTACTTCGCGGTCTACGGCGCCACCAAGACCTTCGTCCTCAACTTCTCGCTGGCGCTGCGCCAGGAGTACCGAGGCCGCGGGATCAAGGTCACGGCCCTGTGCCCCGGCTCGGTCGAGACGGGCTTCTTCGAGGCGATCGGCACCCGCAAGGCCGCGATGGGCACCCCCACCACCGCGGAACCGGTCGTCCGCGCAGCCCTGCGCGCCCTCGACCGCGACCGCGCGTACCTCACCCCGGGTCTGGGCAACGCGCTGGGCGCCCACCTCAACCCGCGCCGCCCGCGCACCCTGGTGGCGGCGATCGGCGAGCGCATCACCCGCAAGGTGCTGGAGCCCGCCGACTCCGCGGCCGCCTGAACCGACCCCGCGGAACCCATTGAATTTTCCTTACGCCCCGGTAAGTTGACCTCCGTTCAGCACCCTGCGACCGGGAGCCGCCATGGGCGTACGCAAGGATCTGAAACGGGCGAAACAGCGCGCCGACCTGGCCTCCCGTGCCGAGGTCGAGCTGGTCAGGGACGAACACGGCACGGTCCGCGAGGCCCGTACCGCGTCCATGGCCCCCACGCCCACCACCGGCAGCACCGCCGACCTGCCCTTCACCAACGCGGCCGAGGCCCCCGACGCGGTACTCCTGCGCCGCAAGGAGCACGGCACCTGGCGGCCGGTCACCGCGACGGCCTTCGCCCGTGAAGTCACCGCCGTGGCCAAGGGGTTGATCGCGGCCGGCCTCGAACCCGGCGGCCGGGTCGCGGTCATGTCCCGTACCCGCTACGAGTGGACGGTCCTGGACTTCGCGATCTGGGCCGCCGGCGGCCAGACCGTCCCGATCTACGCCACCTCCTCCGCCGAGCAGATCGAGTGGATCGTCCGCGACTCGGGCACCCGCTTCGTCGTCACGGAGACCGCCGAGAACGCGGAGACGGTGGCGAGGGGCACGACCGACCACGAACACCCGCCGTACACCTGGCAGTTGGACGCCGGCGCCCTCGCCGAACTCACCGCCCTCGGCCGTGACCTCCCCGACGAGGAGGTCACCAAGCGCCGTGCCGCCCTGACCCCCGACACCATCGCCACCGTCTGCTACACCTCCGGCACCACCGGACAACCGAAGGGCTGCGTCCTCACCCACGCCAACCTGCACGCCGAGGCCGCCAACACGGTCGAGCTGCTCCACCCCATCTTCAAGGAGGTCACCCGCCAGGTGGCCTCCACCCTCCTCTTCCTCCCCCTCGCCCACATCCTCGGCCGCACCCTCCAGATCGCCTGCCTGATGGCACGCATCGAGATAGGCCACTGCCCGAGCATCAAGCCCGACGAACTCCGCCCCGCCTTCAAGGAGTTCCGCCCGACCTTCCTCGTCGGCGTCCCGTACCTCTTCGAGAAGATCCACGACACCGGCCGCGCCACCGCCGAGAAGATCGGCCGCGGCGCCTCCTTCGACCGCGCGGACCGCATCGGCGTCCGCTTCGGCGAGGCGTACCTGAACAGGTTCCTCGACACGGGCAAGGGCCCCACCCCGCCCCTCTACGCCGCCTGGGCCCTCTACGACCTGCTGGTCTACCGCCGCATCCGCAAGGAACTCGGCGGCCGCATGCGCTACGCGATCAGCGGCGGCTCCCCCCTCGACCGCAACCTCAACCTGTTCTTCTACGCGGCGGGAATCATCGTCTACGAGGGCTACGGCCTGACCGAGACAACCGCCGCCGCCACCATCGTCCCGCCCCTCAAACCCCGCCCCGGCACCGTCGGCCTCCCGGTCCCCGGGACCGCGATCCGGATCGCCGACGACGGCGAGGTGCTCATCAAGGGCGGGATCGTCTTCGGCACCTACTGGAACGACCCGGCGGCCACCGACGCCGTCCTCCAGGACGACTGGTTCGCCACCGGCGACCTCGGCTCCCTGGACCAGGACGGCTACCTCACCATCACCGGCCGCAAGAAGGACATCCTCGTCACCTCCGGCGGCAAGAACGTCTCCCCGTCCGTCCTGGAGGACCGGCTGCGCAGCCGCTCACCGGTCGGCCAGTGCCTGGTCGTCGGCGACAACCGCCCCTTCGTCGCCGCCCTCGTCACCCTCGACCCCGAGGCGGTCGCCCACTGGCTGACGGTCCGCAGAATGCCCGCCGACACCCCGCTGTCCGAGGTGGCACGCGACCCACGGATCCGCGCGGACGTCCAGAAGGCCGTCGACTACGCCAACGAAGCCGTCTCCCGCGCCGAGTCGATCCGTGCCTTCACCCTGGTCGAGGGCGAGTTCACCGAGGAGAACGGGCTGCTGACCCCGTCCCTGAAGGTCAAGCGGCACGCGGTGCGGGCGGTGTACGGGGACGCGATCGAGGAGCTGTACGCCAAGCCCGACCAGAAGAAACAGTCCCGGTAGCGGGCACGGAAAAGCGGGCCGCCGAAGTGCTCGGCGACCCGCTCTCGCGGTGCTGCTGAGGTCAGCTGCCCACGGCGCCGTTGCCGGACAGGACCGGGATGTTGTCCAGGATGTGCGACAGCGGCTCGTCGCCCTTGGCCTGGGTGGAGTTCTCGGTGCACTGCTGGTTCTGCGGGGCCGACAGGACGGGGACGTCCTGCAGGACGGTGACCGGAACCAGGCCGACGAGGGAAGCGGCGTTCACCTTGGCCGGCAGGCCGATGCACGGCTTGTTCAGGGTGCCCTGCACGAGCGAGAGCTGGGGGCTCATGTCGCCGTGGGTGGACTGGTTGCCGTAGACCTGCTCGGCGCCGTTGCCATTCGTGGTGGTGACACCGTCGTCGTTGCCGATCGCCAGCGCCTGGGGCGCGGTGGCGGCCGACACACCCGCGACGGAGGCAGCGATCGCGGCGGTCGCCAACAGCTTCTTCATGATTTCGTTCCCTTTCGGAGAGCGGACTCCGTGCAGAGTTTCGGAGAGCGGACTCCGTTGCAGAGCCGCGTGTTGATCAACCCGCGAGAAGTCGTTTGGTTGCGCTTTATGCCCCGATTGGCGCAGCGCACTCGACGGGCGCGCGCCGCACGGAATCAAGACGGAATGCAGAAGGGCATACGGAAGGGCACGCAAAAGGGCCGCCGGGAATTCGGCGGCCCGTTCGCGTGTGCCCAGTGATCAGCTGCCGGCGGAGCCGTTGCCGGACAGGACCGGGATGTTGTCCAGGATGTGCGACAGCGGCTCGTCGCCCTTCGCCTGGGTGGAGTTCTCGACACACTGCTGGTTCTGCGGGGCCGACAGGATCGGCACGTCCTGGGCGACCGTCACCGGCACCACGCCGACGAGCGAGGCCAGGTTGCCCTTGACCGGCAGGCCGACACAGGGCTTGTTCAGGGAGCCCTGGATGAGCGCCATCTGGGGGCTCATGTTGCCGTACGTGGCCTGGTTGCCGTAGACCTGCTCGGAACCGTTGCCGTTGGTGGTGGTGACGCCACCGTCGTTGCCGATGGCCAGCGCCTGGGGCGCGGTCGCGGCCGATACACCGGCGACGGAGGCGGCGATCGCCGCGGCAGCCATAACCTTCTTGATCACTTGCGTGGTCCCTTCTGGAGTAACCCCGTCCACCGGAGCGACCTGCACAACTGGCGCTGGGCCGCATGGTTGCTGCCGTTCACTCCAATGGCCCACGTGGAATCCGACCGGGTGAAGTCACGAAACCTATCCGGCCGCCCCTTGTTGAGGTGGAAGCAGGAATGTGTGCTCCCGTCAGGAAAGGACCGGAGAAATGTTGAAGAAGGCAATGGCCGCAGCCGCGGTCGCGGCTTCTGTCGCCGGAGTATCGGCCGCGACTGCCCCCCAGGCGCTGGCCATTGGCAACGACGACGGCGTCACGACCACCAACGGCAACGGTGCCGAGCAGGCCTTTGGCAACGCCAAGACCAAGGGCGCCATGAGCCCGCAGGGCTCGCTCGTGCAGGGCAGCCTCAACAAGCTCTGCGTCGGTCTGCCGGCCAAGGTCAACGCCGCCTCCATCGTGGGCGTCCTGGTCCCGGTCACCGTGCTGCAGGACGTGCCCGTCCTGTCGGCGCCGCAGAACCAGCAGTGCGCGGAGAACTCCACCCAGGCCAAGGGTGACGAGCCGGCGTCGCACATCCTGGACAACATCCCGGTGCTGTCGGGCAACGGCGCCGTCGGCAGCTGACGCGACCGACCGAAACGGCTCGGGCGGCCCACCGGTTTCTCCGGTGCGGCCGTCCGGGCCTCGCCACGAGACTCCCCACCGTTGTTCGCACCTGCCCGACGTTTCTGCGCGCCCGCTTGAGAAGAAGCGTTACTGCTCCTCGTGGGTCAATATGTCAATTCGGCACGGAGCGTTCGAGTGAATTATCCGGTGGCTCATGTTCCGTAGTTTCTTCCGCTGTCTATCCCTCGTTTTGCAGCCTGCAGGTCATGGCGAGCCGCTCCAATGTGCTCGCTCGGTTTCGGCCGTCACCAGAGCATGACCGCAGAGAAGGGAAAGCTCATGAAGAAGACCGCCGCAGTCGTCGCGGGCGTCGTCATGGCCCTCGGCCTGGCCGCCCCGGCCTTCGCCGACGCCGGTGCCGAGGGTGCCGCCATCGGATCGCCGGGTGTCCTCTCGGGCAACGTGGTCCAGGTTCCCGTCCACATTCCGGTCAACGTGTGCGGCAACTCGATCAACGTCATCGGGCTCCTGAACCCGGCGTTCGGCAACACGTGCGTCAACGACTGACCTCGTAACGCGCAGGCACCAGCCGTTCGGCTGCGTCACAGCCGGCCTCGGACGTCTTTTCCCGGTCCGAGGCCGGCTTTTCCCACTTCTTCTTCAGGCAGGAAGACAAAGAGATGCGACAGACCCTGAGTAAGGGAATGGTCGCGGCAGCCGCCGCGACAAGCATTCTGTCCCTGTGCGGCGGCCCCGCCCTGGCCGACACGCACACGGGCGGCGCGGCCACGGACTCACCTGGTGTCCTGTCCGGCAACCGGGTCGAGGCCCCGCTCGACGTACCGGTGAACGCCTGCGGCAACTCCGTCGACGTGGTCGCCGCCCTGAACCCGGCGTTCGGCAACTCCTGTGCCGAGGGCCAGGCCACGCACGGCCGCTCGCACGGCGGCAGGCACCACGGCCACGCCGGGTACGGCGACGACGACTCCGGCTACGGCTCCGGCTACGGCTCCGACGACGACTGCGAGGACTCGGGCTACGGCTCCGGCGACTCGTGCGGGGGCGGAGACCACACGCCGCCGCCCGGAGGCCACCACACGCCCCCGCCCGGTGGGGACCACACCCCGCCTCCTGGCGGTGACCACACGCCTCCTCCCGGTGGGGACCACACCCCGCCCCCCGGTGGCGATCACACGCCCCCGCCCGGTGGCGATCACACCCCTCCGCCCGGAGGTGACCACACCCCTCCGCCCGGTGGCGATCACACGCCTCCTCCCGGTGGGGACCACACCCCGCCCCCCGGTGGCGATCACACGCCCCCGCCCGGAGGTGACCACACCCCTCCGCCCGGAGGTGACCACACACCGCCCCCCGGCGGCGATCACACGCCTCCGCCCGGTGGCGACCACACGCCCCCGCCGTACACCCCGCCCCCCGGCGGCGGTGACCACACGCCTCCGCCCACCCTGCCGCACACCGGCAGCGAGGCCATGCTGGGTGCCGCGGGAGTCAGCGCCGCGATGATCGTGGCCGGCGCCGTGCTCTACCGGCGCGGTCGGGCCGGGTCCCACCGGTAGTCGAGCAGTACGAGCAGTACGAGGTGCGCCGGGTGCCGGACGGTCAGCGTCCGGCACCCGGCGTTCGTCATCGGCGCACCCGCACCTGGTCCCCACCGCTCGCCGGCGCCGGGATCGCCCCGCCGGCCGGACTGGTCCGCAGCCGGCGCCGGACTCCCCGTACCAGCGCACCCGCCGTGTAGGTCGCCCCGTGCACGAAGCGCATCGCCGGGCCGAAGCCGGCGGCCGTGACCAGGCCCGCCAGGAACAGACCGGGGTGCGAGGACTCGAAGTCGCGGCCGACCCCGGGGGAGCCGTCGGCGACCGCCGCGAGGCCGGTGCGCAGGTCGTCGGAGAGCAGCGAGAGGCGTTCGCGGGTGGCGGTGAACCCCGTTGCCGCGATGACGTGTTCGGTCTCCAGGGTGCGCAGTGACGACACGCTCCGGTCCAGTGCCTCGAGGCGCAGTCCGCCCGGTACCGCGCGGGCCGCCGTGACCTCGTGGCCGAGCAGTACGTCGACGCCCGACTCCACCCGGTCCCGTACCCACCAGGCACCCGCCGGGCCGAGGGCGCTCGCGGCGATGCCGGCCCGGGTGCGCTCCGGCAGCCGGTGGAAGAGGCCGGGGCGCTCGGCGTAGAACCAGTTGCGCCAGCCGCAGCCCAGGCCGCTGTGCGGGGAGCGGGCCGACTGCCACCAGGGGCGCACCCACGGCGGCGGTACGTCGTTCCAGCACAGCCCGTCGGCCCGCGCCAACACCCGTACGCGCGTGCCCTGTTCGGCGAGCAGGGCCGCGGTCTCCAGGGCCGCCTGGCCGCCGCCGATGACGGTGACGTCCTTGCCGTGGAAGCGGGCGAGGTCGCTGTGGTGGCTGCTGTGCGAGACGAGGGAGGAGTCCAGGGCGCGCAGCGCCGAGGGGATCTCAACGAACGGCATGACGCCGACCGCCAGCGCGACCGTGCGCGCGTGCAGCACCTGGCCGTCGTCGGTGACCGCCTCGAAGCCGCCGGGGCAGGGCGCGACGCGGGTGATCGTCCGCTCGTCCACCTCCGGGACGGCGTTGCGGGCGAACCAGAGGCCGTACTCGGCGAACATCTCGACCAGGATCGGCTCCCCGTGCCGCGCGGCCACGCCCTGGCCCTCGCAGTAGACGTCCAGGCGCCAACGGGCCGCCGGGTCCGAGAGGTTGGAGGCCCACGGCTCCGACTTGAGGAACATGCCGCCGGGCATGTGGTCGCGCCAGGAGGCCATCGGCCGGCCGAAGACACGCAGGCTCAGCCCGGCGGCCGCGGCGTGGGACGCGATGGACAGGCCGTACGGGCCCGCGCCCACCACCAGCAGGTCGTACATCAGCAACTGCTCGCTTTCTCGTCGTCGGAGAGGTCGGACGGGTCGGACAGGTCGGACGGGTGGGTGCGGGGGGACAGGCCGGGTGCCGGGGCGGCGGCCTGGTGGACCACGCGGGCGGGTGCCGGGGGGCCTGGCACCGCGCCGGGGCCGCGTACGCGGTCGCGGAGGCGGGTGGAGACATGGCGGCCCCACAGGGGCCACAGGGCGCGGCCGGGTTCCCGGTCGTCGTCGGCGTGCCAGGCCAGTTCGCGGCCGGCGGGGGCGGGGCGCAGCGCGGCCAGCGGTGCGTAGTTCTCCACCACGAACTCCCGCCCGGCCAGCGGCGCCGGCGCCGGCAGCGGACGGTGGGTCAGATCGAGGTGCAGGGCGCGTACGACGTCCAGTCCCGCGCCGTCGGCGAAGAGGCGGAACTGGGCGCCGGGGCGCGGGTTGAAGTCGAGGAGGTGATAGCGGCCGGTGCGGCCGCAGCGGCGGAAGTCGAGGTCGAGGATGCCGCGGTAGCCGAGTTCGCCGGTGAGGCGTTCGGCGAGGGCCGTCACCTGCGGGTTGGGCGTCCAGCGGCCCAGCGCCGTCAGGCCCGCGCCGCGCGGCCAGGCCCGCAGCTTGAGGCCCGCGCCACCGCCGCGGACGGCGCCCGAGCGGTCGACGTAGCCGTGGAAGAACCAGTCGCGCTCGGGGCCCGGCGGCAGGAACGCCTGGAGCAGCAGCCGGCTGCCCGCCTCCTCGGAGCGCAGGTACAGCTCGCGCGCCTCCTGTGCCGAGCGCACGACGACGGTGCTGCGCAGGCCCGTGCCGGTCGGCACCAGCCAGGGCCGGCTCCACTTCGCCACCAGCGGCAGGCCGAGCTGCCAGGCGGCGGTGGCGGCCTGGGCCGGGCTGTCGGGGATCAGCGTGGTCGGGTGCGGGACCTCCAACGCGGCGCACAGGTCGGCCAGTTCGGCCTTGTCGGCGACGCGCCCGGGCACCGCGCCGGGCATCGCGGGCAGCAGGTAGGAGGGCGCGAGTTCGTCGCGCAGCCCGCCCACCGCGACGGCGCTCGCGTCGTCCATCGGGATCAGCACGGCGGGGCGGGCGATCCGGGCGGCCACCCGGCGCAGTGCCACGGCGATGTCGTGCGCGGCCGCGCCCGGTGGCGGCGGTGGGTGCAATTGACGTACAAAACGCGATCGGGAAACGGGACTTCCGGTGGAATCCGCGATCACGTGCACATTCACCCCCGCTCTGCCGAGCGAGCGCACGGCGCCGAGTGTGCCGTGGTGAAAGGGATTCCGGTCGATTCGCAGGAGAACCGCGGGGACGCGGATGTCAAACAGCGACACGGGCATTTTTTCTTCTCACTCGAAGGCCGTAGTGGCGGTGGCGTGATTGCCGTTCATATGACTGAGTGTCAGTAAAGGAAGTCCGAGAGTGCAGATTCGAGAGTGGAGAAAGGAGCAGGTATGACCCAGCAGCGACGTCCCCGGTCCCGGCGGCTGGCGGTCGTGACGGCCACCGTCGTCGTGTCGGCTGTCCTGGCGTCCGGACCTGGCTTCGCCGCGGGGGTGGTGCGGGTCGCCGATCCTCCCGCTCCGACGCCGACGTCCCCGGCACCCGCGGTGCCGCAGCCGGCGGTGGAGGCCCCGACGGCCCCCCAGCCCCTGCCCGCCCAGACCCCGGCCGCCCAGGTCCCGATCGCCCAGACCCCGTCCGTGCAGACCCCGCCGACCAAGACCCCGTCCGCCGAGCCCAAGAAGGACACCCCGGCCTTCGGCGCCTACCTCGACTACGGCGCCCGCGGGGTGGCCCGGATCGCCGAGCTCAGCCGCTGGCTGGGCGGCGCCGAGCTGCGGGTCGGGCACACCTACCTGCCCGGCGACCGCTGGAGCAACATCGAGGGACCGCCCGGGTTCCTCGACGTGTGGGCGGACTGGCGCACCGAGCGGGACGACCGGATGCTCGTCCTCAACGTCCCCATGCTGGAGCGCAACGAGGAGGGCGTCTCCGACTACCAGGTGCGGGCGCTGCTGCGGCAGGGCGCGGCCGGCGACTTCGACCGGCACTTCAAGGCGCTCGCCCAGCGGCTTGTCGACCTGAAGGTGCCGGACACGGTGATCGTGCTCGGCTGGGAGATGAACGGCACCACCTACACCTCCCGCTGCGGACCGGACCCCGAGTCCTGGAAGAAGTACTGGAACAGGATCGTCACCACCATGCGGTCGGTGCCGGGCCAGAAATTCCGGTTCGATTTCACGCCGACCCGCGGCCGGGACGCCATTCCCTGGACGCAGTGCTATCCGGGTGACGACACCGTCGACATCCTCGGCATGGATTCCTACGACCAGCCGTCGGGCCTGACCTTCGACGAGCAGGTGAAAGAGCCCTACGGACTCCAGGAGCACGTGGACTTCGCCAAATCCCACGGCAAGCCCATCTCCTATCCGGAATGGGGACTCTTCCGCAACGGCGACAACGCCGAGTACATGAAGCGGATGCTCGCCTGGATGGACGAGCACAAGCCGCTGTACAACACGCTGACCGACTACTGCCCGCACGGCGTGTGGCAGTGCTCGTCCAATCCCAAGTCGTCGAAGGTCTACCGGTCCGTCCTCTTCGGCCGCACCGACACCCCGACCACACCGACCGAGCCCACCACACCCCCCAAGCCGACCGAACCGACCACTCCGACCACACCGCCCAAGCCGACCGAGCCCGGCCCGCAGCCCACCCCGGCACACCCGGCCAACTGCTCGCCGATGGATCTCGGCGACTGGGTCGAGTACTGGCTCGGCGGGAAGCTGTGTCTGCGCCTGGACTGGTGGTCGCGCAACCGGTGAGTCCGGACCGGCGGCGGGCCGTTCACGGTCCGCCGCCACCGCGCTCCCTCCACGTCCGCACCAGCTCCTTGCCCCGCCGCCGCGCCGCCACGTCACAGACGGCCGCCGCGAGCAGCGGGGCGGTACGGCGCCTGGCCAGCAACAGCCTTTGGTTCACGACGGGTTCGGGCCGCCAGTGATGCTTGTACGGCTCGTTGCCGCGCAGCAGGCTCAGCGTCCCCCGGGCATGCTCGGCGCACGCGTCGAGGAGCATCACGGCCACGTCCGCCTTGCGTTCGCGCAGGCACGGGTGGGCGCCGTACAGATAACCGCCCGCAAGCCGGCGGGACAGCAGCGTGAGATCGACGGCCACCACGTCGTCGTCGAGCCGGAACTCGGTGACGACCGCGTCCCCGGAGCGGACCATCGGCCCGACCGAGCGCACCAGGTGCTCGCAGAACCGGGGCCGCAGATGCTCTGACGTCACCTTCCGGCCCTGCCACTGGAGTTGGTGCAGCTCCAGCAGCCGGCGCAGCGCCTTGTCCACCTCGTCCGGGGTCACGACGTGCCGTTCGACGCCGAGCGCGGTCAGCTTGCGCAGCTTGGCGCGGACCCGCTGGGCCTTGCCCGAGGGCAGCCGGGCGACCAGGTCGGTCATCGGCAGGGCGGGCAGCTCCAGGCACAGCGAGTCGCCCACCCGGCGGCGCGGCCCGCGCCAGCACTCGTAGACCCGCTCGGCCGCGCCGCCGGGCCGCACCTCGCGCAGGTCGATCAGCGCGGTGCGGGCACAGGCGGCCAGCCCCTCGGTGAGCGCGGTGACGGCCTCCTCGCCGCGCTCCTCGTCCAGCAGGACGTCCCCGTAGTCGGAGATCGCCCCGCCCAGCGGCACGAGCGCGGGCACCGGACGCCGGACCCGCATCAGCGGTGCCACGCCGACGAGTTCGGCGCCGTCGCGCACCAGGAGCAGCCGAAGGCGGCCGGGGCTGCCGTAGGACAGCCACCACGAGTGCAGCCAGGCGTGGCTCTGGAACGGGGTCGCGGACGGGCAACGGGCGTACAGCCGCGCCCAGTCCGCGGCGAGTTCGGCGAACTCGCCCTCGTCGGTGACCAGTCGGGTCGTGTAGGTCACAGCTGGCCGTGGGCTTCGGCGGGGACGGCCGGGCCGGGCACCGAGGCGGGCCGGCCCGCCTCGGCGGTGGCGGTCCGGCGCGGACGTACCAGCAGCACCAGGCCGCCGAGCAGCCCGCCCGCGCTCGCCCCGACCAGTCCGGTCACCGCCGGGGAGGCGGAGGAGGGCGCGGTCGGCTTGGTGGCGCGGGCGAACTGCTGGAGTTCGACGTTGGTGGTGGCCTTGACGTCGTTCGCGTGCCGGGTCAGGGCGCGGGAGACGGCGTTGGCCATGTCGGCGGCGCGGTCGGGGCGTTCGGAGGTGGCGGTGATCGCGACCATCGGGGCGTCCGGCGAGGTCGCCGTCTGCACGCTCGACTGGAGCGTCTTCACCGGCACGCCCGCCCACACCTGCGCGTCCCCGAGCACCGCGAGCTGGGTCGCGACCCGCCCGTAGGCCTGCGCGAAGCCCAGCGCGGAGGCCGGGTCGGACTTCTCGGTGGGGACGGCGACGACGTAACTGGTGGCCGTGTACTGCGCGGGCTGGACCAGGCCGTACCCGCCGCCGAGCAGACCGCCGACGAGGGCGCCGGCCGCGACGAGGGTCCACGGGGGCAGGGCCCGGGCGCGGGTCAGGGCGGCGGGGCGGCGTGGGCCTGAGGTGTTCTCGGTCATGGGGAACTGGCTCCCTGGGGTGAAGGGGACGGGGACAAGGGCGACGACTTCTGGGGAACCGCGGCCGCGTAGACGTTCATCAACTGGGCGGCGCTGCGGGTGATGCAGTAGTGGCGGGCCGCGTCGGGGGCCGCGCGCGGGCCCGGTTCCGCGGCGCGGGCCGAGGCGATCGCGGCGGCGAACTCCTCGGCCCCGCCCCGCACTTGGCGCGCGCCGGCCGCGGCGCCGGGAGGCAGGTCCTCGATGGCGGGGCAGGACGCGTAGCGCACGGGCAGCCCGGACGCCAGCGCCTCGATGATCGCCAGGCCGAACGCCTCCTCGGGACACGGCGAGCCGAGCAGGTCCATCGCGGCGGTGAGGGAGGGCAGATCGGGGCCGGGGGTGCCGTCGGAGACGTAGGGGCGTTCGCCGGTGAACAGGACCCGGTCGGCGACCCCGGCCTCGTGCGCGGTGCGCCGCAGGACGTTCTCCTCCGGACCGCCGCCGACCAGCAACAGCCAGTAGTCCTGCGGCAGTCGGGCCAGGGCGTGGATGAGGACGTCGAAGCGTTTGCCCGCCGTGAGCCGGCCGATCCCGCCCACGACGTACGCGCCCTCCGGCAGGCCGAGCCGCTGGCGGGTGCGGTGGCGCCGGACCGGGTCGAAGCCGAAGCGGGTCAGGTCGATGCCGTTCGGGACGACCTCGATGCGCGGCCCGGGCACGCCCCAGCGCTTGAGCCGGTCGGCGACGGTGGGGGAGACGGCGACCGTGGAACGGCCGAGGCGCTCGCTGGCCAGATAGAGCCCGCGCACGCCCGCGGTGAGGCTGCGGCCCTCCATCTGGGAGTCGCCCAGGGAGTGTTCGGTGGCGACGATCCCGCGCACCCCGGCGAGCCGGGCGGCGAGCCGGCCGTAGACGCAGGCGCGGTAGAGGTGGGTGTGCACGAGGTCGTAGCGGCCCGAGCGGATCAGCCGGACCAGCCGGGGCAGCGCGGCCAGGTCACGGTTGCCGGCCATGCCGAGGTGGGTGACCCGCACCCCGTCCGCGACCAGACCGTCGGCGACCGCGCCCGGGTTGGTCAGCGTCACGACATCGCAGTCGACCGGCAAGTGCCGCAACAGCAGCCGCAGTTGCTGCTCGGCGCCACCCACGCCGAGGCCGGTGATGACATGCAGCGCCTTCACCGCAGCCCCTCGACGGGACGCCGACGCAGGCGGTGCAGCCGGTACTTGAGATGGAGGCGTACGGCGGTGTCGTTCTGCCCGATGTGCACGCGGGGGAGTGCGAGCAGGCCGTTGAGCTCGCCGGGGTCGATGGCGCAGGCGTAGGCGTATCCGGCGTCCCGTACGGCGTCCATGGCCCGTTGGTCGATCGTGCCGTACGGGTAGCAGAAGCCGATGGGCAGCACGCCCGTCAACTCGGCGAGCACGGAACGGCTTTCGGCGACCTCGGTCCTGAGCGTGGTGTCGTTCGCCTTGGTGAGGTCGACGTGCGTGAGGCCGTGCGAGCCGATCTCCACGCCCTCGTCGGCCGCGCGCCGGATGCCGTCGGCGGTCAGCAGCGGCTTGCGCGGGCCCAGCGGGTCCCAGGCGTTGTCGCCGCCGAGCCGGCCGGGCAGCACGAAGAGGGTGGCGCCGAAGCCGTGCCGCCGCAGCACCGGCAGGGCGCCGTCGAGGAAGTCGGCGTACCCGTCGTCGAAGGTCAGCCCGACCAGGCCGCGGCCCTCGCCGCGGGCCCGGGCGGCGAGCAGGTCGGCCATGGAGACGCCCCGCAGGCCGCGCCGGCCCAGCCACTTGAGCTGGGCGTCGAGACGTCCGGGGGTGACGGTGATGCGGTACGGGTCGTCCGAGCAGTCACCGACGGAGTGGTACATCGCCACCCACGGGACCGGGCCGGGCGCGCGGCGGCCGGCGGTGGCTGGGGAGTCAACGGGTGCGGCCATGCGTCAGCCTTCGGGTCGCGGAACGGACGGAACGGAGTGCGGGGACGACGCCCTCGGCGTCGAGGGCCCAGCACAGGAGGAGGAAGACGGCGGCGACGGTGACCGTGCCGGCGGCGAGCCCGGGCACGGCGGCGTCGACCCGGCTCGCGACGAACGCCCCGGCCACCGTGGCGACCACCGCGGCCCGCGCCGGCCTGCTCAGCTCCGCCAGCACCCGCCGGGTGCGGATCGGCACGCTGCGCGGGCCCATGCCGGCCAGCAGGAGGACGGCGGTGACGGTGATGCCGGCCGCGTTGGCGAGGGCGATGCCGGAGACGCCCCACGGGGCGAGCGTCCACGCGCCGATCCAGGACGTCACGACGATGCCGACGGCCATCGCGACGACCGGGTACCAGGTGGCCCGGCCGGCCGAGAAGTAGGAGCGGACCAGGACGCCGGTGAGCGTCTGGCCGAGCAGGCCGAGGGCGTACACGCGCATCACGCTCGCCGTCGCCGCCGTGTCCTGGGCGGTGAACGCGCCCCGCTGGAAGAGGAGTTCGATGATCTGCGGGCCGCAGGCGATCACCGTGGCCGCGCCGAGCAGCACCATGGACGCGGCAAGCGCCAGATCGCGCTCCACCCGGCTGCGGGCCCGCTCGGTGTCGCCGTCGGCGAGCGCCCGCGCGACCACCGGGAAGGTGACCGTGCACAGCATCATCGACAGCGTCATCGGGATCTGCGCGACCTTCTGCGCGTAGTTCAGGTGCGAGATGGCGCCGGCGGGGAGGGTGGAGCCGAGGAAGCGCTCGATGAGCACCTGCGACTGACGGCACAGGGCGAACAGCAGCACGGTGGCGACGAGGGCGAAGTCGATGGGGCGCACGGTCTGCTTGCCGGCGCGGACGCCAGTGCCAGTGCTGCCGGAGCCACCCGCGCCAGTGCCGGCGCCGTCCGCCGCGTCGGTGCCCGCACCGGCCGCCTCCACACCGGTCCCGGCCGCGCCCGCCGCCGACTTCGCCCCGCGCCTCAACTGCCGTACCAGGGTGGGCGCCTGGATCGCCACCATCAGGAGTCCGCCGACCGCGACACCGACCGCCGCCGAGCGCACCCCCCAGCGTCCGCCGAGGACGAACATCGCGGTGATGATGCCGGTGTTGTAGGCGATGTAGATCGCGGCCGGGGCCAGGAAGCGGCGGTGGGCGCGCAGGGCCGCGCTGCAGTAGCCGGCCAGGCCGAAGCTCAGTACGCAGGTCGCCGTCAGGCGGGTGCAGTCCACCGCGAGGGCGCGGTCGGGCAGGCCCGGGGCGAGGGCCTCGACCACCCAGGGCGCGGCGGCGACCAGGAGGGCGCCGACCGCGACGAAGGCCAGCGCGAGGCGGGGCAGCGTGGTGGCGACCAGGGCGCGCACCGGGTCGCCGGGGGCGCCCTGCGCGCGGCGGGCCAGGGCCAGGCTGAACGCCGGGATCAGCGCGAAGGCGAGCCCGTCCTCGATCAGCAGCGTGGCCGCGAACTCCGGCACCGTCCAGGCGACCAGGAACGCGTCCGTCTCGCTGCCGGCCCCGAACAGCCGGGCCAGCGCCTGGTCGCGGATCAGTCCGAGCAGGGCGCCCGCGATGGACATCGTGGCGGTGACGAACGCGGCCTTGGCGAGGAACCCGCGGGAGACGGGGGCGAGTTCGGTGACGCCGTCGGACTGGGTCCGGGCCGCGGGGACGGCCGCCTTGGCGTCGGCGTCGGTGTCGGCGTCGGTCCCGGGGGTCCGTGAGGGCGTCACTGTCATCGTGCCGCGGCCTCCTCGGCGCGCGGGGCGACGGAGAGCGCGGGGGCCGGCGCCGGGTCCGAGCCGCGGGCTCCGACCAGCGACCACCAGGCCACCAGCCCGAAGCACACCGCCGTCAGCACGGTCGAGGGGCCGCCGATGTCGGCGTACACGAAGTCGATCAACTGCCAGACCAGCAGCCCGCAGGCGACGAGTGCGCAGTCGAGGCCGGTGCCCGACTTCCGCGCGCGCCACAGGCCGTGCAGGCCGCACACCAGCAGGGCCAGCCAGCTGCCCGCGAGGGCGAGCAGGCCGATGAGGCCCTGTTCGGCGAGGACCAGCAGGTACATGTTGTGCGGGGAGAGCAGAGGCTGCTTGCGGAAGGCCGCGCCCGCGCCCTCGGTGTCGCTGCCGGCGGACAGGGCGAGGGAGGCGTGCGCGTCCCGGTGTTCGGGGAAACCCTTCAACCCGACGCCGGTGAGCGGCTGTTCGCGCCACATGTCGACGGCCGCCGCCCACATCGTGTACCGGTCGACGACCGACTGGTCGGGTGCGTCCGTGACTTGGGTGATGCTGTCGATCCGCTCCTGAAGCATCGCCGAGCCGACCCCGAAGCCGCCGACCAGGATCACTCCGGCGGCGACGGCGACCGCGCCCACCTTCAGCGCCCGCCGCAGCCCGGCGAGGACCAGCTGCACCAGGCAGGTCACGGCCGTGGCGATCCACGCCCCGCGGCTGAAGGACAGGGCGAGCGGGATCAGCAGGGCGAGCGCGCAGCCGACGGCAAGGGCCCGCTGCCGTACGGCAGTTCGGCCGACAGGCCCCAGTGCCAGGCCCAGTGCGCAGATCAGTCCGAAGGAGACGACCGTGGCCATCCCCATCACGTCGCTCGCTCCGAAGGTGCCGACGGCCCGGATGTCCTCGCCCTGGTAGGAGGCGCCGGTCCCGGTGACGAACTGGTGCACGCCGATCGCCCCCTGCCACAGCGCGAGGCCGACGAACGACCAGGCCAGCAGGCGGAAGTCGCCGCGTTCGCGGGTCAGCAGCACGACGGCGGCCGGCACCAGCACGAAGACCTGGAGGTAGCGGCCCAGGCCGCCGATGCCCGCGCCCGGCGAGGCCGCCCCCATCGCCGCGATCGCGAGCCCGATCACGGGCAGGCCGAGGACCACGGCGGAGGTACGGGTCAGGGGGCGCCGGCGGTCCCGGACGAGCCGGATCCCGCAGTACAGCACCACCAGCGCGGAGACCGCGTCGGCCGGGCCCGCACCCCCGTCGCCGCCGGGTGCGAGGGGCAGTCCGAGCAGGGCGATCACGGCGATCACCGGGAGGACGGGGGACCACTCCCGCACCCTGGGCAGGGTCAGCGCGTGGCTCATCGGCTCAGCTTCCCGTCGGACGCACGAGTGAGGCGGCGGTGCGCAGGAGGATGCAGATGTCCTGCCACAGCGACCAGTTGTCGATGTAGGCGTTGTCGAAGCGGGCCCGGTCCTCGATCGAGGTGTCGCCGCGCAGCCCGTGGATCTGGGCGAGCCCGGTGATGCCGGTCCGCATCCGGTGACGGGCCGCGTAGCCGGGGTAGGTCTTGCTGAACTGGGCGACGAAATAAGGGCGTTCGGGTCTCGGCCCGACCAGGCTCATGTCGCCCCAGAAGACGTTCCACAGCTGGAGCAGCTCGTCCAGCGAGGTGCGGCGCAGGAAGCGGCAGAACCACGACATGCGGTGCTCGTTCGCCACGCTCCAGCGGGTCGCCGACTCGTGCTCGTCGACCGGGCGGTGGGTGCGGAACTTCAGCAGCGTGAAGGGGCGCCCGTCCTTGCCGATGCGCTCCTGCCGGAAGACCACCCCGGGCCCGTCGCTGAGCCGCAGCGCCACCGCGCACACCAGCAGCAGCGGGCTGACCAGCGCGAGCAGCGTCCCGGACACCAGCACGTCCAGCGCCCGCTTGCCGACGCTCCCGCGCCGCCGCCCGTAACCCATGTCGAGCCGGCGGCAGGAGAACCCGGCGAACTGGTGGTTGGATGCGTACGACGGTGAGTCCGCGTCGACCTCCCACACCGCGCACCCCGACTCGGCGAGCGCCCGCAGCAGCGGCCCCTGCTGGGTCCGTACCGAGGGATGCACGCAGAGCACGTCCCGTACGCCGTTCTGGATGAGCGCGCGCTGCACCTCCTGACCTGTCGTCAGAACGGGCAACCCGTCGGTGCCGTCCGGGTGTTCGGCGACGACGCCGACCGGCAGCACGCCGGAGCGCGGGTGGCGCAGGACGGACGCGGCCACGCGCTGGGCGGTCGCCGCCGGGCCGATCACGAGGGCGGTACGGGGGCGGGTCAGCCGGGCCGTGCGGCGGCGCCAGTGCACCAGACCGCGGCCGGCCGAGGACGCCGCCGACTGGATCAGGAAGCCGAGGAGCAGGGTGCGCGCGGAGAGCGCGTGCTGCGGGGAGTGCGCCGCGACGAGCGACGCGAGCGCCATCCAGGACACCGCGATCCGGCCGCAGACGGTGGGCAGTTCGTCCAGGACGCCCGGCACCGGGCGCGGCACCTGGGTGCGCAGCAGCATCGACGCGGCGACCAGCAGCGCCATCAGGAGCGGTCCGTGCGGGGCCCTGGCCAGGACGACGGTACCGACCAGGGCGCCGGCGAGGTCCGCGGCGAGCAGCGGCACCGGGGACGCGGGCCGGGCCGGCGGCCGGCGGGCGGGGAACCGGAAACCGGCGGCGGTGCCGCGCGGCATGACCGAGAGGGGTGAGAATCCGAGATCCCGTGGCTGCCCGCCGGGCGAGGGGACCGTACTTTCCGCAGTCACGAGGGGATGGGCTCCCTGCACTCGGTGGGCACGACGGGTGCGGTGGGCGCGTCGCCCAGCAGCTCGCGGTACACGGCCGCGACCGCCTCGGCCGCGTGCCGCACGTCGTGCGTGGTCAGGACGTATCGGCGCCCGTGGTGGCCGAGCGACTCGCGCAGCAGCGGGTCGAGCAGCAACTCGGCCACGGCGTCGGCGAGTCGGGCCGGACGGTCCGGGGGTACGAGACAGCGCGGCGCCAGCTCCGGCGGCAGGCTCTCCCGGGCGCCGTCCACGTCGGTCACCACCACGGGCCGCCCGCAGGCCATCGCCTCCAGCGGCGCGAGGGCCATGCCCTCCCAGCGCGAGGGCAGCACCACCAGATCGGCGGCCTGGTACCAGGGGACCGGGTCGGCGACGGCCCCCGCGAACAGCACGGACGCGGGCGCGCGGGCGGCGAGTCCGGCGCGGTCAGGACCGTCCCCGACGAGCACCAGCCGGGCCGCGGGCACCCGCCGCACCACGGCCTCCCACGCCTCCAGCAGGACGTCCTGCCCCTTCTGCCGGCACAACCGCCCCACACAGACCACGAGCGGAGCCGCCGGATCCCCCTCGGGCAACAGCGTGGCCCGTACGGTGTCCACGGCCGCGGGGTGGAAGCGCTCGGGGTCGATGCCGTTCGGTACGACCGTCCAGCGGCCGTCGATCCCGGCGTGCACGCCGGTCGCGCGCTCCCCTTCGCTCACACACACCACCCTGGAGGCCCAACGCGCCCCCCACCGCTCCCACCTGAGCGCCAGCGCCGCCGTGGTCCCGCCGACCGCCTCGAACGACCAGGCGTGCGGCTGGAACACCGTGGGGATCCGCCCCCGCACCGCGAGCCGCCCGGCCAGCCCGGCCTTGGCGCTGTGCGCGTGCACCAGATCGGGCCGCACGTCCGCGAGCACGTGCCGCAGCCGGCGTACCTCTCGCACGAGTGTCGGTCCTGGTGACCGCGCCGCTTCCCAGTGCCGTACCTCCGCGCCCAGCGACCGCAGCCGGTCCGTGAGCGGGCTCTGCGGACAGGCGACGGTGACGTGCAGGCCGGCCGCGAGCTGAGCCCGCGTCAGGTCCGTGACGACACGGGCGACCCCGCCGTCCACCGGCTGGGTGAGGTGCAGGACCCGTGGCCGAGGGTCGGGTGCTGACAGGTGCATTGCGCGGTTTCCTCGCTCACGGACGGCGCTCGGGACTGCGGGCGGGAACGCGCCTCACTGCTGTGCGTCGACGGCCGCGAAGAGCACGCCGGCCCATGCCGCGTCCCGCTGGGAAACGAGCCGGAAGGCCAGCTGGTCACCGCCGCGTCGCAGAGCGCTGCCGAGATCGAACACATCGGAGTCGTAGCCGAGCGTGTTCGAGTACGCCGGAACCCGGGACTCCGGGGCCGCGCCGGGCTCCGAGATGGTGGAATTCAGTACGTCGTCACCGGGGTTGGCGGAATCGGCCAACAGGGTGTTCGAACCACGGCCGGTCGACAGTGTGAGCGAATCTCCGGTGCGTGCGCGGTCGCCGTTGTACGCGACGAGCCCGACCCGGCCGCCGGCGCCCTTCGGAATCCGCGCCCCGCGCAGCCGGATCTCGCGGCCCGCGCCGGGCTCCAGCGAGTCGAAACCGTCCCACAGGGACAGCCGCCGCAGCCGCTCCGCCGCGTTCTCGTACGCCACCACCAGCGTCCAGCCGCCCCACGCGCCGGCGGCCGACCTCCCCATCGCCACATTGACCTGCGCCACGGTGTACAGGCCCGAACTGCTCTCCCGGACCAGCTTCGTGACGTCCGCGGAGGCCTGGAACGCGTCCGCGCCCTTCGCCGCCCGGTGTCCCACGACCGTGTCCGCGAGGACCTGCTTGTACTCCCCGCCGGGCTCCGCGATCAGCACCCGCCCGTTGTCCTTCGGCGGCTTCTGCTCGCCCACCTTGAGGTTGCCGCCCCAGTACAGGCGCGCGTACGTCACCCGGGCGCCCTGCGGCAGCCGGACCTCGGCGCGGGAGGAGTTGTAGGTGTTCGGGTCGCGGTCGACATCGACGTAGAACATGTCGAAGTCACCGTTCGCGCCCCGGCCGCCCTCGCGAACGGCCGGGCAGGCGGGGGTACTTGCGGTGGCGCCGGTGCGGCAGCTGATGGCCGCGTTGGCCGCGCGGACGATGCCGCCGTGCTGCACCGCGTGGTAGCGCTCGGCGAAGGGGACGCGCTGCGCCTCGGTGGCGGGCGGCGCGGCGGCCCGCGCACCGCCGGGTACCCAGATCGTCGCGAGGGCGAGGACTCCCACCGTCGCACGGCGCAGCGGCGGACCCAGAGAAATGCGCATGACCGGCTTGGCCCTTTCGGGAAGTCAGGGGGGCGTCATGAATGCGATTTGCTTGCTATAGGGGTGTGTGAGGAGGTGCGCAACTCTAGCCGCTATCCGTATTAATCCGGCGAAACGTGACAAGTGTGTCGGAATGGTGAAGGGGCCCTCTTTTCGGGATCACCCCATTGGCGGCACAACCCGCGCGGGCGCCGCGCGTTGACACAGCGCCGGGTGTCCGCCCGGATGTTTGTGTCAACCCCCAAGGAGCACCTCTCCATGTCGCGTATCGCGAAGGGCCTGGCCCTTACCACCGTCGCCGCCGCGGCCGTCGCCGGCGGCGCCGGCATCGCTTCCGCCGACAGCGACGCGCACGGCGCTGCCGCCCACTCCCCGGGCGTGCTGTCGGGCAACGTCGTCCAGGTGCCGGTCCACGTGCCGGTCAACGTCTGCGGCAACACCGTCAACGTCATCGCGCTGCTGAACCCCGCGTTCGGCAACGAGTGCGTCAACGACTGACGTCTGTCGACGCAGCGCAACACCCTGGGCCGGCCGTCCTCCCGTGGTTCCATCACGGGCGGGCGGCCGGTTCTCGTTGCCCCGAATGGGGGGTGGGGTGCCGGACTTGGCGTGCACCCGTCGACGCGCTTCTCACCAGGGAGGACGTCGAAGGTGCCGGGACCGGGGCGTGGCCGGGCGTGTTCGCTCGGTTGCAGAGTGCAGTGGGCGCTTTCACGGTGGGCTCAAGATCCGACGCACCACCGAAAGGAACACCCATGCGTGCTCTGCCCGCACGGCGTATCGCCTCCACCGCCCTCAGCGCCACCCTCCTCATCGGCCTCGCCGCACCGGCGGCCGTCGCGGTCGACGCCTACTCGGCCCGGGAGCGGAGCGTCCAGGCTGCGGCGCATGCGCCCGTCCCCGGCGCGGACGCGCTCCTCGCCCAGGTGAAGGGCCTGGGCAACCTCGGCACCGTGCTCACCCCGGTCACCGACCTGCTCAACGCGGTGCTCGGCGCCGACAACGGCCAGCTCTCCGCCGACCAGGCGACCAAGCTGGGCGACGCGGTGAAGGACGCCATCGCCAAGGTCACCGCCGCGGCCCCGGCCGCTCCGGCGGTTCCTGCGGCACCGGCGGTTCCGGCGGTGCCGGCCGTCCCGACGGCTCCGGCGCTGCCGGCCGTGCCGGCCCTGCCCGGGCTGCCCACCACCAAGAGCGGCGGCGACGTCGAGGCGGACGACGCCAAGGCGCAGGCGCAGGCGCCCGCCGACCTCACGGCCGACGCCCTCGCCGCCCTCCAGAAGGCGGTCACCACCCTGCTCGCGGCGGTCACCTCCGGCGATGTGTCGCAGGTCGTCCCCGCGGTCACCGGTGTCCTGACCGGACTGGTCAACGTCCTCGCCGCCACCCTGCTGGGCGGCGGCCTGCCCGCCCCGAGCCTGCCCGGACTGCCGGCCTTGCCGGCGCTTCCGGCGGCACCTTCGCTCCCGGTGGCGCCGCCGGCGCTGCCCGCGCTGCCGACGAGCTGACGCCGGGCGCGCGCCTACGGGCGTGTGCCTGGGGGCGTATGCCGAAAGACGTACGCCCGTAGGCGCACGCTGGTGGGGGCAGGCTGGTGGGGCACGTCGAAAGGCCGTCGGGCCGATCCATTCCGGGTCGGCCCGGCGGCCTTTTCATATGAGGATGAGAAACGCGGATCGGACGCACCGTTCATTCGGGTGGGCCGCAGAAATTTTCTGCTTCCGGGGTTTCCCGCCCCGTGGGAAGTCGTTAGGCACGGCGTCAGAATTCCACCTGGTGACTTGAGTTGCCGAAGAAAGGAACCCGAACCCGATGAAGTCCCTGAAGGCCGCCGCAGTCGTTGCCGGTTCCGTGGCCCTCGTCGGTGCCGCCGCGCCCGCGTTCGCCTACAACGCCTCCGATGTGACGCCCACCAGCCTCAACGGTGCGGTGAACACGCTCACCAGCGGTCGCGTGGACCCGGTCGACGTCATGCCGCTGCAGCACCAGTCGAACGCCCTCGACACCGAGAACAAGGACTCGCTGCTCAACACCGTGAAGGGCGCGACCGCCGCGCTGAACAACACCGGTGGGCTGCTCGGCGGGCTTCCGCTGCAGAAGTGACGTAATTCCGGCGGCGTTTGTCGGGGATTCCCGGCGATTTCCTACGTTTCCCGGCGTTTCACCGATAGGGCCGATTCCCCCGGCGGACTCCTCGGCGAGTCCTCACCGCGCGGAGTCGGCCCTCGGCCGTGTTCGAGCGCCGTCCCCCGTTCGTGTGGACACGGCGGGCACGATCGCCCGGTCGGGTGATGAGGCGTCAGGGGGCCTTCCGGAGCGTCGATAAGGTCGCGCGGTGACCTCAACCTCAAGCGAAACCCGCCCGTTCGGCGCCGCCGACCTGGGCACGCTCGTCGTGCTTGCCTGGAGCGGCGAGGCCCCCGACGGCGACATGCCCTATCTCCTCGCCTATCCCCTCGGGGACGCGCCGAACGGCCCCGAGGCCTCCTCCGCCGCCGTGGCGCAGCTGCTCAAGAACGCCGGGCTGCCCGTCGGCGGTGAGCTCGTCGACGCCGCCACCCGGCCGAGCCTGCCGGTCAGCATGCTCGTCGAGGGCGGCCAGGCCGTCGTCACCATGCCGGGCTGCAACGCCCAGTGCGTCCCGCCGCCCGAGTGGCTCGCGGCCGTCGAGGAGCGCGGCTACGCCTACCTGGTGTTCACCACCCGCCCCTGGCCCGAGGCCGAGCCGGGCAAGCCGCTGGAGGCGGAGGCGCTGGCCGCGTTCGCGGGCTCCGAGGAGACCCTCAACTCGGCGGCCCACGTCGTCCTGCCGGCCCGCAAACTGCGCGGCTGACGCGGGGACTTGATCCAACGGCGACCGGGATCCGCCCACGGGCCCGGTCGCCGTCGACGGGACCGGCCGGGCCGGGAGGACGGGTCGGACCGTTCAACTGGTGGGACTTCTCGACAAGCTGACTACTGCTGCACCCGGGCGAAACTTGAACTGATGCCGTCGGCGGCCTCGTTACTCGGTACGCACGCAGAGCCCTCCGACCGTCCGAAAGGGACCGTACCCGAGATGAAGTCGACCACCCGAGGAACCCTTGCCGCCGTCCTGACCGGCGTCGCGGCCGCCGTGGGCGCCGCCACCGCGACCCCCGCCGCCGCGGTCGGCACGGTCCCCGTCCCCGTGCCGCTGGAGGGCGCCGAGCAGGCCCTCAACATCGCACTGCCCAAGGTCGGCGGCGAGATCCCCGTGCCCATGCCGGGCAAGCCGGACGGACCGCGGTACGTCGAGGGCCGCCTCATCCCCGAGCGTGTGATCCCGCAGCTGCCGGTGCACGGCGGCCTGCCCGGTCTCGGCCTGCGCGCCCCGCTGCCGCACATCCTGGGCGACGACTTCGACCACGTCGGTCTCCAGACGCCCGCCTCCGACCTGCGCACCCTCGCGCCGGGCCTGTCCCTGGACGCCCCGCTGACCCCGCCGAACGCCGACAACGCCGGCCTGCCCGACCTCAAGCTCCCGCAGGCGGGCGTCCTCGCGCCGGTGCTCCAGACGGTGCCGGGCGCGAACCTGGGGCTCGGCCCCGGCCTGTAAGGGCGGGTTGCGCACTCGTACGAACGACACGACAGGGCCGACGGGCCCGGACCGCCGCGACGGGTCCGGGCCCGTCGGCATGTCCGGACCCGGTCACTCCGTGAGCCCTACGACGTGACCGTGCGGGCCGTCGGGCGGTTACCGGGGTGGAGAGACGGACCCGAGGAAAGGCAGGCCATGGTCGTCAGCGTGGGTGGAGTACCCGTGGGTGCGGAACCGGCAGCGAAGGGCGGCGCGAGAGGCGGGCCCGCGCAGGGCACCCGACGGGACGTGCTGCGTGGGCTGTTGGTGCCGGCCGTGGCCCTGGCGCTCGCGCCCGTCGTCGCCGCCTCCCGGCCCGTGCACGACGAACCGCGGCCCGGGGACGGCGCGTTCGACGAGACCTACCGGGGCCGGCACATCGTCGGTGTCCCGACGGCCGCGGCACACGCATCCGGCCGGAACATCCACTGGGAGGTCACCGTCGACGGCCGCCCGCTGCACCTGATGCGCCGGGCCGACGGCACCTGGCTGAGCATGATCGACCACTACCGCTCGTACCCGACGCCGCTCGCGGCGGCCCGGGCGGCGGTCGATGAACTGGGCCCCGGTGAGCAGCTGCGCGATCTCGCGCCGGGGCCGATGAGCGGGGGGAAGATGCACATGGGGGGCGAACATGGCGTACACGCGTAAGGACGTCAGCACGCTCACGGCCGCCGAGAGGAAGCGGTTCGTGAAGGCGATGCTGGAGGTCAAACGGCGGGGGGAGTACGACGAGTTCGTACGGACGCACATCGAGTACTACACGGCCGACGGCGAGGACGGGCTGCGGGCGGCGCACATGACGCCCTCCTTCCTGCCCTGGCACCGGCAGTTCCTGCTGGAGCTGGAGAAGGCGCTGCGCCGGGTCGACTCCTCGGTGTCGGTGCCGTACTGGGACTGGACGCGGAATCGTACGGCGACCTCCGCGCCCTGGACCAAGGACCTGCTCGGCGGCAACGGGCGGAGCTCGGACCATCAGGTGACGACCGGACCCTTCGCCTACGGGACGGGCAACTGGACCATCAAGGAGGGTGTCACCGACGGGGAGTTCCTCACCCGGGACCTCGGCCGGGCCCGTGACCCGATGACGCTGCCCACCAAGTCCGAGCTGGAGTCGGCGCTCGCCGAGCCGGTGTACGACTTCTCGCCCTGGGACTCCACGCTCACCAAGGGGTTCCGCAACAAACTGGAGGGGTGGGGCACCGGCCGCGGCACCGTCTCCTGGCGCAACCACAACCGGGTCCACCGGTGGGTCGGCGGGGTCATGCTCGGCGGGGCCTCCGTCAACGACCCCGTCTTCTGGCTGCACCACGCCTTCGTCGACCTGCAGTGGTCCCGCTGGCAGAGCCGCCACCGCGGCGCCCGCTATCTGCCGGCCACCCCGCCGGGACCGGCCAACCGGCAGCACGGCCGGATCGTCGCCCGGCGCGAGAAGATGCCGCCCTGGAACGTGACACCGGAGTCGCTGGAGGACGTCAGTCGGATCTACCGGTACGCCTGACGGTCGTGTCTCCCGGCCGGACATGACCTTCCGGACACGGGGAGAGCCCCGGCGCTCGAGGTGCCGGGGCTCTTCCGTGGGTACTGCGGTACTGCCGGTACGACCGGTTGTACGACTGTGGGTCAGCCGCCGTAGCCGTAGCCGCCCGGGCCGGGGTGACCACCCTTGTGGTCGCTCAGGTTGGCGCAGCTGTTGCCGAAGACCGGGTTCAGCAGGCCGATCACGTTGACGGTGTTCCCGCACACGTTGACCGGGATGTGGACCGGGACCTGCACGACGTTGCCGGACAGCACGCCGGGCGAGCCGACGGCCTCGCCCTGGGCGCCGGCGTCCGCCATGGCCAGGCCGGTCCCGCTGAGGACCACGGCACCGGCGCCGAGGGCGACGGCGGCCGTCTTCGCGATGCGAGACATCACGTTCTCCTTTGTACTCGAGGAGTGCGCCGGCACCACTCGCCGTCGCACTTCCCGTTCAACGCCTCCGCTGACAGGTGGTCACGGTCGTTCATCCCAGTCGTCGTACCGGTTTTCCGTCCAGGAAGGCCCGGATGCCCTCGACCGCCTGTCCGTAGTACGTCTCGTAGTTCGCCCGCGACACATAACCGAGGTGGGGCGTGGCGAGCAGCCGGGGTGCCGTGCGCAGGGGGTGACCTGCGGGGAGGGGCTCCACGTCGAAGACGTCGACGCCCGCTCCCGCGAGCCGGCCCTCGTGGAGCGCGGCGAGCAGCGCGTCCTGGTCGACGATCGCGGCCCGGGAGGTGTTGATCAGATAGGCGGTGGGTCTGAGGAGGGCGAGTTCGGCGGGGCCGAGCAGGCCGCGGGTGCGGTCGCCCAGGGCGAGGTGGACGGAGACGAAGTCGCTGTCGGAGAGCAACTCCTCCTTGGAGGCGGCGAGTTCGACGCCCACCTCCGCCGCGCGCTCCTCGGTCAGGTTCTGACTCCAGGCGCCGACCCGCATCCCGAAGGCCAGCCCGACCTGCGCCACCTTGCTGCCGATCTTCCCCAGGCCCAGCAGTCCGAGCTGCCGCCCGTGCAGGTCGGCGCCCACCGACTGCTGCCAAGGCCCGCCGGACCGCAGGGAGTTGCTCTCCTCGACGATCCCCCGGGCGAGGCCGAGCAGCAGGGCCCAGGTCAGCTCCACGGGCGGGGTCGAGGAGCTCGCGGTGCCGCACACGGTGACGCCGTGCGCCTCGGCGGCGGCGTAGTCGATGACCGTGTTGCGCATGCCGGAGGCGATCAGCAGCTTCAGCCGGGGGAGGCGGGCGAGCAGGCCGGCCGGGAAGGGGACGCGCTCGCGCAGGGTGACCACGATGTCGAACTCGGCCAGGGCGGCGGCCAGTTCGTCCTCGGAGCCGAAGTGTTCGGAGAAGGACACGACGTCCACCTGCCCGGCCACGGACGACCAGTCGGCCAGTTCGGTCGCGACCTGCTGGAAGTCGTCGAGCACAGCACAGCGCAGGCGCACGTCGGGTCCTCTCCTCGGATGAGTGGCAGAGATCAGTGACTAATGGTCGCGTACGAGGTCGGTGGCCGCGTCGGCCGGTGGGTGCTCCTGCGCGGGGGAGGCGGCGGCCCTGGTGAGGGATTCGCGGCGGGGGCGGAGCAGGACCGCGGCGACCAGGGCGGCGAGCAGGGCCAGGGTGCCGGCCACGAGCAGGCAGAGCTGGAGGCCGTCCAGGAAGGCCTCGCTGAGGGCCGCCAGGGCGCGGGGCCCGTCGGGGCCGAGGTCCAGGCCGGCCGCGGCGCCGAGGCCGCCTCGGTCCACCGCCGCGGTGACCGTCTCGACCGTCGGCCGGGCAAGGCCCGCGTCGGTGAGATGGCCGGGCAGGGCGTCGGTGGCCCGCGTGGTCAGCAGGGTGCCGAGGACGGCCGGGCCGAGGGCGCCGCCGACCTGGCGGAAGGCGTTGTTGCCGGCCGCGGCCATGCCGGCCAGGTGGTGCGGCACCGAGCTGACGGCGGTGGCCGTCATCGGGGTGATCACGCAGCCGAGGCCCAGGCCGAGCAGCGCCAGCCGCCAGGCCAGTGAGCCGAACGACGTGCCGGCGTCGATGCCGGTGAGCGCGAACAGCGCGCCCGCGGTGACCAGTAGACCAGCGGTGATCATGAGGCGGGGTGCGATGCGGTGCATCAGTCGGCCCGCGATCGGGCCCACCAGCAGACACACGCCGGTGACCATGAGCAGCCGGTAGCCGGCCTCCAGCGTGTCGAGCCGCTGCACCATGCCGAAGTACAGGCTCAGCACGAAGAAGAACCCGATCAGACCCAGGAAGCTGATCATCGCGACCAGCGTGGTGGCGCTGAACCCCGGGCTGCGGAACAGGGACAGATCCAGCATCGGGCTCGTGCTGCGCCGCTCGGCCATGACGAAGGCGACACCGCCGACGACCGCGACGAACAGGGCGAGCAGCACCTTGACGTCCGTGAAGGACTCGGCGCCGCCCTCGATCACCCCGTAGACCAGAGCCGTGACGGCGAGCGCGGCGGTGAGCTGGCCTGGCCAGTCCAGGCGGCGGGCGGCGGCGCCGGGGGCGCGGGAGTCGACGAGCGTGCGGGCGGCGATCGCCATGGCGAGGAGGGACACCGGGAGGGCCGGGAGGTAGATCCAGCGCCAGCCGGCGTGGTTCAGGATCACGCCGGCGATCAGCGGGCCGACGGCGAGCGCCGCCAGCAGGGCGGACGCCCACAGGCCGACGTACTTGCCGCGTTCGCGCGGGTCCGGGACGGCGTGGCTGATCAGCGCGAGGGTGGTCGGCAGCAGAGCGGCCGCGCCGATTCCGGCGAGGGCCTGGCCCGCCCACAGCACCTGGACGGAGCCCGCGCACAGGGCGACGGCCGCGCCGGCGGCGGCGAACGCGAGGCCCGCCTGGAAGACCTTCTTGCGGCCGTGTACGTCGCCGAAGACGCCGGCGGTCAGGATGAGCGCGGCCATGGGCAGCACGAACGCGTCGGACACCCAGGAGAGCTGGGAGGTCGACGCGTTCAGGGCGCGCTGGACGGTGGGCAGGCTGACCGAGACGGTGGTCACCGGCAGATAGGCGACGAAGACGCCGACGCAGGCCATGACGAGCGTGGCCGCCCGTCGCTCGACCGGCGCGCCCGCCGTGGTCGTGACGTTCACTGAATTCTCCCTTTGCGGTGCCGTGCACCGGGGTCGGTTGTTCCGGCCGACACTCTGGGGCGGGATGAGGAGTCGAAGCGGGCCACGGGGCGCGAAAACCTGGGAATCCGACATCCGGAACCGATAATCAGCGGATTTTCGACAGCTGTACCGGCGGTCTGTTCGGCGGCCTTGACATTCAACGTCCGCCGTGGACAACGGAATTCACCGGATAACAATTCGGCAACCCTATGCCTATGGGTGTGTTACGCCTTCGGGCGTGTGAATGCCGTTGATTCCGGGAAATCGAGGCTTTGGGGGACCGCCTCCATGCCCGCAGACGTCCGGCCTTCAAAGGTTGCGCAAGTCATGAACCATTACACTCGCCAGTCCTCAACCAACGGGGGAGACATGGCAGATCCTGGACCGTCGCAGGACATCGACGGGGCGCTGTTCGAGCGGGTGCTCGAACAGGCCCTCGAACGCGTCGGCGGGTCGGTGGACCGGGAGTGGCTGCGGGAGAGGGCGCTGGACGAGCGCGCCGGCATCGTCGCCGCGGCCAGGGCGAACGGCTCGGACGGGGTCCAGAACCTGCTGGTGATGCTGATTCCCGTGCTGTCGGCGGTGGCCGCGGTGGTCCTGCTGATCGCCGGGTACGGCATGCGCGTCTTCGCGGACCGGCCGTACGTCGGAGGCGGGTTGATCACGGCGGCGCTGCTCACCGGGGCGGTGGCCGTCGGGGTGGCGGTCGGCGATCTGGGGTGGCTGCTGGTGGCGGCGGCGCGGAGCCGTCCTCTCGAGGAGGGCGCTGAGGCCGGCCGGGGCGACGGTGGTCAGGGCGACGCCGGTCAGGGTGACGACGGCCGGGGCGGCGAGGAGTGGGAGGCGGCTCTGCTGGAGCGCGGGATGGTGCCGTTCCTGCGGAGGTGTCTTGAGGAGGCGCGGGTGGGGGAGCGCGATGGCCGCGCCGTACCCGGTTCCCGCGCCCCGTAGACCCTCGGCGGCTCCTGGTCAGTCGCGGCGCGTGTTGCCGAACAGCAGGCGGTAGCCGATCAGCAGGACCAGCGAGCCGGCGATCGCCGAGCCCCAGGTGTAGAGGTCGAAGAAGTGGTTCTCCACCGGGCGGTCCAGGAAGCGGGAGGAGAGCCAGCCGCCGACGAAGGCGCCCGCGATGCCGATGAGGGTGGTGCCGATCAGGCCGCCCGGGTCGCGGCCGGGCAGCAGGATCTTGGCGATCGCTCCGGCGAGCAGGCCGAGGATGATCCAGCCGATGATGCCCACGTCGTTGTCCTCCAGTCAGGGTTGCTCAGTCGGTTGCTTGGTTGCGCAAGCCTAGGTCGGATACCCCGTTCCATCGCCGGTGATCACGAGATCGTCGAGGTTCTGTCACTCGCTCAAGACATTGCGCAATCCGCGAACTCCGGGCACGAGCGGCGGGCGCTGTCGGTGCCGCCGCCTAGACTGGGCGAGCGTGTGGATGTCGGGTGAACGACGGCTGTGACATGGGTGGGACGGGAGCGGACTGTGGCGGAGAACGTCGGGGGCGTAGTGAGCTACGAGGACCCGTCCGCCGAGGTTCTTACGGAGGCGGCCGCGGTGTTCGGCCTGCTCGCCTCCTCGGCCCGGCTGCACATCATGTGGGCGCTGTCCCAGGGCGAGAGCGACGTCACGCACCTCGCCGACCGGGTGGGCGGCGCGCTGCCCGCGGTCAGCCAGCACCTGGCCAAACTGAAGCTCGCCGGGCTCGTCCGCTCCCGCAGAGAGGGCCGACGGCAGGTCTACTACGTCGACGACCCCGACATCGTGACCGTCGTGCGCGTGATGGTCGGCCAGCTGACCGCCCGCTCGCACCAGACCACCGCGCCGGTACGCCGGCTGCGCGGGACCGGTGCCTGAGCCGACGGCGGCCGAGGGATCTGGCCTGCGCACCGCCGTATCGACCGGGTCGGCCGGCGCGGCCGTGCCGGTCACGCCCGCCGACGCGTCGGTACCGACCGTGCTCGAAGAGCTGCGGCGACTGGAGAGCAGCCCGCGCGGGCTGACCCGGGCGCAGGCGGAGGAGCGGCTGGCGCGGTTCGGTGAGAACACGCTGCCGGCCCGTCGCGAGGCCTCCTGGGCACGGCTGTTCGTGCGCAGTCTGCGGGACCCGTTCACCGCGGTCCTGTTGTGCCTCGGTCTGGTGTCGGCCGCGGTCCTCGCCTGGGGCACCGCCTCGGTGATCCTCCTGCTGGTCGTGGTCAGCTGCGTGCTGCGCGCGTCCGGGGAGCACCGCGCCGACCGCTCCATGGCCGCGCTGCGCGAACTGGTCGCCACCACCGCCACCGTGCTGCGCCGCGCCGACGACGACGCGCCGCCCACCGTCCACGAGATCGTCGTGGACGAACTGGTCCCGGGTGACGTGATCCGCCTCGGCCCCGGAGACGTGGTCCCGGCGGACGTACGTCTGCTGCGCGCGAGCGGCTTGAGCGTGCACCAGGCCGCCCTCACCGGGGAGTCCGCGCCGGTCGCCAAGTCCGCCGCCGATGTGCCGGGCGCGGTGGACGGCGTAGAAGCCGGCCTTCTCGGTGAACCGCCTGTGCCGTTCGGGCAGCCGCAGCTCTGTTTCCAGGGCAGCAGCGTCGCCGTCGGCAGTGCCACCGCGATCGTCACCGCGACCGGCGCGCACACGCGGTTCGCGGCCGCTCACGGCCGTACCGCCGACCGGGCCGGGGCGAGCGCCTTCGACCGTTCCGTGCACGGCATCTCGTGGATCCTCATCCGGTTCATGCTGTTGACGCCGCCGCTGGTGCTCATGGCCAACGCGGCGCTGCGGGGGCGCGGTCTGGAGACGTTGCCGTTCGCCGTCGCGGTGGCCGTCGGGCTGACGCCGGAGATGCTGCCGGTGCTCGTCACCACCTGCCTGGCCCGCGGCGCCTCGCTGCTGGCCCGCGCCCACGGGGTGATCGTCAAGCGGCTGCCCGCGCTGCACGACATCGGCGCGATGGACGTGCTGTGCCTGGACAAGACCGGCACGCTCACCCAGGACCGGCCGGTCGTCGACAGCGCCCTCGGCCCGGACGGCCGCGACGACCCCGAGGTGCTGCGCTGGGCCGGCGTCAACGCCTGGTGGACCCTCCAACTCGCCGACCTGCCCGCCCCCGACGCCCTCGACGAGGCGCTGCTGGACGCGGCGGACGAGGACGAGCTCATGGCGTACGACGGGACCGCGGCCGTTCCCTTCGACCCGGTCCGGCGCCTGGCCACCGCCGTCGTGCGCACTCCCGGCCGCCTCGGCACGCACACCCTGGTCGTCAAGGGAGACGTCGAGGCGGTCCTGGAGCGCTGCGTGTTCGAGGAGAACCAGAGTGAGGGGGAGGGCGAAGGCAAGGGCGATTGCGCGCGTGATCGGGTGCGGGGCCTCGCCGCCCGGCAGGCCGCCGCCGGGCTGCGTGTCCTGGCGGTCGCCACCGCCGAACGCCCGGCACGCGCGCGTGCGTACACGCCGGCCGACGAACGCGGCCTCACCTTCCGCGGCCTGGTCACCCTGCGGGACGCCCTCGCGCCCACCGCCGCCGACGCGCTGCGGGTGCTCACCGACCGCGGGGTCGCCGTGAAGATCCTGACCGGTGACCACCCCGGCACCGCCGCCCGGGCCTGCCGCGACCTCGGTGTCCGGGTCGCCGACGGGACCGTACTCACCGCCGACCGCATCGACGGCCTCGGCGACTCCGAACTCGCCGAACTGGTCGGCCGTACAACGGTGTTCGCACGCTGCACCCCCGAGCACAAGGCCCGGATCACGCACGCCCTGCGGTCCGCCGGGCACACCGTCGGGTTCCTCGGGGACGGCGTCAACGACCTGCCCGCGCTGCGTGCCGCCGACGTCGGGATCGCGCCGCGGGGTGCCGCCGACGTGGCCCGTGAGGGCGCGGACGTGGTGCTCGCCGAGAAGGACCTCACCGCGGTCGCCCACGCCGTCGCGGCGGGCCGGTACGCGGGCGGCAACATCGCCACGTATCTGCGCGTCACGCTCTCCTCGAACCTCGGCAACGTGATCGCGATGCTCGGCGCGGGGCTGCTGCTGCCGTTCCTGCCGATGCTGCCGGCCCAGGTGCTGACGCAGAACCTGTGCTTCGACGCGGCGCAGCTGGCCTTCGCCCACGACCGCCCGCACGCGGCGGTGCTGCGCCGGCCGACCGTGCTGCGCCCGCGTGCGCTGCTGCGGTTCATCGTCGGGTTCGGCGCGCTGAACGCCGTGGCCGACCTGGCCACCTTCGGGGTGCTCGCGCTCGCCCTGCACGGGCCGGGGACGGGGGACGACGAAGCGGCGTTCCACTCCGGCTGGTTCACCGAGAACCTGCTCACGCAGGCGTTGGTGATGGTGCTGCTGCGGGTCGGCAGCCGCGCCGCGCAGGGGCGTCGGCCGGGTCCGGTGGTGTGGTCGGCGGTCACCCTGGCCGTGATCGGCCTGGCCCTGCCGCCGTCACCGCTCGGCGCGATGCTCGGCCTGACCGCGCTCCCCGCCGTGTACTACCTGCTGCTCGCCGCCGTTCTGGTCCTCTACGCCGGCGCACTCCTGGCGGCCCGAAGACGGTACGAGCGGCGGCACGACGGGTTTCGGTGACGTCGGGTTCCCCCGGGACCCCTTGAGATCCCTCACCTGTGAATCGGGCGGGAGCCTGTCCTGAACCGGTCAGGGGTTTGTTAGATTGCGCAACTACGCAACCCAAGGAGCCCCTGCTCGGGCCCGAACCGTTCAGGGGAGTGGGAGATGAGCGACCCGTGGGACGGCAGGGGCGGCCAGGCCACCCGCAGCCGTGGTGACCGGGTGCCCGGGCAGCACGCGAGGTCGTCCGGGGGGACGGGGAGATCGGGTGGCGGCGCGCGGAGGTCCGACGGAGAGCCGGGGCGGTCCGCCGGGGCGCGACCGGCGGGCGGCGGTCGGGCGGCGGCGCGGGAGGCCGCCCGCGCGCGTGGTGGCAGGGGGGCGCGCCGGGCGCGTCCGGTGCGGCGGGGCAGGCGGATCCTGAGGACCGTAGGCCTGTGTCTGGCCGTGCTGGTGATCGCCACGGCCGGGGCCGGCTGGTGGTTCTACGAGCACCTGAACGGCAACATCAACAGTGTCGCGCTCGACGGCAAGGGCGGCTCGGAGAAGGCCGACGCCTTCGGGCGTACGCCGATCAACATCCTGGTGATGGGCTCGGACGGGCGGACCAGTGCCGCCGACTGCAAGCTGGGCGGCGGCTGTTCGCAGACCGGCGTGCAGAGCGGCAGCGGGAACGCGGACGTACAGATGGTGGTGCACATAGCCGCGGACCGCTCCAACGCGACCATCATGAGCATCCCGCGCGACACCATGACCAACGTCCCGGCCTGCAAGGACACCGCCAGCGGCAC
Source organism: Streptomyces sp. NPDC002499 (assembly GCF_053595415.1). NCBI lineage: Bacteria > Bacillati > Actinomycetota > Actinomycetes > Kitasatosporales > Streptomycetaceae > Streptomyces > Streptomyces sp. NPDC002499. The sequence continues at coordinate 384,822 of NZ_JBSFXO010000010.1, forward strand.
GTCCACCGCCGGGTACTACGGCCAGATCAACAGCGCCCTCCAGTACGGTCCGGCCTGCCAGGTGGCCACGATCCACCAGCTCACCGGCATCCCCATCGACCACTTCGTCAAACTTGACTTCTCGGGGGTCGTCAAGATGTCGGACGCGGTGGGCGGTGTCCCCGTGTGCGTCAGCAGCAACGTCTACGACACCTACTCGCACCTCAAGCTCTCCAAGGGCACGCACACCCTCAAGGGCGAGGCGGCGCTGCAGTTCGTCCGCTCCCGGCACGGCTTCGGCGACGGCAGCGACCTCGGGCGGACCGTCTCCCAGCACATCTTCCTCAGCGCGATGATCCGCAAGTTCAAGAGCGCGGGCACGCTGACGGACCCGACCGCGGTCTACGGTCTCGCGGACGCCGCCACCAAGGCGCTGACCGTGGACGACGGGCTCGGGACCGTCAAGAAGCTGATCTCGCTCGCGGCCGACGTGAACAAGGTGCCCACCAAGCGGATGACGTTCACGACCATGCAGACGGCCCCCGACCCGGCCGACGAGAACCGAGTCGTGGTGGGCGCGGGCGCCAAGACGCTCTTCTCCACCATCGCGGGCGACCAGCCGCTGACCGACGGTTCCGGCAAGAAGTCCGCGGCGGCCTCGGCGACCGCGAAGCCCTCGGCCACGGTTCAGGCGGTGCCCGCCGCCCAGATCGCGGTGACCGTGGAGAACGGCACCCAGATCACCGGCCGCGCCTCCACCGTCGCGACCGCCCTCACGGACCAGGGCTTCAGCCCGGCCACGACCACGGCCAACGCGCCGAGCTCCGCGACGACCACCACGCTCACCTACGGCACCGGCCAGAAGGGCGAGGCCCGGACGGTCGCCAAGTCTCTGGGCCTGCCCACCTCGCATCTGGAGCAGGGCACCGGTACGGGTCTGACCCTGGTGATCGGCGGCGACTGGCCGAGCGGGAGCGACTACCCGGGGGGTACGTCCTCACCGGCCCCGGCCGACACCGCCGCCGCGGTCTCCAACGCCCACGCCTCCACCGCCGACCAGTCCAAGACCTGCGCCAAGGTCAGCCCCTACAAGACGGTCAGTCTGAACGGGGTGGCGATGACGCCGGCGCAGGCTTATGCGGCGGCGAGCGGTCGGCGGGACTCCGACGAGTGAGGGTGTGGGGGGATCGGCCCCTGGCTCAGGGTTGTACAGTTGCGCAAGACTGCAATAGAGCGCGGGGGATGAGAGAGGGCGTACGACATGCTCCGTAACGGACTGGAACCCTGGCACCTGCTGGTCGTGGCGATCCTGTTCATCCTGCTGTTCGGCTCGAAGAAGCTGCCGGACGCGGCGCGCGGGCTGGGCAAGTCGATGCGGATCCTCAAGAGCGAGGCGAAGGCGATGAAGGAGGAGGGGGCGGCGGGGCCGTCCGTCGCCGCCACCACCGCCACCCCCGCCGGTGCCGATGTCGATGCCGCCGGCTCGACCGAGGCCAAGCCGGCGGCGGGTTGAGCTCGGCGCGGGGGCTCAGAAGCGCTGCTTTCCGTCGAGGATGCCGACCTGATCGACGTCGGCGATGGGCTCACCGTTGACCAGGATCCGAATCTTGGCCTGCCATGCCCGGCCGCCGGAGTTCACCACCTGGAACCGGAAGTTGTAGTCGCCGTCCTGCAGATCGCGCCGGAATTGCGGAACTTCCCCCAGGCCGGTGCTGAGAACCCTGCGTTCGGTGCGTCCGGCCCGACCGCCTGATGTCAGTGGTGTTGGGGCGGCGTTCGGCATCCGGTACCCGGCGTGCACGTCTGCTGTATCGAGGCCGCCCCTAGCGTGACTCCGTTCCAGTACTCGGCATTTGGAGCGGACATGGACAGCTCGCCCACGGGTGGCAGAGACCACGACGAACACGAGCACGACCGGCACGCGGTGGGCTGCGAGTGCCCCCGCACCGCGGACCTCGACGGTGACGGCATCGCCGCGTCGAGTCGACGTACGTTCCTGAATCGGGCCGGTGTGCTCGGGGTGGGGGCCGCGGCCGCGGGGGTGCTGGGATCGGCACCGGCGTACGCGGACGGTGGCGGAAGCGGACCGGATCGGACCGGGGAGGACGACGATCCGTACGGGCGGACAACGATGTCACCGGTGCCCCGGGGCAAATGGGACCCGGACCCCGACAACCCCCGCTTCACGGTCGTCGTCATGCCGGACACGCAGTACATGTTCGACCAGGACCGCATCCACCCGGTGCCGATGGAGGCCTCGTTCCGCTATGTGCTCGATCCGGCGGGCCGGGCGGGTGGGAGCGACGAGAACATCGTGTTCCTGGCGCACCTCGGTGATGTGACGCAGAACGGTCTCGTCGAGGAGTACGCGGCGGCGACCAAGGTGTTCGACCTGCTGGACCGCGCGGGGGCGTCGTACGGCGTGCTGGCCGGTAATCACGACGTGCGGGGCGACGACCAGCGCGGGGCCACTCCTTACCTGGACACCTTCAGCGCGGCGCGAGCCAGGAGGACCCCCGGCCACCACTCCTCAAGCCCCGACGGGTACAACACCGCCCACATCTTCAAGGCGGGCGGCCGCGAGTGGATGCTGCTGTCGCTGGACTGGCGCCTGTCGGCGACGGGGTTCGCGTGGGCCAATGCCGTCATCGCGGCGAATCCGACGCTGCCGGTGATCGTGACCACGCACGAGATCGTGGGCTCGGACGAGGACGGTGCGGCCGAACTGTCCGACTATGGACGGCAGTTGTGGGACGGACTGATCAAGGACAACGACCAGGTCTTCCTCACCCTCAACGGCCACTACTGGCCGCCCGGCAGCACAGTGCTGAAGAACAGCGCGGGCAACGACGTACATCTGCACATCACCAACTACCAGGACCGCTACTACGGCGGCGCCGGCATGATCCGCTCGTACCGCTTCGATCTCAACCGCGGGATGATCGACGTCGCCACCTTCTCGCCGTGGATCCGGGAGCTGGCGGCGGAGGGTGAGGTGAATGCCCTCGCGGCGAAGGAGCTCGAACTGACCTCCAAGGTCGACCACTTCTCGATGGAGATCGACTTCGAGAAGCGCTTCGCCGGGTTCGCGCCGGTGCCGCCGCGGAAGCCCCGGCCGGCCCGACGGATGCTGCTGCCGGGGACGTTGGCGTACTGGCGGTTCGACGAGGGTGGCGACGCGGGCGATGACGTCGCGGCCGACACGGTCGTGAGGGACCGGACGGGCCACGGCAACGACCTCGTCCTGGAGACCGTCCCCGGCACCCCGGCGCACGCGCTCACCTGGACCGGCGACCACCACCCGGACCAACCCGCCCACGCGGGGCTGGTGTTCGCGGGTCAGGGCAACCCGGTCAGCGGCGCGTACCTCCGGACCGTCGACCGGGCGCCGATCAACCGCGAGACCTTCGCCCACGGTTACACCTTCGAGGTCTTCTTCAAGGTGCCGGCGGACTGGGACGGCGGGCGCAACGGCTGGTCGTCGATGCTCAGCCGCGCGGGCACGGCGGCCCAGGCAGGCAAGAACGGCCCGTCCGCCACGGCCGACGAGCCCGTCCTCACACTCAGCCTGTCGAGCTCCGTCGAACTCCAGTGGAACGCCTACCCGTTGAACCAGAACGGCGCCACGACTGCCTGGAGTCACCTGCTCCAGCAGGAGGAGTGGTGGCACGTCGCCGTCGCCAACGACGGCCGCATCAGCAAGCTGTACGTCAACGGCTGTGAGGAGGGCCGCAACCCGACCAGCACGGCTGTCGGGTTGACGGCGCTCAACCTGCCGTTCCTGCTGGGCGGTTACCCGTGGGCGGGCGCGGTCAGCCAGGTCTTCCACGGCACGATCGGGGACGTGCGGATCGTGAACCGGGCGCTGCGGCCTGGGCAGTTCATGAACGCATAGCCTCCGCGGGTGTGGATGTGGATGCGGATGTGGATGCGGGTACAGGCACGAGCACGGGTGGGTGCGGGTAGGTCGACGAGCGGTGTTGGAAGGACAGGATCTTCGGGTTCTGGATGACGCCGTCGCGGATCTCGATGGCCTTCTTGAGGGTGACGTCGGTGTCCCAGGTGGCCGGGCCGCGCATGACCTTGTGGAGGTAGGGGAGGAGCGCCTCGCTGATCTCCCAGGTGGCGGAGTTCCAGAGGTGGGACGGGCTGTGGTCCACGGCGTAGTAGTTGCAGCCCGGTCCCACCGTGTGCATCGGCTCGCCGAAGGTGGTCGGGCGGGCCCAGGCGAAGCCCATGCCCTCGTCGCAGGAGACGTCGATGAAGAAGGTGCCCGGCTGGAACAGGGCGAGTTCCTCGTCGTTGACGAACATGAGCGGCGCGTCGGTGTCCTGGAGGACGCAGTTGACGACGATGTCGAACCCGGCGAGGTACTGCGCGAGCGGCACGGGACCGAGCCCGGTGACCGCCTGCAACCGCGACGGATCGTCCTCCTGCTCCTCGAAGTGCCCCATCACGACCGACGGCATCGGCGAGGCGACGGCCGCGGCGGCGCGCTGCGTGAGCACGGTGACGTCGGAGACGCCCATGGCGCCCAGGCCCGTGACCGCGCCGCGCGCCGTGGCGCCGAAGCTGATGACCACCGCGCGCAGCCGACGGCCGTAGCTCCCGGTCAGCCCGCCGAGCTGGAGGGCGTGCAACACCGAGCAGTAGCCCGCGAGTTCGTTGTTCTTGTGGAACACGTGGACGCTGAACGCGCCGGTGGAGGTCCAGTGGTTCATGGCCTCCCAGGCGATCAGGGTCAGCCGTCGGTCGATGGCGAGCTGCGTCATCTTCTCGTCCTGCACGCAGTGCGGCCATCCCCACAGCGTCTGGCCCTCGTGCAGTTCGGCGACGTCGTCGTGCATCGGCTTGGGCAGCATCACGACGTCACAGTCCGCGAGCAGCTGCTCACGGGAGCGCAGGCCGGCCACGAGCGGGCGCAGCGCGTCGTCGGCCACGCCGAAGCGTTCGCCGTAGCCCTGTTCGAGGAAGATGCGCTCTCTTATGTCCGGGGCGATCCGGTCGAGATGGCGGGGGTGCAGCGGCAGCCGGAACTCGTTCTCCTTGTGCGAGGAGGCGAGTACTCCGAGAGACAGCAGGCTCGGGCTCATGTGGGGCGGCTCATTTCCGACCGGTCGCGATGGCTCCGGCCGCCTTGCCGTTCCCCGAGGGCGACGCCGAAACGGTGACGGCGTGCGAGGTGCGCTCGGTAGGCCCACGGTACTCCGGTCCTGGCTCGATCCCGTCCGCTGGCAGTCCGGCCGACGGCGTGCCGCGCAGGTCGGACACGGTGTGGATGCGATGGCCTCCGTCCAAAACCTCGGTGTCGACGGGCCCGTTCCCTCGCGCTCGACGGCTCCCGCCTGTCAGGCTCGGGCCCGTGACGTACGTAGTGACTGTGGACACCTGCATCCCGGAGGGCACTCCGGAGATGGACCCGCTCCAACGCGCCGGCGCCGTGGCGCTCATCGAGGACGGATTCGACTCTGTACGGGCCGTGGAGGGACCCGACGGCGTGGAGGTCGACGTCCTCGACACCATCGTCGCCGTCCACCCGGGCGGCGCCCTCTTGAAAGTCGTCGTGGACGCCCCGGCCCTGGAACTCGCCGAGGAATCGGTGCAGGCGCTGGTCGACGAACTGCTGGAACGTTCCGAGCTGTTGGCCGACTGGACGATCGACCGCTGCGAGGTCGAACTCCACCCTGACCTGGCCAGACAGAGCCTCGACGCGGCGGAGGGCCCGGACGCCCCGCCCGACGACCCCGCCGCCCGCAAGGCCCGCCACACCGGCGGCCCGACGACCGAGAGCACCGACGGGGGCTACGACGCCGAGGCGAAAACGGCGACCGTACGACGGCAGATGCTGGAGTTGGCGGATCAACTGCGGTCCTTCTCGCCGGCCGCGTTCGGCGTGATCGAGGACGAGGGCGAGGGCGGCGGGGGCGAGGACGCGGAGAAAGAGGGCGAAGGGGCAGGGGGCGACGGCGACGGCACCGGGGTCCCACCGGCAAGCGCGCGCCTGGCCGCCGGTGCGCTGGTCTACGCGATCGACTTCCTGGTGGACGAGCTGTTCGAGGACGTGCAGGTGCTGACGCAGGAGGAGGCGACCGTCGCGGAGTGTGAGGGTCCGCTGTGGCACCTGGAGCGACTTCCCGACCGGTACGCGCTCAATTACGACGCCCGCTTCTCCCGGCGCTTCCTGGTCACGGTGATCGCCATGACCACCCGCTTCACCGACGGCAGCTTCCAGCGACTCAGCTGCGTCGCCGAGGAACTCGCCCTCCGCTTCCTCCTCAGCCAGGCGACCACGACCCTGGAGCTGTACGGCCTCCTCGACGACGACGTATCGGCCGCGCTGGACGCGTTCGCGGGAAATGTCTACGAGGACATGGGGCACGAGTGGCTGTACGACGACTCGATGGACGGGATCGGGGGGATCGGAGGGATCCAGGGGGTCGAGGGAGCCGATGGGGTCGATGGGATCGGCGGAGCTGCGGCGGGGGCCGCGCCCGGAGGTGTGCCCGTGGCGTTCAAGGCCTGGTTCACGCCGTTCAACGAGGGGCGGTACGTCCATCCGTCGGCGGCGGGGGAGCCTGAGGCGGCTGTGCAGTGACGCTTTTTCGGGCGGCGGGGCCGGCCCTGCGGTGGGCGGTGCATCCGGATGAATCTCACGTGAGGCGCGGTCCGATCCAGATTTTCTGAGTTCGGCCGTCCGCGGATGTCGAGAACGTGACACCGGCTCCGTCCCAGGGACATCAGAGGCCAGCACCGGCCGCACGAGCAAGAGCAGAAGGAGAGACCATCATGGCGATTCAGCGGATGGACAACGTAGGCATCGTCGTCGAGGACATGGACGCCGCCGTCGCGTTCTTCCTGGAACTCGGTATGGAGCTGGAGGGCAGGGGGGAGGTCCAGGGCCCCTTCGCCGACCAGTGCACGGGACTCGACGGCGTCCACTGCGAGATCGCGATGGTCCGGACCCCGGACGGTCACAGCAAGCTCGAACTGGCGAAGTACCGCAGCCCCAAGGCGACCAGCGACGGGCCGCGCAACCGGCCGCACAACATCCTCGGCACCCACCGCGTCATGTTCGCCGTCGACGACCTTGAGGACACGGTCGCCCGCCTGCGCCCGCACGGCGCCGAACTCCTCGGCGAGATCGCCCGGTTCGAGGACGTCTATCTGCTCTGCTACGTCCGGGGGCCGGAGGGCATCATCGTGGGGCTGGCGGAGCAGTTGGGCTGAGACGGAGGAGGAGCGGCGCGTCCTTCGGCGGCAGCATGGGCAGCCAAGTGGCTTCCGGAGGCTGGGCGGAGAGCTGAGACTGTGAGCCGTGAGTGCCGACTGGAGTTTCATCGCGACCACGGGCGGTGCCGTACTGACAACTCTGCTGGGCGTTTTCGCCGGCTCCATGGTGAGCAGCCGGGCGCAACGAGGGCAGCGGTCGTGGGAACGGCAGATGGATGCCTGCGCTCAGGTGCTGCGGGAGTCCGCCGCGATCCTGGTTGCTCTGAACCAACTGTCTCAGGAGACGAGAGGGCGACCAGTGGGCGAGCCGGATCGTGCCCTCACGGCTATCAACTGGCGGCCCTGGAACGACGCTTTGGCCATGGTGAGTCTCGTTGCCGACTACGACATCGCCCACGCGGCTCAGGCGATCGACGAGCAGATCTGGCGAACGCATCTGGCCCTCGTTCGGGAGACGTCCACGCAGGAACGCTGGTTCGAGCTGCGGGGCTTGGTCGAGGGCCGTCGTCAGTCCTTCGCCGGAGTCGCGCGCAGGAGGCTGGCTGTCCCCGGACCCGTGCCGAGCCGTCTTCACGGTCGGCCGGATCCGCACGACCCGGTGTGGACGAGTCCGGAACCCCCAACACCCCTGCCGGACAACGGCTGAGGAAGCCCCTCGGGAAGTGGCGGTGATCCTGCAGATGGTTGAGTCGAATCCTCAGCGCCTCGGCCTCGACGGGATCGGACCGGAGTTCGTGCGGCGACTTCACGAGAACGAGGGCGTCAAGGATCAGTTTGTGCGCGTTGGGTCACCGCTGGCATTCGGCAATGACCGTAGGCAGGCTCCCGCTGAATCAGAGGACCTCGGTCTGCTGCGGGAGCACGTAGTGGGAGCACTCGCCGACCCGCACGATGTAGCCCTTCGGCGGCTCCAGGCAGGTCGTCCGCCAGATCCCGGCAACCTCCCCGACCGCTTCCGTCGCCGCGCCCGGTGTGTGCGGCTCCAAGCGGATTCGGACGCGGGTTCCTTCGGGTAGATCGCTTCGATAGCGGGGCGGCATGTCGGGACGAAGACTTCCCCTGGAGATCAGGAATTCCGACCGCAGCCTCCATGGACTGCCGTCCTCGGTCTCCACCGCGTAGCGCGGTCCGACGTGGCCATCACGCTCGTCCTGCTCGACGACACACGCGACAATCACACCGCGGCTGCCCACGATCTCCGGTCCGAGCCAGCCCAGTTCCGGAATCGGTGGGTGTGGCGTGGTCAGTTCCACCATCTCGCCGTAGGCCAGCGTGGCCTGCTCCGGCCAGGGAGTCTCGTCCACCAGCCACCGATGCTCGACGGTCATGAGCCCCTCCTGGACCGGTCCCAACGCTGGTTCGCGCGCCGCTGCACCTGCTCTGAACAGCAAAAACGCCCTCCCGAAGGAGGGCGGAGACGGTGCGCCCCCGGCAGGACTCGAACCTGCGGCCAAGCGCTTAGAAGGCGCCTGCTCTATCCACTGAGCTACGGGGGCCGGTGTGGTGGCCTCGTGTCTGGTGCTGCCCGGGTGTGGGCTGATCCGTGACGTTGCCGGGGACAAGGATAGGGCTCCCGCGTCCTTGTCCCTGTTGCTTCGCCTCCGTGGCTCGATGTGGAGGTTCAGTGAAGCGGTCCTGATAATCGCAGGCAGGTACGAATCGTGCATCGCTTTTGGCCGCTCACGCCCCGGGTGTTGTGCACTCGTTATGCCTGGACTGTGGCCGCGTCCCAGTCATCCCTTCCATCCCTTGTGTCCGGTCGGCGCGCAGACATGCTCATATGCTTCAGAATTCCCCTAAAATTGGGCATTCTTCACATGTGGTGACCTTGGACGTACGGCCTCAGCTGCTCGACGCACTCTCCGCCCTGCGCGACCGTGTCGCCGCCGCACGCTTCCCGCTGCCCCTGGCGGGGGCTCCACGCGCGCGTGCCAACCGCGACGAACTGCTCGCACAGCTCGACGACTATCTGGTGCCCCGGTTGCGAGAGCCCGAAGCGCCCTTGCTGGCCGTGGTGGGCGGTTCCACCGGCGCCGGCAAGTCGACCCTCGTCAACTCCCTTGTGGGCAGGCGGGTCAGCGAGGCGGGCGTCCTGCGGCCGACCACGCGCACACCGGTGCTGGTGTGCCACCCGGAGGACCATCACTGGTTCAGCGGGATGCGCGTGCTGCCCGACCTCACGCGCGTGTGGGTGCCCCACCAGGAGCCCGGGGACGACCTGCTGCTCCCGGGTGAGAACCCCGCGCGCGTGCTGCGCGTCGAGACCGCCGAGACCCTCCCGCGCGGCCTCGCCCTCCTCGACGCCCCCGACATCGACTCCCTGGTCGCCGACAACCGCGTCCTGGCCGCCGAACTCATCTGCTCCGCCGACATCTGGGTGATGGTGACCACGGCCGCCCGCTACGCCGACGCCGTCCCCTGGCATCTGCTGCGCACCGCGAAGGAGTACGACGCCGCCCTCGTGACGGTTTTGGACCGCGTGCCGCACCAGGTCGCCTCCGAGGTGTCCCGGCAGTACGCGGCGCTGCTCACCAAGGCCGGCCTCGGCGACGTACCCCGCTTCACCGTGCCCGAACTCCCCGAGTCGGCCTGGGGCGGCGGGCTGCTGCCGGCCACCGCCGTCGCCTCGCTGCGCAACTGGCTCATCCACCAGGTGCAGGACCCCGCCAACCGGCAGCACACCCTGGCCCGCACCGCGTACGGCGTCCTCGACTCGCTCAAGTCCCGGATGCCCGAACTGGCCAGCGCCGCCGCCGCGCAGTACGCGGCCGCCCTCCGGCTCACCTCCGCCGTCGACGCGGCCTACGACAGCGAGCACGCGCGCGTACGAGGGCGGTTGCAGGCGGGCGCCGTGCTCGCCGGTGACGCGCTGAAGCGCTGGCGCGCGTTCCCGGTCGACTGCTCCGCCGGCGAGCTCCTGGACGCCCTCATGGAGAGCCTGGCGGCCCTCCTGCTGTGCGCCGTCACCGCCGCGGACGAGCGCGTGGACGAGACCTGGCGGCGCGAACCCGCGGCGGGCGCCCCCGGACTCACCGACCGCGACCCCTCCCTGGAGAGCGCCGAGCACCGCATCGGGATGGCGGTACGGCGCTGGCGGCGCGAGTTGGAGGAGTACGCCGAGGAGGAGGTGCGCGACCTCGACCGCACCGTCGCCCCGGACCCCGAGGTGGTCGCCGTACTCGTCGCCACCGCGCTCCTGGGCGGGCGCCGGGCGCGTTCGGCCGGTGAGGGGCTCGCCGAGCGGATCGGCGCGCACGGGGCGCTGCGGCTGCGCGACCGGGGCGGGCGGCTGCTCACCGAGTACGTGGACCGCGTGCTCCACACGGAGCGCGAGCGCCGCCTCGCGCCCCTCGACGCACTCGACGTACACCCCGAACCCCAGGCCGAACTCATCGCCGCGCTGTCCGTACTGCAGAAGGAGAGGTGACCGGTGACCGCCATCACTGACCAGGACCACACGGATCACGCCGATCGGACGGAACACGCTGATCAGGCGGGGGAGACAGGGGCCGCGGACGGGCATCCGGAAAAGGGTCCCCTTGAAGAGGGCGTTTCCGAAAAAGGCCTCCCTGTAGGGGACGCATCCGAAAACGACTCCCCTGTAGAGGGCACTTCGGACGCACATCCCCTCGAAGAGGGCGACGAGGACCGCACGCGTGCGCGCGATGACGCCGACGCCGGCAGCGCACGTAAAGACGACGACACCCACAGTCGTACGGACTCCGTGGCCGCGGAAGCCACGAGTGTCTGGGACGACGGGCTGATCGCACGCCGCGTGGCCGAGGACGGCACCGTCGCGCCCGGGTACGTGCCGCCCGTGGTGGAGACCAGGGGGCCCAGCGCGCAGGCGATGGCCGCGCCGCTCGCCTACGACGGCCATCTGCGGTCGCGGCTCGACGCGTTGCGGGAGCTGGTGGGGCTCTCGCGGACCCGGCTCGACAGCCGGACCCTCGCCGAGGCCGGGCGGGTGCTGGACGAGGCGGCCGCGCGCCGCCGGCTGTCCGGGCAGCACACCGTCGTGGCCATCGCGGGAGCGACGGGCAGCGGCAAGTCGCAGCTGTTCAACGCGCTCGCCGGAGTGGCGATCTCGGAGACCGGTGTACGCCGGCCCACCACCGCGGCCCCCATCGCGTGCAGTTGGAGCGACGGGGCCGCGGGACTCATCGAGCGGCTCGGCATCCCGCCCCGGCTGCGGCGGCGGCCGTTGCAGAGCGCCGAGGCGGAGGCGCAGTTGCGCGGGCTCGTCCTCGTGGACCTGCCCGACCACGACTCGGCGGCCGTCCAGCACCGGGAGCAGGTGGACCGCGTCCTGGCGCTCGTCGACGCGGTCATCTGGGTCGTCGACCCCGAGAAGTACGCGGACGCCATGCTGCACGAGCGCTATCTGCGGCCCATGGCGGGCCACGCGGAGGTCATGTTCGTCGTCCTCAACCAGATCGACCGGCTGCCCGGCGAGGCCACCGAGCAGGTCCTGGACGACCTACGACGGCTCCTCGACGAGGACGGGATCGCGCTCGGCGAGTACGGCGAACCCGGCGCGACCGTGCTCGCGCTGTCCGCCCTCACCGGGGACGGCATCGGCGAACTGCGCGAGGCGCTCGGCCAGTTCGTGGCGGAGCGCGGCGCCCCGGCGCGCCGTATCTCGGCCGACCTGGACGCCGCCGCGACAGGGCTGCGGTCCGTCTACGCCACCCGACGGCGCACCGGGCTCAGCGAGGAGGCGCGCGACGAGTTCGCCGCGCGGCTCGCGGACGCCGTGGGCGCCACCGCGGCGGGCGAGGCCGCCGAGCGCGCGTGGCTGCGCAACGCCAACCGCGCGTGCGGGACGCCCTGGCTGCGGCTGTGGCGCTGGTACCAGGACCGGTACGAGACCCCCACGGGGCGGCTCCCGTTGCGCACGCAGGAGGACGAGGAGGCCACGGCCCGCCAGCGCGTCGAACAGGCGGTCCGCACGCTGGCCGACCGGGCCTCGGCCGGGCTGCCCGCGCCGTGGGCGCAGGCGGTGCGCGAGGCGGCCGTACGGGGCTCGCAGGGGTTGCCCGAGGCGCTCGACGAGCTGGCGGCGCGGGCCGGACTGCCACCTGGGCGCCCGCCCAGGCCGGGCTGGTGGCCCGGGGCCGTCCTGACCCAGGCCGCCATGACGATCCTTCAGGTCGTGGGCGGGCTCTGGCTGCTGGGCCAGATCATCGGCTTCATGGCACCGAACCTCGGCGTGCCGGTGCTGCTCATGGTGGCCGGGATCATCGGCGGGCCCCTCGTCGAGTGGAGCTGCCGAATGGCGGCACGGGGTCCCGCGCGGCGGTACGGCACGGACGCGGAACGGCGGTTGCGGGAAGCGGCCGCCGGGTGCGGGCGGGCCCGTGTGCTGGATCCGGTGGCGGCGGAGCTGCTGCGGTACCGGGAGGTACGGGAGCAGTTCGGGCGGGTCGCGGGGGTGGGGGCGGCGGCGGGGACGCGGTGACACCGGTGACCCGGTGACCCGGTGACCCGGTGGCGCGGTGACCCGGTGGCGCGGTGACCCGGTGGCGCGGTGACGAGCGAGGGCTGGTCGGGGTGGATCCGGCCGGCCAAGGGGGCCGGGTGAACGGAGTCATGACGGTGGATCACTCGTCCGGGTGACGGAGTTTTCCACAGGCGGAGGGCGGTCCACAGGGCTCAGCGGGCTCGGCCCGACGGAGGCAGTCTGGCGGTGCGGCGATCGCGACGGACGTGATCGCCGCGGCGGCGAAAGACACAGACGCAGCCGTACGGGACGGGCCCGTAGGCATGTCCGCCCGGCCTCCGCGGCCGGGTGAGGGAGGGGTTCGTGATGAACGAGACGATCATCTGTGCCGTGGGGAACGTGGCGACGCAGCCGGTGTACCGGGAGCTGGCGTCGGGACCGTCCGCGCGGTTCCGGCTCGCGGTGACCGCGCGCTATCTGGATCGCGAGAAAAACACGTGGACGGACGGGCACACCAACTTCTTCACGGTGTGGGCCAACCGGCAGCTCGCGACGAACGTGGCGGCGTCGCTCAGTGTGGGCGACCCCGTCATCGTGCAGGGCCGGCTGAAGGTGCGCACGGACGTGCGCGAGGGGCAGAGCTGGACCTCGGCGGACCTGGACGCGGTGGCCATCGGGCACGACCTCGCACGCGGTACGTCGGCCTTCCGGCGGGCGAACAAGCAGGAGCCGGGATCGGCCGCCGCGTCCGCGCAGCCGGAGCCCAACTGGGAGACACCGCCGGGCGGTTCGGAGGCGGACTTGTCCCCACAGGAGCCGGAACCTGTGGCGGTGACGTGATGGTGGACAGTGCCCCGAGCTGACCGGACTGCGGCTTATCGGCGAATGCGCCCGGTGCGGCCTGGTGCGGGCCGGTGGATTTGTCGATAAGCCCTGCTCGGACGCGGTCCTGGCGATAACGATTCCGAGTCGGATCGTTTGTCCGACGGTATGACCGGGAGGCGTGGTGTGCCGCGTCCCTAGGATGCCGGTGATATCTCTCGGGGCTTCTGATTCTGCTGGTGGGACCACACCCCCCACGTCAACGGGTCCTGCTCGAAGGGGAATTTGGTGCTTTCTTCGTTCTCTGTGCTGTCCGTGTGCAGGCGGGGCGCGGCCCGGCTGGCCGCCGCCACTCTTGTGTCCGGACTCGTCGCCGCGGGTGTGCTGGCCGCGGCCGGATCGGCGGCCGCCGAGGAGACGACGCAGGGTCAGGGCGGGGCGACCGCGACCATAGGCGCCCTGAAGACGTACGGCACGGCCGTGATCCACGACGCCGGCGGGGACCAGGAGGTCTCGGCAGGGCTGTTCGAGATGTCCGTGGACGGCGGCGGCACCCTGCAGACGTACTGCGTCGACATCCACAACCCCACGCAGCGGGACGCGAAGTACCACGAGACCGCCTGGAGCGGCACATCGCTGGCCGCCAACAAGGACGCCGGCAAGATCCGTTGGATCCTGCAGAACTCCTACCCGCAGGTCAACGACCTCGCGGCGCTCGCAGCCAGAGCGGGTGTCCAGGGCCTGACCGAGCAGGACGCGGCGGCCGGCACCCAGGTGGCCATCTGGCGTTACTCGGACGGGGCCGACGTCGACGCGGTCGACCCGCAGGCCGAGCGGCTCGCGGACTACCTGCAGAAGAGCGCGTCCGGTCTGAAGGAGCCCAAGGCCTCGCTCACCCTCGACCCGGCCGCCGTCTCCGGCCACCCCGGCGAGCTGCTCGGGCCGGTGACCGTGCACACGAACGCGGCCGGTGTGACGCTGACGCCGCCGGCGGACGCCGCCACCAGCGGGGTGCGGATCGTCGGCAAGGACGGCGAGCCGATCACGTCCGCGGTGGACGGCAGCCAGGTCTTCTTCGACGTGCCCGAAGACAGCGCCGCCGGCTCGGCGGAGCTGACCGTGCAGGCCTCGACGACGGTGCCGGTCGGCCGTGCCTTCGCCTCCGAGAGCCGGAGCCAGACGCAGATCCTGGCCGGCTCCAGCGAGTCGACGGTCTCGGCGACGGCGAGCGCGAGCTGGGCGAGCCAGGGAGCCATACCGGCACTGTCCGCGGTGAAGAACTGCGCCAAGGGAGGCCTGGACCTCACCGCGGCCAACCAGGGCGACGAGGCGTTCACGTTCGCGCTGCTGGGCGCCGAGTACAGCATCCCGGCGGGGGAGTCGCAGACGGTGACGGTCCCCTTGCAGGAGGACCAGACGTACGACTTCACGATCACCGGGCCGAACGGCTTCGCGCAACGCTTCACCGGGGTGCTCGACTGCAAGACGCAAGGCAGCGCGGGCGGCGAAGCGGTCCAGACCCTCAGCGAGCCGAGCCCGGCCACGGTGGGAGGCGTCGCGGACGACACCAACCTCGCCGCGACGGGCAGCTCCACGGTGACTCCGCTGATCGCGGGTGTCGCCATCGGGCTGGTCGTGATCGGCGGGGCGGTGCTGGTGCTGGTCCGCAAGAAGGAGATGTCCGCGGAGGGGTGACGGTCACGGCGGAGGTCGGCTCACGGCGGACAGCGACTCACCGCTGAGGGCAGTTCGCAGCGGACGGCGGCTCACGGCAGAGGGCAGTTCGCAGCGGAGGGCGGCTCACAGTCCGGAGCCGCCCGTCGCGTCGATCACCCGGCCGGTCACCCAGCGTGCGTCGTCGGAGGCGAGGAACGCCACGATGTCGGCCACGTCCTCCGGCCGGCCGACCCGGCCCAGTGCGGCCAGGGACGCCGCGTGGGCTTCGGCCTGCGGATTGCCGCGTAGCCAGCTCGCGTTGACGTCCGTGTCGATGATGCCGGGCGCCACCGAGTTGGCGGTGATGCCTCGGGGGCCCAGTTCCTTGGCGAGGTTGAGGGTGAAGGTGTCCAGCGCGCCCTTGGTGGCGCCGTAGGCGATGATCTCCGGCATGGCGAGGCGGGCCGCGCCGCTGGAGATGTTGATGATCCGCCCTCCGTCGCGCAGCCGCTCCAGCCCCTGCTGCACGATGAAGAACGGTGCGCGGACGTTCACGGCGAAGACCTCGTCGAAGGCGTCCTCGGTCAGGGATATCAGGGCGGAGCTGCGGCCGATGCCGGCGTTGTTGACGATGATGTCGATGCCCCCGCCGGGTGTGTAGGCCTCGACCTGGGCGTCGAAGGCGGTCCACAGGGAGGCCGCGTCACCGTGCCGTCCCAGCTCGGCGTGCAGGGTGAAGGCCTGGCCGCCGTCCTTGCGGATGCGTTCGACGACCTCGTCCGCCGCTGTCTCGTCGCGCGCGTAGGCGACGGCGACGGTGGCGCCGTCCCGCCCGAGGCGTTGCGCGATGGCCCGGCCGATGCCGCGGCTGCCGCCGGTGACCAGTGCGGTCTTTCCCTCAAGTGCGCGTGTGCCCGCAAGTGTGCGTGTGCCCATGGCTGTTGGCCACTCCCCGATTTCTTGAGTGATTGCTCAAAAAAGGTAGCACGCATTCTTGAGCGAGCGCTCTAAAATGGAGGGGTGACTGACACACACGCCAAGCGAGGGCGGCCGAGGGCGTTCGACCGTGCCACGGCCCTGACAGCGGCCACCCGTCTGTTCTGGGAACGCGGCTACGAGGCCACCTCCATCGGCGAGCTGACGGAGGCGATGGGCATCAGGCCCGGCAGCCTGTACGCGGCCTTCGGGGACAAGAAGTCGCTGTTCAAGGAGGTGGTGCACAGTTACGGGCGCTCACCCGTGGGCGCCTTCATGGGCGTCGCCCTCGAAGAGGAACCCACCGCCCGCGGCGCCTTCACCCGCATCCTGCGCGAGGCGGCGGTCATCTATCCCGACCCGGCCCACCCGGCCGGATGCCTGACGATCAGCGCGGCCACCAACGTCACCCCGCAGGACGCCGAGGTGGAGGCATTCCTACGAGACCTGCGCAACGGGAACCTGGGAGTCTTCGAGGCCCGACTGCGCAGGGCGCAAGCGGCCGGCGAGCTGTCCGACGCGGCCGACCCCCGCGCGCTGTCCGCGTACTTCGCCGCGGTCATCCAGGGCATGTCGCAACGCGCCCGCGACGGGGCCACGGCGACGGAGCTGACCGAAACCGCGGAACTGGCCCTGCTCGCGTGGCCCGCGGCAGGAAACTGATCTTGCCCGCTGCGAACGGCTTTCCGGGTGCGCAAGAGAAACCCCAGGTCACAGCCCCCCGACCAAACGGGTTAACACCCAAGGGTGGACCTCGGGCAAGATGGGGTGTATCTGCCCACTGCCAGATTTCAAGCTGCCGGACGGTTTCTCTTGGCTGAGTTCATTTACACCATGCGCAAGGCGCGCAAGGCGCACGGCGACAAGGTGATTCTCGACGACGTCACCCTGAGCTTCCTCCCTGGGGCGAAGATCGGCGTCGTCGGCCCGAACGGCGCCGGTAAGTCCACCGTCCTCAAGATCATGGCCGGGCTGGAGCAGCCGTCGAACGGTGACGCGTTCCTGTCTCCCGGTTACACCGTCGGCATCCTGCTTCAGGAGCCGCCGTTGAACGAGGAGAAGAACGTCCTGGAGAACGTCCAGGAGGGTGTCGCCGAGGTCAAGGGCAAGCTCGACCGGTTCAACGAGATCGCCGAGCTGATGGCGACCGACTACTCCGACGCGCTGCTCGACGAGATGGGCAAGCTCCAGGAGGAGCTGGACCACGCCAACGCCTGGGACCTCGACGCTCAGCTGGAGCAGGCCATGGACGCGCTGGGCTGCCCGCCCGGCGACTGGCCCGTGGCCAACCTCTCCGGTGGTGAGAAGCGCCGCGTCGCGCTCTGCAAGCTGCTGCTCGAGGCGCCTGACCTGCTGCTCCTCGACGAGCCCACCAACCACCTCGACGCCGAGTCGGTGAACTGGCTGGAGCAGCACCTCGCCAAGTACGCCGGCACCGTCGTGGCCGTGACCCACGACAGGTACTTCCTGGACAACGTGGCCGGCTGGATCTGCGAGGTCGACCGCGGCCGTCTGCACGGTTACGAGGGCAACTACTCCAAGTACCTGGAGACCAAGGCCACCCGCCTCAAGGTCGAGGGAGCCAAGGACGCCAAGCGGCAGAAGCGTCTGAAGGACGAGCTGGAGTGGGTGCGGTCCAACGCCAAGGGGCGTCAGGCCAAGTCCAAGGCGCGCCTGGCGCGTTACGAGGAGATGGCCGCCGAGGCCGACAAGATGCGGAAGCTGGACTTCGAGGAGATCCAGATCCCGCCGGGCCCGCGGCTCGGCAGCATCGTCGTCGAGGTCAACAACCTCGGCAAGGCCTTCGGTGACAAGGTCCTCATCGACAACCTCAGCTTCACGCTCCCGCGCAACGGCATCGTCGGGATCATCGGTCCCAACGGCGCCGGCAAGACCACTCTGTTCAAGATGATCCAGGGCCTGGAGGAGCCGGACTCCGGTTCGATCAAGGTCGGCGAGACCGTCAAGATCAGCTACGTCGACCAGAGCCGCGAGAACATCGACCCCAAGAAGACGCTGTGGGCCGTCGTCTCCGACGAGCTCGACTACATCAACGTCGGCCATGTGGAGATGCCCTCGCGGGCGTACGTCTCCGCGTTCGGTTTCAAGGGTCCCGACCAGCAGAAGCCCGCCGGCGTTCTCTCCGGCGGTGAGCGCAACCGCCTCAACCTCGCGCTCACCCTCAAGCTCGGCGGCAACCTGCTGCTCCTCGACGAGCCGACCAACGACCTCGACGTCGAGACCCTCGGCTCCCTGGAGAACGCGCTCCTCGAGTTCCCCGGCTGCGCCGTGGTCGTCTCCCACGACCGGTGGTTCCTGGACCGGGTGGCGACGCACATCCTCGCCTACGAGGGCGACTCCAAGTGGTTCTGGTTCGAGGGCAACTTCGATGCGTACGAGAAGAACAAGGTCGAGCGGCTCGGACCGGACGCCGCCCGGCCGCACCGCGCCACCTACAAGAAGCTGACCCGGGGCTGATCGATCTTGCGCCACATCTACCGCTGCCCACTGCGCTGGTCGGACATGGACGCCTACGGCCATGTCAACAACGCGGTCTTCGTCCGCTACCTGGAGGAAGCCCGTATCGACTTCCTGTTCCGCCCGGAAAAGGACTTCCAGCAGGGGTCGGTGGTGGCGCGCCACGAGATCGACTACAAGCGGCAGCTCGTCCACCGGCACCACCCGGTGGACGTCGAGCTGTGGATCACGCAGATCAAGGCCGCGTCCTTCACCATCACCTACGAGGTGAAGGACGACGACCTGGTCTACGTACGGGCCTCGACGGTGGTCGTGCCGTTCGACTTCGAGGCCCAGCGGCCGCGCCGACTCACCGCCGAGGAGCGGGAGTTCCTGCGGGAGTACACGGACGACGCGGCCGCTGCGGACCCTGAGCAGGGGGCCGTCGCCGCATGACGGTGCTGCACCTCGCCGACGAGGGGGAGGCGGCGGACCTCGCGGCCTTCCTCTCCCGGCTGCTCCACTACGACCGTGGAGCAGCGGTGCGCCTTCAGGCCGCCGGCACGGCGCTCGCCGTCTTCGGGCGACCGCCGTCCTTCGAGGTACTGGCCATCCGCGCGGTACGACTCGGCAAGCCCTACGAGAACGGTCTCGACGTCACCCTGGATGTGACCGTCTCCGCCGGTGAACTCCTGGAGTCCGTCGACGAGTCGGCCGCCACGGCCGGCGTGCCGGCTGCGGTGACCGGGCCGCCGTGGGCCGGAGTCCTTCCGCCGCGCGGCGGCTGGCGGCCGGTGCCGGGACTCCCCGAACCGGACGCGCTGCGCGCGCTGGTCGGTGCCGCGGTCGCCGAATTCCGGTCCCGCATGCAGGAGTTGGCGCCGGAGCTGCGTACCCGGGCCGAACTCGACCGGATCGGGCGGGAGATCTGGTCCCGGACGGTCGGTGACACCCGCCTTCCGGTACGGGTCCTGCACGCGGCCCAGTCCCTCGGCTTCCTGCGCGGACCCGCCGACGCCTCGGGGGAGTGGCGGCTCTTCTCCTCCGGCGCGTGGCTGCGGCTGCGTACCGCCTATGGGTCGATCGCCGTACGCACGGCGGGAGTCGGGGCGCTCGGCGTCAGCGTGCGCTGAGCCGCGCCCGGTATCTATCGGTCACTGTCGTCCGGCCATACGGCGATGTGGTCCGGTTCCAGTTCCAAGCCGACGCGGTCGCGCATGCCCAGGGCCTCGGTGTACTCGGCGGGGAGCTGGAGGCGGCCCGCGCGGTCGAGCATGGCGTACTCGCGGGCGACCACCGTCTCGTGGCCCGTGGTCTCGTCGACCTCGCTGCGGCGCAGGACCTCCGTGGAGGTGCGGCCGTCGCGGATGGCGACCGTGCGGCGGACCTCGCCGGCGACGGCCTGGTCGTGGGTGACGATGACGATCGTGGTGCCCAGGGCCTCGTTCGCCGTGCGGAAGGCGGCGAAGACCTGTTCCGCGGTGTGCGAGTCGAGTTCGCCGGTGGGTTCGTCGGCGAGCAGGACCGAGGGGTTGTTGGCGAGGGCCGCGCCGATCGCGACGCGCTGTTGCTGGCCGCCGGACATCTGGTGCGGGCGGCGGTCGCGGCACTCGGCGATGCCGAGCAACTCCAGGAGTTCCAGGGCGCGTTCGGTGTGGGCGCGACGGGAACGGCGGCCGTGGGAACCGGTCAGCTGCATCGGCAGGGCGACGTTCTGGGCGGCGGTGAGGTAGGGGAGCAGGTTGCGGGAGGTCTGCTGCCAGACGAAGCCGATGGTGTCGCGGCGGTAGGCGAGGCGGTCCTTGGCGGTCATGGTGAGCAGGTCGTGGCCGGCCACGCGGGCGGCGCCCGCGGTGGGGGTGTCCAGGCCGGCGAGGATGTTCATCAGCGTGGACTTGCCGCTGCCGGACGCGCCCACCAGCGCCATCAACTCGCCCTCGCGGACCAGGAGATCGAGACCCTGGAGGGCCTGCACCTCGATGCCGTCCGTGGTGAAGATGCGGACGAGCCGGTCGCAGGTGATCAGGGCGTCGTGGCCGTAGGCGGGGCGGTCGCGGTGCGCGGTGGCGCGCTGGGCCAGGTCGGCGAGGGTGGGGTTCGTCGTGGTCATCGGAGATCTCCTGGAACGGTGCCTCGTCGGTGCCGCAATTCGTGAGTCGTACGGGCCATCGGCCGTCCCGCACCTTCGGTTCCGCCGGTCGCGCAGGTCATCGGCCGTCCCCCACCCGCAGTTCCGCCACCGACCCCCGCCGACCCGTCCACCACGCCTGCACCCCGGCGACGCCCACCGTCACCGCGATGATCGCCAGTGCCGGGACCGTGAGCGACACCGCGTCCGTGTGCAACTCGGCCGCGCCCGCCGGGACTTGGGCGGAGGCCAGGGCGATGGTCGTGAGGTCGATGCCGGGGGAGAGCAGCCGGATCGCCGCCCAGCCCGTGAGCGCGCCGCCCGCCGCCGCGAGCACCGCCTGGGGGAGTGACTCCAGGACGAGCAGGCGGCGGCCCTGCGCCCGGGTCAGGCCCATGGTGCGCAGGCGGGCCAACAGGGCCCGGCGTTCGGGGGCCGCGCGGACGAGGGAGAGGAGGAGGGCGAGTACGGCGTAGCCGGCGCCGGCGGCGACCGCGGCCGTGTAGACGCGTTCGGCGCCGGACTGCAGGGGCGAGTCGACGTACCCCGCCCGTTCCTCGGAGCGCAGGAGGACGCCCGCGTCGCCCGCCATCCGGCGCAGGGCGGCTCCGTCGAGGTGGTCGCCGGTCAGCAGCAGGACGGTCGGCCGGGCCGCCTCGGCGCTCAGGCCGGCCCGGTCCACCACGAGGAAGTCGGCACTGGTGACGGCCGGCGTGCGGTCGCGGACCAGCGTGATGCGGACGGTGACCCTGGTGCCGTCCTCCAGGCGGACGGGGAAGGGGCGGGTGCCGTAGGTGGCGGCGACGGTGGGCGAGGCGATCGCCGGCAGCACGTCCGACTGCGACCCCGTACCCGTATCAGAGCCCGATCCCGTGTCGGAGCCCGACCCCGACCCCGCACCAGCGCCCGCCGTGGTCCTCAACTCCCCCGCCCCGAAAGCCCCTTGCCCTGTCCGTGTCGTCAACTCCGCATAGCTCCGCGGGTCCACGCCCACCACGGGTACCGACTGCCTGTCGTCGTTCGGCTTGGCCTGGTAGTTGATGCTCACCGGCGTCAGCTCCCGGACCCCGGGCAGGCCGCGCACGCGGTCCGGCAGGGGCGACGGCAGCGCGGGGTTTCCCTCGACGCGGGCGTCGGCGCCGACGGTGAGGAGGGCGGCCTGGTCGCGGGCCTCGCTCACGCCCGCCAGGACCGAGCCGCCGAAGGCTGCCGTGGTCAGGGCGGTCAGGAGGGCCAGCAGGGGCAGCACCGCGGAGGCGGAGGTGCGGCCCGCGCGGGCCAGGGACAGATGGCCCACCGCGCCGCGCAGCCGGGCCGCCGGGCGGGCCAGGCCGCGCAGGGGGAGCGGGTAGAGGCGGACCAGGACCAGGGCCGCGGCCACGCCCACCAACACCGGTGCGAGGGAGGCGAGTTCGTCGCCCGACGTGCCCCTCCGGCGCAGGGTCTCGACCGCGCCGAGCGTGACGACGAGCAGGGTGAGCTCCGCGACCGTACGGCGCCGGGACGGTCGTACGGACGCCACGTCCTCGCGGGCGCCGTGCAGCCGCACCACCCGGTGGACGGCCGCCGCGCGCAGCGGCAGGGCCGTGCAGGCGACGGCGGTGGCGCCGGCCGCCGCGGCGATCGCGTAGGAGAGCCGGCCGCCGGGGAGGGCGAGGAGCGCGACCGTCAGGCCGAGGGCGCCGGCGGGCAGGGACACGATCGACGTCTCCGCGAGCAGGCGGCCCGACACTCCGCGCAGGGATCCGCCGCGGGCGCGCAGCAGGAGCAGTTCGGAGCGCCGGCGGTCGGCGGCGAGGCCGCCCGCCATCAGCAGGACGACCAGGGCGACCGTGCCGGTGCCGACCGCGGCCACGGCGACGAGCGGACGGATGCCCGAGCGCAGGTCGGTGTAGGAGACGACGACGTCGTCCAGTTCGGTGCTCACGTCGGTGGTGGGGTCGGTGAGCGTGCGCATCTCGCGCAGGGCCGGGCCGCCCTCCAGGGAGGCGATCGCGGACTTCAGGCGGTCGAGTTCGTAGGCGTGCAGACCGTCGGGCGCGGGCGCCAACTGCCAGTAGCGCAACGGGTTTCCGGGTGTGCCAAGGAGCGCGGGGGCGGCCTCGGGGGCGAGCAGAAGGCCGCCGAGCCAGTACCGGTCGCCCTCGGCGCCCGCGCCCGGCAGGAGGATCAGGCTGGGGGTGCGCAGGAGGGGCCGGGTCGCCCAGTAGGCGCCGTTCGGGTCGCGCGGGGTGACGATGCCGGTGACGCGTACGGCGAGCGGGTCGCGTTCCAGGCCGGGCACGTGGAGCACCGAACCGACCTTGATGTGCATGCGCTCGGCGGTCTCGGCGCTGACCGCGGCCTCCACCTCGGCCGTGGTGGTGGTCACCTGCTCCGAGGCGCGCGGCAGCCGGCCGGTCACCGACCGGACATGGCCTGCGAGGTCGTGCTGTGCGGTGAGGGTGACCTGCGCGGGCACACCGTTGGGCCGGGGCAGGAAGGCGTCCGGCACCTCCATCGGGGCGCCGGTCCGCACCCCGTACGTCGACTGGCCGGGGTCGGCGACGAGCGGGCGCGGGACGGCGTCGAGGACCTTCCGGTACTGGGCGCCGAGCTGTTCGGGGCGCAGCGCGTCCTCCCGCATGCCCTGCGACATGAGGGGGTCGGGCTGATCCGTGGACACGTCCACGCTGGTGCTGTCGGGACGCGCCTGCTCGACGGCATGCCGCAGCCCCGCGTCCTCGTACCGGTCGACCGCCCGGGGGAGGGCCGCGGCGAGGCACGCGGTCAGCATGACGAGCAGGGCCAGCGCGCAGGCGGCGCCGGGGGCGGTACGCAGTCGGGTACGGACCCAGGGGGCCAGTACCGGCGTACGGACGCCACGGGCAGGCAGCCGCCCGCCGATGAATCGGCCCATCTCACTCACCCCCCGAATCCCGCAACGACACCACCGGATCCGCCCGCCGCAGCGCCAGCGCCCCGGTCACCAGCAGCGGGGCCACCGCCACCGCGACGAGCAGCAACGCCACCTGGGGGACGGGCAGTTCGACCAGCACCGCCGGTACCGGTCGGGCCGCCTCACCCGTCAGCACGATCAGCGGGATCACCGCCCGGGTCAGTACCGCGCCGAGCGCTGTGCCCACGATCAGGGCCAGTGTCACCAGGACGCCCTGTTCGAGGGCGATCATGCGGGCCAGTCGGCGGCGCGGGGCGCCGAGGGCGCGCAGCACCGCGAGTTCGGCACCCCGCTCCCGCAGCGACCCCGCCGCGCTCACCGCGAACCCGACCGCGGCCAGCGCCGCCGCCACCCCGGCCGCCGCGCCGAACGCCGCCTCCGGGCCCGCGCCGAACGGGTCGTCGCGCAACTGCGCCGCCATCTCGTCCCGCACCACGACCTGCGCGGGGTCCATGTCCGGCTGCGCCCGCAGCGCGGCGGCGACCTGGCCCGAGCCGCCGGCGTCGGTGCGCAGCCACCACTCCGTGGGCGTGACGCCGATGCCGTACCGCGTCTCCAACTCCCGGTTCACGGACGGCAGATCGACCAGCAGGGCGCCGCCGTCCGTGTCGCTGGTCGTCGGCAGCTGCCGTACCGAGTCCACGATCCGTGCGGACACGGTCTGGCCGCCGAACGTCAGGTCCACGCGCTGCCCGGTGCGCGCGCCCGCCGAGGCGAGGAAGCGGTCGGTGGCGACGGCGGTGACCTCGGGCGACTGCGGCTGGGGGACCTGGACGCGCACGGTCAGCGCGGGGGCGAGCCAGGCCTCGGCGGTCGGCACATACCCCGTGCCGTACGTGACGGTCGGTGGTCCGGACGAACTCACCTTCGGCTTGGTCGGGTTGGCGGAGTCGCCCGGCGCGGCCGACAGCCCGTCACCGTGCGCGCCGGCCTTCCAGCGGGCGGGCAGGGCCACCGACCGGGTCGTCCCGTCGGCGCCGGTGGCCGTCAACTCGCCGAGCACCAGACGGTGTCGCTCGGCCTCTCCCGCGGGCTGGGGCAGCACCAGCTGTAGCCCGATGAGCGTGAGCGGGCCCGTGGCGGCGCCCAGGTCCAGGGCGTGCGGGCGTCCGTCGGCGGGGAGTTCGCCCACCGGTATCTCGTACGGGGTGCCGTACGCGTCCTCCAGGGTGGCCGTCACGTCCGCCGTCGTGCCCTGGCGGGGCGTGCTGAACAGGGTGGCCGTCAGCCGCACTCGGGAGCTGTGCGCGGGCACCTTGGCGCCGGCCGCCGCGGGCACTCCCCCCAGCCCCCGCACCAGCGGCCCCACCGCCCCGGGCGCCAAGTCCCGGCGCAGCAGCACCCCTTCGGCCGCGTGCTTGGTGTCCAGCGCCAGCACGGTCGCCGTGCGGCTGTCGGAGAGGGGGAGTTCGGTGCGGACGGCGGGAGCGGCTTCCCGCACGTGCGGGAGGGCCGCGTAGGAGTCCGTGCGGCCGAGGCCCGCGTCGCCCGCGCCCTGGACGCGGACCTGGGTGCCCGCGCCGAAGTCGGCCTGGTCGTCCTGCGAGCGGTCCCAGGAGGCGCCCTGGCCGATGGCCAGCATGCCGAGGGCGACCGCGAGGACCAGCAGCAGGACCGGGCCCGCGCCGCGCATCGGGCGGCGGCTGAGCTGCCAGCCCGCCAGTGCCGCCGTCAGCCCGCGCCCGCCGGCCGCCCGGCGTTCCGCGAGCCGCGCCACCAGGGGCAGCAGCCGCAGGGTCAGGACCGTGCCGGCGAGCAGCGCGAGCGCGGGGGCCGCCACCAGCAGCGGGTCGATGCCGAGCGTGCCGGTGGTGTCGTCGGAGACGGCGCCGGTGGTCTGCCGGCCGAGCTGCCAGTACGCCACCCCGGCCACCGCCAGCAGGCCCAGGTCCGCGCCCGCGCGCAGCGGAGCGGGCAGTGCGCGGGACCGGCGCGGGCGGAAGCCCTCGACCGTGAGGGCGGGCAGGGTCACCGCGAGCGCGCAGCCGAGGGCCACGCCCGCGGCCACCAGCCAGACGCCGAGCCGCCCGCCGGCCGGCACGTCCAGGTGCAGCCCGATCCGGGCCAGCGACCCGTGCCCGGCCAGCAGCCGGGTGAGCGGTCCCGCCAGCAGCGGCGCGCACACCACCGCGGGGACCGCGAGGAACAGCGCTTCCAGGGCGGCGAGCGCCGCGATCCGGGTGCGGGAGGCACCGCGCGCCCGCAACAGCCGTGTCTCGCCGGTGCGTTCGGCGCTCAGCAGTCGGGCCACGAGCAGCAGCGCGCAGGAGGCGAGCAGGGCCAGTTGCAGCGCGATGATCAGCAGGGTCGAACGGGAGACGAGTAGGGAGCGCTGGATCCGGTCGAGGACGTCGGGCAGGGCGGTGGCCGCGGCCGTCGTACCGCTGAGCGCGGGTTGCTTGCGCAGGGCCGCGCCGCCGGCGGTGGCGCTCTCGCCGAGCGCGTCGATCCGGGCGGTCGTCAGCGTCGAGAAGTCGGCCGACGCGATCCACGCCGACGGGCCGGCGCTCACCGTGCCGCCGGTGATGACGTCGGGGGCGGCGAGCAGGGGACCGTACGTCGTGAAGCCGACCGTCCTGATGCCGCGGCCGCCGAGGTCGTCCAGCTTCCAGTACGGGGCGTCCGCGGCGACGGGGCGGTACAGGCCGGTGAGGGTGACGCGGACCTTCGGGCCGCCGAGGCGGTCGGTGAGGGTGAGCCGGGCGCCGGGCTTCAGACCGAGGGCGCGGGCGGCGGTCTGGGGGAGCGCGGCCTCGACGCCGGCCGCCCGCCCGCCCGCCGCGGGTGCCCGGCCCGCCACGATCCGCACCTGCGTCGGGTCCAGGGCCGCGAGGTAGGTCAGATCCGGGTCGGCCGAGCGCTCGGCCGGTGCCTGGAGGGAGCGCGGCAGGGCGTACGGGCCCGAGCGCAGCAGCGTCCGTACGGTGACCGGCAGCCCGCCGAAGGTGTGCTGAGCGCCCTCCCGTACGGCACGGTCGGCGGCGCTGCGCCCCTCGGCCGGCACGTCGGCCTTGACGATCAGGGCGGTGTCGGCGGCGTTGCGGGGGTCCTGGAGGGAGTGCCGCAGCGCCGCGTCGTCGATCGCGGTCGAGTAGGCGGTGAGGGTCGCGAGGACCGCGGTGGTCAGCAGGACCGTGAGGAGCGCGGCGGTCAGGAGCAGGCGGTGTGCGCGGGCGCGCAGCAGGACAAGCCTCGTCACCGCGCCGAACACCGTCACCCCGACCCCCCGTGGCCGCCTGGAAGTTGTCCAGACCTGCGGGCGATGCTTTCAGACGGAAGGCAATTCGGGTAAGCGCCTACTGACCGAGCTTGACCGGATCGTGACGCGGAATGTCAGCTTCGGTCGGGTGGGGTCAGTCCCTCAGGCCGGTCGGTCCGGGCGGGTCCGGGTCAGTCCGGGGTGTTCACCATCGAGGCCGCCGCGTACGTCAGGTACTTCCACAGCGTCTGCTCGTGCTCCTCGGACAGACCCAGCTCGTCCACGGCGTCCCGCATGTGCTTCAGCCAGGCGTCGTGCGCCTCGCGGTTCACGGTGAAGGGCACGTGACGCATGCGGAGCCGGGGGTGGCCGCGGTTGTCGCTGTACGTCGTCGGGCCGCCCCAGTACTGCATGAGGAAGAGGGTCAGACGCTCCTCGGCCGGGCCCAGGTCCTCCTCCGGGTACATGGGCCGCAGCAGCGGGTCCTCGGCCACGCCCTGGTAGAAGCGGTGGACGAGTCGGCGGAAGGTCTCCTCCCCGCCGACCTGCTCGTAGAAGGTCTGCTCCTGAAGCGTGCCGCGCCGGATCTCTGTCACGCCTCCATGGTCTCAGACGGGGCGGACCAGGACTCAAGGCTTAGGTCCTGGAAGAAAGCGGGCACGCGCGCCCCCGTACGCACATCCCGGGCACTCGCGTCCGCCCGCCCGCCGCAGCACAGTGGAGGGTATGAGCGCGTACGCACTCGACAAGGACCTCGCCGAGCGGGCCGGCTCGGCGCGGGCCGCGTTGGTGCGGACGATCGAGGCGACCGGGGTGTGGGCCGGCGACCCGGTCTGGCGGGCGGCGTTCGAGACCGTGCCGCGCCATCTCTTCGTGCCGTACTACTACGTCGCCGTCGAGGGCGGCTACGAACGGCGCTGGGGCGAGAGCCCCGATCCGCGCACCCGGGAGCGCTGGCTGCGCGGTGTCTACGCCGACGCCCCGCTGGCCACTCGGCTGCGCGACGGCGACCTGGTCTCCTCCAGCAGCCAGCCCTCGCTGATGGCGATGATGCTGGCCGAGCTGGGTGTGCGGGACGGTGACCGCGTCCTCGAGGTCGGCGCCGGCACCGGCTACAACGCGGCCCTGCTGGCCCACCGGCTCGGCGACGACGACCTGGTCACCACCGTCGACCTGTACGCGGACATCACGGAGGCGGCCCGGCAGCACCTGGCCGCGGCCGGTCATCATCCGGCCGTCGTGACCGGCGACGGCGCGCGCGGAGTCCCCGAGCGCGCCCCCTTCGACCGGATCATCGCGACCTGCGCCCTGACCTCGGTCCCGCACGCCTGGCTCGCCCAGTGCCGCCCCGGCGCCCGGATCCTGACCCCGCTCGCCACCGGCCTGCTCGCCCTGACCGTCCGGGACGCCGCTCACGCCGAGGGCCGTTTCCTGCACACGCCCGCCTACTTCGTGCCGCTGCGCGGCGAGGGCAGGCCGGACCGGGAGCCGGTACCGCTCGGCGGGGTGCCGAGCAGCGCCCGGGACCACGAACTGTTCCGCTTCCTGCTCGCCCTCAGCCGCGGCAGCCTCGACCCGCAGGAGGCGTACGCGCTGTGGAACCGCGAGGGCATGCCGACGCGGGAGCGCTATGGGATCACGGTCAGCGGCGAGCACGAGTGGGCCTGGCTGGACGACCCGGAGGGACCGTACGCCTGGCCCCTCGCGGGCTGAGACAGAGCCGACAGCCTCCGCGGACTCAGCCCCGGCGGACCGTGATCGTCGTCCACGCCCCCACGTGCACCCGGTCCCCGTCCTGCAACGGCACCGGCACGAAGGGCTGGATCGGCTCCTCGCCGCCGTTGACCGTCGTACCGTTCGTCGAGTTCTGGTCGACGACCGCCCAGCTGCCGTCCGGCTGCTGGACCAGTACCGCGTGCTGGTGCGAGACGCCCGGGTCCTCCGGGGGCACCGCCAGGTCGATGTCGGGGGTGTCGCCGGTGGAGTGGCGGCGGCGGCCGATGGTGACCTGGTTGCCGCCGAGGGTGCGCTGCTGCTCGGGCGAGTACGCGGGCAGGTTGAGGCCCGCGGCCTCGGGGCCCGAGCGCTGCATCATCGCCATGAAGTACTCACGGTCCGGACCGATCGTCGCCGTCCAGGTCGCCGGCTGCTGCGGCGCCTGCGGGAAGCCGGGTCCGGGCGGGGCCTGGGTCGCGCCGGGCTGCGGATAGCCGTAGCCACCGCCGGGACCGGGACGCTGGCCGCCGGGACCGCCCTGGCCGCCGGGACCGCCCTGGCCGCCGGGTCCACCGGCGGGCGGGGAGAGCACCCAGTCGTCGTCACCGCCGCCGAAGGGCGGACCGCCCTGCTGCGGCGGACGTCCCGTCTCCTGCGGGAAGGCGGGCGGGGCGGACTGCTGCTGGTACGCCTGCGGGGCGCCCGAGGTCGCGCCGGGGCCGGCGGGCGGGGTGGGCCCGGGCGGCGGCGGGACCGGACGCGACGGGTCGCCGTAGCCACCGGGCGGGTTGTTGTAGCCGCCCTGGCCGCCGGGCTGGTTGCCGTAACCACCTTGGCCACCGGGGCCGCCGGGCTGGTTTCCGTAGCCACCGGGACCGCCCTGACCGCCGGGCTGGTTTCCGTAACCGCCCTGGCCGGGAGGGTTGCCGAAGAGACCGCCGGGACCACCGGGGCCGCCCTGCTCGCCCTGACCGCCGGGTCCGCCCTGGCCACCGGGGCCCGAGGGGTCGGTGCCGTACGGCGGAATCGGTTCGGCGGGCCGGTTCATCTGGGACGGGCGGGAGCCCTGGTACTCGTAGGGGTCACCGCCGCCGAAGGTCGGCGGGGGCGGCGGCTGCTGCTGGTAGCGCGGGCCGCCGGGACCGGGACCTGGACCTGGACCCTGGCCGGGCGCCGGGGGGCGCGGGGCGGCCGGGGTGTACGAGGTCGCGGTGTTCGTCAGGAAGTTCCACCGGCACTCCTCGCAGAAGGGCGCGCCGCCCTCACGGGGCGTACGGCACTGCGGGCAGAGCTCCGGCTCGGCGCGGTCCGGCACGGCGGACAGATGGGACCGTCCGCCCTGGCCCTGACCCTGGCCAGGCGGCGGGAAGCCGTAGCCGCCACCGGGCGGCGGGGGCGGAGGCACGGCACCGGCCATGCGGTGACCGCAGACCTCGCACCAGTCGTCGGAACCCGACTGGTGTCCGTTCGGGCAGGTCGGCATGTCGGCTCGTCCCCCTTCCCTTCGTCGTCTCTCGTGCTTACTTCTTTACACGAACAGTCTTTGTGGACCGTGTCTCGAGTGTCA
The DNA here is from genome assembly GCF_053595415.1 of Streptomyces sp. NPDC002499. Taxonomy (NCBI): domain Bacteria; kingdom Bacillati; phylum Actinomycetota; class Actinomycetes; order Kitasatosporales; family Streptomycetaceae; genus Streptomyces; species Streptomyces sp. NPDC002499. The sequence continues at coordinate 414,932 of NZ_JBSFXO010000010.1, forward strand.
TCTCGTCGGCCGACTCGACCTTCGCCTTCAGTCGCACAGTACCTGTCGCGGCATCGACCACGTCCACCACCTTCGCAAGCAGTTTCGCAGTATCCGCGTTTCCGGAGTCGCTCGCGAGCTGAACGGCCCTGCCCAGTTTGGCCGTTGCTCCGTCGAAGTCTCCCGCTTTGCGTAGATCGAGCCCTTGTTGGATGGCTTGTGCCAGTTCGGCCTGCCCGGTGTAGTGGGCGACCTGAGGGTTGATCGACGTCGAGGCGGCCATGTCGTCGGTCCACATGGCCCGTACGAGCCCCTGGGCGCCCAGGTTTTGAGTGCTCCCGTCGGGCTGCGGGACGACCAGCGAGACCCGGGCGGCGAGCATCTCCTGGCCGATGCCGGCCGTGGGGACCTCGACGCACACGTGGTAGTCACGGGACTCGTCTCCCCAGGACCCGGTGGGGTAGTCGCCCGCGCGCGGCCCGGCCTCGGTGCGGCGGTCGGTCAACTCCTCGACCGTGGGCGCGACTTGCTTGACGAACTTGATGGTCGTGCCCACCGGGGTCCACACCCGCAGCGCGACGTCGGCGACCTCCTTGCCCATCGCCTTCTCCATCATCCGCGTGAAGTCGGAGGCGAGGGCGGCCGGGTCGGCGACGATGTCGGCCGTGCCGAGCAGTGCGGAGGCGATCGCTGTGACTTCTTTCACTTCCCAGTCGGTGCCCACGCCACGGGCGTCACAGGTGAAACGGCCGGCGCAGGAGTCGAGCGCGGCCTTCAGGTCCTCGGGCGACTCGTGCTCGTTGCGGCCGTCGGTGAGCAGGATGCCGTGCCGGATCGCCACGTCCGCCGAGGACAGCAGCCGGTCGGCCAGCCGCAGCCAGGTGCCGATGGCCGTACCGCCGCCCGCGCTCAGCTTGCGCAGCGCCTGCTTGGCCTGCTCGCGGGTGGTGGCGTCGGCGACCGCGAGGCTCCCGCCGCCCGGGTAGACCTCCTTGGCCACATGGGTGCCGCCGATCACCGCGAAGTGCACCCCGTCCCGCAGGGTGTCGATCGCGGCGGCGGTGGCGTCCCGCGCGTTGCGCATCTTGGTCGCCGGGTAGTCCATCGAGCCGGAACAGTCGACCATGATCGCCACGGCCGCGGACGGCCCCCGCCCCGGCGCGTAGAGCTGGGGCGCGGCGACCGGACTGCCGATCGTGCCGCCGCCGGTGGCGGTCACCGTGACGATCGCGTTGACCTCGTTGCCGTCCGCCGGCAGGTACTCGTTCTGGTACACGTCCACCGAGAACTGCGGCACGTTCGACTTCGCGAAATTGGCCATGCCTACTCAAATCCCCCTCAAAACCCCACAGTTGGCGGGGCGATGACGTCATTACGAACCGGTCCCCTCCGGTCCGCCCGTGCGCTGCCGTGCGTTCCCCGTGTACGGCCTCAGGCCGATCCTGCCCCCTGAGGCAGGGCCGGGAACGGCACGACGGCCACTGTTACGTTGTCGTGGCCCCCGCCGTCCAGGGCGTGGCCGACCAGAACCTGGGCGCTGTGCAGCGGACGCACGGCCGCGTCCGGCGGGACGACCTCGGCCATGTCCTCGGCCGCCTCCGCGTAGTTCCACAGCCCGTCGGTGCACACCACCACTACACCCGGCCGGTCCGGCTTGAAGGAAGCCGTGTGCGGATCCAGTTCGTAGGCGTCCGCGCCGAGCCAGCCGGTGATCGCGTGGGCGCGCTCGTCGGCGTAGGCCTCGGCCTCGTTCATCAGGCCCGCGGCCACCATCTGCGCGGCCCACGAGTCGTCCTCGGTCAGCCGGGCCGGCGGCGAGGCGCGGTCCACCGGGACCCAGTAGGCGCGGCTGTCGCCGACCCAGCCGACGACCAGCAGTCCTGCGGTCACCACCGAACCGACGATGGTGCAGGCCGGCGCGTTCTGGTGCGGGGCGTGCTCGCGGGCCGTGGCGGGCTCGTCGGCCAGCGCGTTGACGGCCAGCGAGGCGGCCACGATCGCGTCGTGCAGCGCCTGCTGCGGGTGGGTGCCGCGGGGCAGGGCGGCCAGCAGCGACTCGGTGGCGACCCGGGCCGCGGCGAGCGAGGCGTCGTCGGGACGGGTCGCCGAGGAGACGCCGTCGCAGACGATCGCCACCGACGCGGGCGAGCCGTCGGGCAGCGTGGCGAGGCCGATGCCGAACGCGTCCTCGTTGCGGTGGTGGCGCAGACCCCGGTCGCTGACGGCGGCCAGCGGGCCGCACTCCTGCTCCATGTGGTCGCGCTCGCGGGGCTGGGCGTGCCCGCAGTTCTCGCAGTAGCCGTCCCGGTCGACGTGACCCGCCCGGCAGGCCACGCACACCTTGGCCTCCGCCGCCGGACCGGCCTGCTCGGCCAGCCGCGGGTCCGGTGCCTGCAACGGGTACTCGTCGGGCTCCGGCGGCCGGTCGAAGCGCACCCCGGAGGCCGGGGAGACCGGCGATCCGGTGGGCGGACCGGTCGGCAGTCCGGCGGCCTGGGGCAGCGGCGGCGGGTGCTCCGGGGACAGCGGGGTGCCGCCGGAGTCCGTGCCGCGCAGGTCCGTCGGCAGATGGGTCGCCGCGGGCGTGCTCGAACTGCTCGGCTCGGGGGCGACGGGCCAGGCCACGCCGTCGTCGCCGGACGGCACGTCCGTGCCGTTCAGCATGACCGTGGGGTGGTCGTCGGGCGGTGCGGGCACCGCGGACAGGTCGTATCCGCACGCACCGCAGAAGCGGTCGCCCGACTCGAGCGGCCACTCGCAGCTCGGGCACGCGGACAGCTGGGGCATCTGCGACATCAGCTACACCCACGTCCGGGGGCGGTAACGGTTGGCACGTTCCACCAGGTCGATCCTCTCCTCGCCGCCCCGCGCCAGCCGGGCCAGCGTGCGGTACGAACGCTCCAGGCCGAAGCGGAGGCCCCGCTCGTCCAGGTCGCTGCCGAGCAGCACCCGCCGCGCGGGCGCCGAACCCTGGCCCCCGGAGAGTATCCAGTCCAGCGCGCACCCGAGGACCTCGGCCGACAACTGCTCCCGGCGAGCCGGGTCCAGACCGTACGCGTCCAGCGCCTCGACCTGCCCCGCGGCGGCGGTCAGGTCGTCCAGGAAGGGTACGTCCCCGGCGACCGCCGTGCGTTGACGCAGCCGCGCCCGTACGGCGGCCACGCGCGCGGCCGTGTAGTGGATCGACGACTCCGGCACCGACTCCAGCGTCCGTACGGCCCCGGCCCGGTCCCCGCTCGCCAGCTGGACGCGGGCCAGCGCGAAGGCGGCGCTCACATAGCTGGGGTCGGTCGACCAGACCAGGCGGTAGTACTCGGCCGCGTTGTCCAGCTGCCCCAGCACCTCCGCGCACAGCCCGAGGGCCAGCTTGGGGGCGATCTCGCCGGGGAAGGCGTCGTAGATCGCGTCGAAGGCGAGCGCCGCGCCCTCCTGGTCGCCGGTGACCAGGGCGGCGGCGCCCCGGTACCAGACCACCCGCCAGTCGTCGGGCCGCTCGCTCTCCAGGGCCTGGAGGGCGTTCAGCGCGGTCGCCGAGTCGCCGTTCTCCAGCCAGGCGCGGATCTGCCGCAGCCGGGTCTCGGCCGACTGGGCCGGCGCGGCGGCGAGCGCGCCGAGCAGTTCGGTCGCCGCGGTGGTCATCAGGCCCGCGAGGAAGCCCGCGTTGGGGTCGGCGGGGTCCACGTGCGGGACCGGCAGGGCGAGCGCGGCGGCCGGTGAGTCGACCGACTTGACCAGCGCGGGAGCGTCCCCCGAGGTGAGTTCGGGCTGCCGCTGCTGCGCTGTCGCCCGGGCGCCGAGGCGCGAGACCTCGCCGGTCAGCTTCGGGAACAACTCCGCGTCCGTGACCTTCAGTTCGGGCCCGAACAGGGTCGACAGGGCGGGGCGGGCGCGGCCCGTCTGGAGCGAAACGACCTCGCGCAGCACGCCCGTCAGCTGCTCGGCCATCTCCTGCGCGGAGGCGAACCGGCGGGCCGGGTCGGGGTCGGTGGCGCGGACCAACAGCCGGTAGAAGGACTCGTACTGGCGGAAGACCTCGATGTTGTCCGGGTCGGGCAGGGAGTCCACGAAGACGTTCGTGTAGCCCTGGAAGTCGAAGGTCATCACCGCGAGGGTGCGGGCCACCGTGTACAGGTCGCTGGCCACCGACGGGCCGACCTCCGCGACCTCCGGCGCCTGGTAGCCCACCGTGCCGTAGATGGCCGACTCGTCGTCGTCCATCCTGCGCACCGCGCCCATGTCGATCAGCTTCAGCTGGTCCTCGGTCTGGATCGCGTTGTCGACCTTGAAGTCGCAGTACAGGAGGTTGCGGCTGTGCAGATGGCCGAGCGCCTCAAGGGCCTCGATGCCGTACGCGCACGCCTGCTCCACCGGCAGCGGGTCGCGCTTGCCCTCGGGCGTGCGGCGGTCGTTGGCGATCTCCTTGAGCGACTTGCCGCCGACGTACTCCATGACGATGTAGCCGTCGAGCGAGCCGGTGCGCTGGTCGAGGTGTTCCACGAAGTTGTAGATCCGCACGATGTTGGAGTGCTCGATCTCCGCCAGGAACCGCCGCTCGGAGATCGCCGCCGCCATCGCGTCCTGGTCGCCGGTGTCCAGCAGGCCCTTGAGCACGACCCACCGGTCCGACACCGCGCGGTCCACGGCCAGGTAGACCCAGCCGAGCCCGCCGTGCGCCAGACAGCCGACCACCTCGTACTGGCCGTGCACCACATCGCCCGCGGCCAGCTTCGGCGTGAACGAGTACGGGTTGCCGCACTTGGTGCAGAAGCCCTCCGTGCGCCCGGGTGAGTCGCCGCGTGAACGGCCCACCGGCGCCCCGCAGTCCGAGCGCGAGCAGAACCGCTTGCGCTCGGGCACCTCGGGGTTGTCCTGCACCATCGCGCGCGGGTCGGGCCGCGGCACGTCCGGGACCTGCACCAGACCGACGCCGAGCCGGCCACGGCTGCTGGTGCCGGTACTGGAGCCGGAGCTGCGCACCGACACCGAACGGCCCGTCGTGCCGCCCGACACCGAGCGCGAGAGCCGTCCCGACACCGAGCGCCGGGACTTCGCCGACTGCGACGACGTACGCGAGCTGCTGCGGCTGCTGGCGCGCGAACTGGCGCTGTTCGCCGAGCCCTTGCGGCCGCCGGTCAGCCCGGTCGGCGGCGAGCTCACCATGCCGTCCGCCGAGACGACCGGGGCCAGGCCGCACGTGTCGCAGTACAGCTCGCCGTCGCCCACGTCCTCGTACGTGCCCTCGCAGTCCGGCCGCTGGCACTTCTGTTCCGCCTGACTCATGACGCCGCCGCCCCCTTCGAGTCGCTCATGCTCCCGGCCCCCTACGGTCCTGCGGTCCGCCCTGGTCCGCCGCGGGCGGGGCGGTGAGCAGTTCGGCCGCCGCGTGCTGGTAGCGCAGCACGGCCTGTTCGGCCACCCGCAGATCGCACGGCGCGCTCCACAGCATGCGGCGCGCCGCGTCGTACCGCTCGATGAGGAACCTGTCCTCGGCGAGCCCGTGCCGGGCGACCTTCGCCTTGTACGCGTCCAGCCGGCCGCGCAACTCCGCGCGGACCGCGAGCGGTTGGGTGACCGCGCTCAACGACTCGCGGGCGCGCAGCAGTTCGTCCTCCGCCTTCTGCTCCAGGGACTCCAGGAGCGGCGAGAGCCGGTGCCACTGGGCGTGCCTGCGGTACTCGGCGGCCGTCGCCAACTGCTCCTGCAGCACGGTCGGCGGGCCGCTGACCACCGGCACCTCGGTGGCGGCGATCTTCGCCAGCACCTCGCCACGCGCGTTGCGCGCCTCGGCGAGCGTGCGGTCCGCGCGCGAGAGCACGTCCCGCAGCCTGACCAGCCGCTGCTCCGCGTCCTGCCGGACGGTGAGCACGGCGTCGATCTCGCGGCGCACGTCCTCCAGGGCGCGCGCCTCACGGTCGTACACCGTCGTGTCGGGCCGGCCGCCGCCCGGGGCCGAACTCCCCTGCGCGGCGACCCAGTACGCGAGCGGGTCGGACACCACCTGCTCGCGCAGCGAGGTCAGGGTGCGGGTGATGCGCTCCAGGTCGTCGCCCGCCGGATGCTCACCGGGGCGCACGCCGACGGAGTGGGCGAGCTTGCGGGTGCGCTGCAGCTCCGCGGCCAGTAAATCGATCCGGGCGGGCAGCGCCGACCACACCGCGTCTGCGGTGACGACCATGTCCAGGCTCGTCGCGTACAGCTCGTTCATCCGCTCCACGAGCGTGACCAGCGAGAAGCGGTGGCTGAGCTTGCCGGCGGCGGACCCCAGCGTCGGCGCGTTCGCCGTGGCCTCGGTGGACACCGAGCCGGCGACCGTGACGCACTCGCCGCGCAGCAGCTCCGTCAGCTCCACCAGGTCCTCACGGCTGGACCAGCGGCGCCGGGAGCGGATGTCCCGGGCGGAGCGCAACGCGCCGCTGTACGCGTCGAAGTACGCCCACAGCAGGGTGATCGATGCGTCCGCGGACGCCCAGCGCTCCTTGGTGGTGCCCGTCAGCTCGGCGCCTTCGAGGAGTCTGCGGCCCGCGTGGTCCTGGAGGGCGAGCAGCGAGGTCTCGACCGCCTCGTGCTCCGCGCCGAGCCGCGCCAGCGCACGGTCCACCTCGTCCCGGTCCATCACCGGCCCGGCGGGGTCCGTGACGCCCATCGATCACCTCTCGCTGCTGTCGTGTGCCGTCGTGTCGTGGTCGTGCCGTGTTCCGTCAATCGTCCGTCGGTCGATGGTCGTTCACCGGTAGTGCGCCACGGGAGGGGTCGCCGAGGGCGACTTCTCGTCGCCCTGGTCCAGGGTCGCGTGCAGCCACTTCGCGTACGACGCCTGCCAGCCGCCGTCGTCGACGTAGTTGCGCAGGGTCCGGTTGACCTGGCGTACCAGATCGTCGGCCTTCGAGTTCATCGCCACGCCGTAGTACTCGTCGGTGAACGGCGCGCCCTTGAGCTCCACCGCCGGGTCCTGCGCGGCCTGGCTCGCGGCGAGCGCGCCGTCCGTCACCACCGCGTCGACCTCGCCCAGCTGCAACTTCACCAGGCAGTCGAGCTGGTTGGGGACCGTCGTCGAGATGTCGGTGGAGGCCGGGATCTTGTCGCCCTTGTCCGCCGTCAGGTTGTCGAGCGCGGTGGAACTCTCGGCCGAGCAGACCTTCTTGTCGGCGAGAGTGGCGTTGTAGCCGGTGATCGTCGAGTTCTTGGGCGCCAGGACCTGCTGGCCGGTCCTGAAGTAGGGCGCGGAGAAGGCGACCTGCTTGATCCGGTCGCAGGTGATCGTCATGGTGCGGACCACCATGTCGACCTCGCCGCTCTCGATCGCCTCTATCCGCCTGCTGGTCGGTATCGCCTTGAACGAGACCGCGTTCGGGTCGCCGAGGATGTCCTGGGCGATCCGGTGGACGAGGTCGATGTCGAAGCCCTCCAGCGCGCCGGAGGAGTTGGTCGGGTCGAGGTAGCCCCAGCGGTAGCTGTTGGTGTCGACGCCGACGATCAGCCGCCGGTCCTTGCGGGCCTTGATCTCGTCGATGGTCGTCGTGGCACCGCCGCCCGTCGGCGACAGGCTCCGGTCCTGCGGGTTCGTGCACTCCTCCGCCTTGGCCTGCCGGCCGTCGGCGACGCCCTGCCCGCCGGTCCCGACGGAGCCGTCCGCGCCCTTGGACTGGGACAGGGGCAGCAGCACGAAGACCACGGTGAGAGCGCAGGCGACCGCCATCGCACCCACCCCGCCCCAGCCCCGGAGGCTGGACCGCAGACGCTGTGACAGACGGTGTGCGTTCATCCTCACGCCCCCTTTCGGAGCCTTCCCCCGACCCGACTTCCCCCGAATCCCGTTCACCACTGGCCTGTTCACCGGTACTCCGACAGCCTGCGCCCGATGCCGAGCACCGCGCCGGCCGCGGCCAGCACCGCGAGCACCGCGGCCCCGTACGGCAGTCCGGTGAACGCGTCCCGGCCGCCCGTCGCGGCCTGTTCGAACTCGCCCTGCTCATGATCGAGCGCCGTCTTCAGCGCCTTGTCGACGTTGTCGAAGCACACGCTCGTGGGGTCCTTGCCGACCCCGATGACCTTGTCCCGGGCCTGCTGGTAGTTGCCCTTGTCGTTCAGCCCCTGGGCCACCACGTGCCGGTCCTTCCACGCCTTCATGAAGCTGTTGGCGTCCGCGACCGGCTTCGCGCCCGCCGAGTCGTCGGCGAGGGAGTCGGCCTTGGCGAGCGCCGAGGCGAGCCGGCCGATCTCGGTGTCGTAGCCCACCGCGTAGGCGTCCATGGTCTGGTCGCCGACTTTCTTGGTGTCGGCGCCCCGGCGGATCAGGCTGAGGTTCTCGTCGCTGCGGGCCGTCAAGGAGGCGATGCGGGCGTCCTGGAGGACGTTGAGGGAGCGCACGCCGTGTTCGTAGGAGTCGTTCAGGCCCGCGCGGGCGACCGTGTGGCCGACCACCAGCCAGAGCAGGACCACCACGCAGGCGCCCGACGCGGTGACCAGGCCGTGGTTCAACACCCGGTTCGTGCGCTGGTAGTTGCGCCGCTGGGCCCAGACCAGGGCGGCCAGCACGGCGACGCCGAGGCCGAGCGCGGCCCACGGGAACGCCTTCGCGTCCGCGTAGTCCGACTGGAGCCGCTGGTTCTCCCAGGTGTAGAGGTCCTGGGCCTTCGGCAGCATCTGCTTCTGCATCTTCTCGTTGGCCGCGCGCAGATAGGCGCCGCCCACCGGGAAGCCCTGCCGGTTGTTGGCCCGGGCCGTCTCGACCAGGCCCTTGTACTCCGGCAGTTGCTCGTTCAGGTCGGCGATGGCGTTCGCCGATTCGGATCCGGCCTCCGAGTTGGCGGCGGCCTTGACCAGCTTGGCCGCCGCCTCGCGTATGTCCTTCTCGTACGCCTGCCGCGTCGCGGGCTTCTCCTGGAGGCCCGCCAGATAGCCGCTGGCCGCCGCGGTGTTGGCGTCGGCGAGCGCGCGGTATATGTCGGCCGCGTCGGAGCTGAGCGGCTGGCTGCGGTTGAGGACGTCGTCGGCCGCGGCCGCCCGGTCCGCCATCTGCCAGGCGGTGATCGCGCCGAAGAGGACGACGAGCAGCGCGAGCAGCGCGCCGATGATCCGCAGCCGCCCCGGCTCGGTGGTCGCGGCGGCCCGCAGCCGGTCGGCGCCCTCGGCGAAGGCCGTACGGCGCGCGGGCCCGGGCGCGACGGGCGGACCCGACGGCGCCGCGGGCGGCACGGGCTGTCCCTGCTGCGGCGGCACGACCGGCATCGTGGGCAGGCCGGAACCCGGTGGCGCCGTGGTGCTCTTCGGCGGGTGTGTCACTTCGACCTCCCCCATGGTCATCGTCGCCGCAAGTATCGCCGCCCGCACCGACATCCGCACCGGCCTTCACTGGATCTTGATCCGATCGCAGCCGGTGGAGCGCGGTTCAGTAGCCGGTATACCGGTACAGCGCGACGCCCGCAGCACCCCCTGCCCATGAATACGCCGCCGGAATCAGTTCGGTTCCCGCGACCTCACTCCTCGAAGTGCGCCCGCACGCGCCGGTGCACCTCGGCCGCCGCTCCGACCCGGTCCAGGCCCAGCAGCGCCGCCCCCAGCACCGGGCTCGCCGTGACCACCAGCGGCACCGCCTTCGGCGCCCGTACCGCCAGCAAGTCCCGTATGCCGTCGTTGAGTTGGGGGTGCTGCGCGGCCAGCACACCGCCGCCGAGCAGGACCGGGGTCTCCTCCTCCAACAGGTCGAGCCGGGTCAGCGCCACCGTCGCCATGGTCACCACCTCGTCCGCCAGCCGGTCCACCAGCGCGCGGGCGACCGGGTCGCCGTCGGCCGCGGTGGCGAACAGGACCGGGGTCAGTTCGTGCCGCCGCGCGTACGCGACCTCCTCCAGGTGCAGGGCCTCGATCAGTTCGAGCATGGTGGTGTGGCCGAAGTGGGCGGGCAGGGCGCGGGCCAGCGCCGTCGGCCCGCCGCGGCCGTCCTCGGCCCGGGCGGCGAACCACAGGGCCTCCTCCGCCAGGCCCCAACCACCGCCCCAGTCACCGGAGATGCGGCCGATCGCGGGGAAGCGGGCGGTGCGGCCGTCGGGGCGCATGCCGACGCAGTTGATCCCCGCCCCGCACACCACGGCGACCCCGCGCGGCTCGGTGATGCCGGCCCGCAGGATGGCGAAGGTGTCGTTGCGGACCTCGATCCCGCCGCCCCACCCGCGCGCGTGCAGCGCCGCCGCCAGCTGCTCCTCCTCCACCGGGAAGTCGGCGTTGGCGAGACAGGCCGAGACATGCTCGACCGACTCCACGCCGGCCGCGGCGAAGGCCTCCTCCACCGCCGCGGCGACGGAGTCCACGGCCGTCTCTATCCCCACCGTGGGCGGCCGGAACCCGCCGCCGCGGGCCGTGGCGAGGATCTCCCCGTCGGCCGCCACGACCGCGACGTCGGTCTTGCTGTTGCCGGCGTCGACGGCGAGGACACGTGCGGTCATGCCCACGCGAGATGCTCCTGGTTGTGTGCGATCAGCTGGTCGGTGAGGGTCTCGGCGTACTCGAACTGGCCGATGAGGGGATGCGCGAGCAGCGCCTTGAACACCCGGTCGCGGCCGCCGCGCAGGGCGGCCTCCAGCACCAGGTCCTCGTAGGCGGTCACGTTGGCCATCAGGCCCGCGTACAGCGGGTCGACGGCGGCCACCGGCAGCGGGGTCGGGCCCTGCGGGCCGACGGCCGCCTGGACCTCGATCACCGCGTCGTCGGGCAGGAAGGGCAGCGTGCCCCGGTTGTAGGCGTTCACCACCTGGTACGGCGATCCGCCGGCGCCCAGCAGCGAGGCGGCGAGGTCCACGGCCGCCTCCGAGTAGTAGGCGCCGCCGCGTCTGGCCAGCAGCTCCGGCTTCTCGTCGAGCGTCGGGTCGCCGTACATCGTCAGCAACTGCCGCTCCATCTCCGCCACTTCGGCGGCCCGGGAGGGCTTGGTGCGCAGCTCGCGGACGACCTCGTCGTGGGCGTAGAAGTAGCGCAGGTAGTACGACGGGACCACGCCGAGCCGGTCCACCAGGACCCGTGGCAGGTGCAGGTCCTCGGCGATCGCGTCGGTGTGCTCGGCCAGCAGCTTGGGCAGCACGTTCTCGCCCTCGGGGCCGCCCAGGCGCACCCCGGTCTCCCAGGTGAGGTGGTTGAGACCCACGTGGTCGAGGTGGATGTCCGTGGGCGCGACGCCCAGCATCCCGGCGAACTTCCGCTGGAAGCCGATCGCCACGTTGCACAGCCCGACCGCCTTGTGGCCGGCCTGGAGCAGCGCGCGGGTCACGATCCCCACCGGGTTGGTGAAGTCGATGATCCAGGCGTCCGGGTTGGCCCGGCGGACCCGCTCGGCGATGTCCAGGACCACCGGGACCGTGCGCAGCGCCTTGGCCAGACCGCCGGCGCCGGTGGTCTCCTGGCCGACGCAGCCGCACTCCAGCGGCCAGGTCTCGTCCTGCTGGCGGGCCGCCTGGCCGCCGACGCGCAGTTGCAGCAGCACCGCGTCGGCGCCCTCGACGCCGGCGTCCAGGTCGGAGGTGGTGACGATCCTGCCGTTGTGCCCCTGCTTGGCGAAGATCCGGCGGGCCAGCCCGCCGACCAGCTCGAGCCGGTCGGCGGCCGGGTCGACCAGCACGAGTTCCTCGATGGGCAGGGTGTCCCGCAACCGGGCGAAGCCGTCGATCAGTTCGGGTGTGTAGGTCGAGCCTCCGCCGACCACGGTGAGTTTCATACGGGGTTAACCCTTCACTCCGGTGAGCGTGACGCCCTCGACGAACGCCTTCTGGGCGAAGAAGAAGACGAGGATCACGGGGGCCATGACCAGTACGGTCGCGGCCATGGTCAGATTCCAGTCGGTGTGGTGCGCGCCCTTGAAGGACTCCAGGCCGTAACTCAGTGTCCAGGCGCCCGGGTTCTCGGACGCGTAGATCTGGGGACCGAAGTAGTCGTTCCAGGCGTAGAAGAACTGGAAGAGCGCGACGGCCGCGATACCGGGCTTGGCCATCGGGAGCACCACCCGCAGCAGGGTGCGCAGTTCGCCGCAGCCGTCGACCTTCGCCGCGTCCAGGTACTCGTTCGGGATGGTCAGCAGGAACTGGCGCAGCAGGAAGATGGTGAACGCGTCGCCGAACGCCATCGGGATGATCAGCGGCCACAGCGTGCCGGACAGGTCCAGCTGCTTCGCCCAGAACAGGTACATCGGGATGATGACCACCTGGGGCGGCAGCATCATCATCGAGATGACCAGCATCAGGGAGAGGTTCCGGCCGCGGAAGCGGAACTTGGCGAGCGCGTAGGCCACCGGGATCGACGACGCGACACTCAGGACGGTGCCGAGACCGGCGTAGATCAGGGTGTTCTTCCACCAGGTCAGGAAGCCCGGGGTGTCGAAGACCTTCTTGTAGTTGCCCCACTCCCAGGTGTGCGGGATCAGATCGCGGCTGAGGGCCTGGGTGTCGCTCATCAGCGAGGTCAGGAACACGAACACGAACGGGAGCACGAAGAAGAGCGCGGCCGCGACGCCCAGCGAGTGGATCGCGATCCACTCCAGGAGCGCCCGGCGCCGGGCCGTGCGCTCGGCGGGAGTGGCCGGGGTCCCCAACTCCACGGGCTTGTCCAGGACTTGGGTCATGGTCAGTCACCTGCCAGGTTGAGACCGCCCCGACGCCGCATCAGGAACGCGGTGAACACCATCGACAGGACGAAGAGGACGAGGGCGACGACACACGCGGAGCCGTAGTCGAAGCGCTGGAAGCCGAGGTTGTAGACGAGCTGGGGGAGGGTGAGCGTGGACTTCTCCGGGTAGCCGGGCTCGAACTGCGTGCCGGCGCCCTGGATCACGCCCGAGGCGACCTTCCCCGCGATCAGCGGCTGGGTGTAGTACTGCATCGCCTGGATCACGCCGGTGACCACCGCGAACATGACGATCGGCGAGATGTTGGGCAGCGTGACGAACCGGAACCGCTGCCAGGCCGAGGCGCCGTCCAGCTCGGCCGCCTCGTACTGCTCCTTGGGCACGTCGAGCAGCGCGGCCATGAAGATGACCATGAGGTCGCCGATGCCCCACAGGGCGAGCAGGGTGAGGGCCGGCTTGGACCAGGTGGGGTCGTTGAACCAGCCCGGCGCCGGGATGCCGATCTTCTCCAGGATCGAGTTGACCGGGCCCGTACCGGGGTTGAGCAGGAAGGCGAACGCCATCGTGGCCGCCACCGGCGGGGCGAGGTAGGGCAGGTAGAACAGGGTGCGGAAGACACCCGTGGCCGTCTTGATCTTGGTGATCAGCAGGCCGACACCGAGTCCGAACAGGACCCGCAGCGTCACCGTGATCACGACCAGCCACAGGGTGTTGCGCAGGGCGGGCCAGAAGAGGGGGTAGTGCTCGAAGACGTACGTCCAGTTCTTCGTGCCGCTCCACGTCGGCGGTTTGAAGCCGTCGTAGTGCATGAACGAGAAGTAGATCGTCGAGATCATCGGGTACGCGAAGAACACCGCGAACCCGATCAGCCAGGGCGACATGAAGGCGAAGGTCCGCAGTGCTTGTTTCCGCTGCTTCGCAGCGAGGCCAGACCTGCGGCGCTTCGACGCCAGAGTGATCGTGGACATCTACTTCGCCTGCGCGATGTCCGTGTCGATCTGCTTGGCCGTGCTCTCCAGGCCGGACTTGAGGTTCTTCACCTTGCCGCTCTCGAAGTCGTAGCCGAAGTTCTGGATCGTCACCAGGTACTGGCCGCCGTTGATGGAGGCCGGGCTGGTGGTGGAGTTCGGGTTCGCGGCGATGTCCAGGAAGGTCTTGAAGCGCGGGTCGTACTTCAGCTTCGGGGACTTCAGGGCGGCCAGCGTGGAGGGCACGTTGTGGATGTCGTTGGCGAAGCCGACCACCGCGTCCGTGTTCGTGGTCATGTACTTCACCAGCTCCCAGGCCGCGTTCTGCTTGTGGCTGGTGGCGGCGATGCCGGCGATGGTGCCGGTGATGTAGCCCTTGCCGTACTGGTCGGCCTGGTCGTCGGGGACGGGCAGCGGGGCCACGCCGATCTCGAACTTGGGCTTGGCGTCCAGGGCCATGCCCAGGCGCCACTCACCGTCCAGCTGCATGGCGACCTGGCCGGTGTGGAAGGGGTGCTTGGCGCCCCACTCGTCGCCGAGCGTGGCGCGGTACTTCTCCAGCTTCTGGAAGCCGCCGAGTTCGTCCACGAGCTTCTTCTGCAGCTCGAAACCGGCCGTGAACGCCGGGTCCTTGGCCACGTTCGACTTGCCGCTGGAGTCGAAGTACGTCGGTGAGAACTGCGCGAAGAGGTGCTCGGTCGTGCTCTCCCAGCCGTGGTAGTTCGGCATGAACCCGAGCTGCTTGTAGGTGTCGCCGTCGGAGATCGTCAGCTTCTTGGCGTCGGTCTCGAACTCGGACCAGGTCTTCGGCGGGGTCTTGATGCCGGCCTTCGCGAACGCCGTCTTGTTGTAGTAGAGGCCGTAGGCGTCACCGAGCAGCGGCACCGTGCAGCGGTTGCCGTCGAACTGGGTGTACTCGTTCATCGCCTTCGGGAACGTCGTCTCCGGGTCGATGTCCGCCTTCTTGAAGAAGGGGTTGAGGTCGACCAGGGCGCCCGAGGAGCAGAACTTGCCGACGTTGTTCGTGGTGAACGACGAGATGACGTCGGGGGCCTTGCCGCCGCCCGCGCGCAGCGCCTGGTTGATCTTGTCGTCGGTGACGTTGCCGACGATGTTGACGTGGATGTTGGGGTGGGCCTTCTCGAAGCCGGCGACCAGGGTCTTGACGGCCTTCACCTCGTTCGGCGCGCTCCAGGCGTGCCAGAAGTTGATGGTCGTGTCCTTCGAGGCGTCGTCGTCGGAGCCGGAGGAGGACTGGCCGGTACAGGCGGTGGCCAGCAGGGCGATGGAGGCGGAAGCGGCGAGAGCGACGGCCGCTTTCCGGGACATTCCGGGCATGGCAGGGTCTCCCAGGGACGGGGCGAGGTGGGTGAGGGAAGAACACGGACGGGTGGGGCGTGGTGCGTGGGGCTCGGAGGGGGTTCAGCGCGAGGTGTCGAAGACCTCGTCGCGGGTGGTCGCGAGCGCGCTCTCCAACGCGCCGCGCAGCACGGGTTGTTCGGTGACGTCGCCGACGACGAGCCGGGGCCGGGAGGCGGCCAGCTCCTCCAGCTCGGCCTGGACCAGGGCGCGCAGGGTCTCGCCGCCGGAGGTCAGCGAGGCCCCGCTGAGGACGACGAGTTCGGGGTCGAGGACGGAGACCAGCGAGGCCAGACCGGTCGCCAGATGGGTCGCGTACGTCTCCAACAGCCGCCGTTCCGGGCCGCTGTCGGTCTCGGCGGCGCGGGCGACGAGGGCGGCGGCCACCTCGGTGGACGAGCCCGAGGGGATGTCCTCGACGCCGAACTGCCGGGCCAGCTTGGGGATCGCCTGCGAACCGGCCAGCTCCTGGTAACCACCGCTGTTGGCCTTGGTCACCTGCCGGACCAGGGGTGCGCCCGGCACCGGCAGGAAGCCGACCTCGCCTGCACCGCCGGTCCAGCCGCGGTGCAGCCGCCCGCCGAGGACGAGCGCGGCACCGAGACCGCCCTCGTTCCACAGCAGCACGAAGTCACCGTGGCCGCGGGCCGCGCCGAGCCTTTGTTCGGCGACGGCGGCGAGGTTCACGTCGTTCTCGTACTCGACCGGCATCGGCAGCGCGGCGGCGAGTTCGTCGAGCAGCGCCGGGGTGTGCCAGCCCGGCAGGTGCGAGGCGTAGCGCAGCCGGCCGGTGTTGGGATCGAAGGCGCCGGGGGTGCCGATGACGAGCCGGTGGACGTCGTCCCGGGCCAGCCCGGCCGCCTTGACGGCACCGTCGAGGGCGTCGGTGACCTGCCGGACCACGGGCTGCGCCGGCCGCCGTCCCGGGGTGGGCAGTTCGTACGAGCCCACCGTGCGGCCGGTGACGTCGGCGACCGCGGCCAGCACCCGTTCCGGGGTGACGTCGAGCCCGGCGGCGTACGCGGCCGCCGGATTGACCTCGTACAGCTGGGCGTTGGGGCCCGGGCGGCCCTCGGTGGTGCCGGTGGCGAGCACCAGGCCGGCCGCCTCCAGGCGGGCGAGCAGCTGCGAGGCGGTGGGCTTGGAGAGACCGGTGAGCTTGCCGATCCGGGTGCGGGAGAGCGGGCCGTGCTCCAGGAGGAGGTCCAGGGCGGCGCGGTCGTTCATGGCGCGCAGGACCCGCGGGGTGCCCGGCGTGCCGGCTGTTCCTGCCATGTGGGTCGCCACCTGCCTTTCGACTGCCCAGCTTCTCAGCGACCTCCGCTGGAAGTCCATCCGGTGACCATGGTGCCTGTCGGCGGGTGATCACTGTTAGGAAAGTTTCCTATTGGCTGGAAAGGAACGTAAGCCCGGTGCGAAGGGGGCGTCAATAGAAACCGCCCCCGAGGCAACAGACTCGTTACCTGGGGGCGGGTTTCGCGCTGGCCGCGGGCTACTTCGCGGGGGTCGAAGGCCGCTGCTGGACTATCGGCGACGCGGCGGCCGTCTGCGGGGAGTCCGCGTTGGCGTACACCGAGGGGGCCGCCACGGCCGCCGTCGGGTCGGGGGTCTCGCTCTCCTCGAGAGGGGCCGTGGCGCCGCCGACGATGCGGATGTCCGCCGCGTCGAAGGCACGCTTGATGCGCCAGCGCAGCTCGCGCTCGACCGAGAGGGACTTGCCGGGCATCGTCTTGGCGGTGACCCGGACGACCATCGAGTCCAGCAGGACGCTGTCCAGGCCGAGCACCTCGATCGGGCTCCACAGCAGCTCGTTCCAGGGCTCCTCGGCGGTCATCTTCTCGGCGACCTCGTCGAGGGTGGCCTTGACCTTGTCCAGGTCCTCGGACGCCTTGACGGTCACGTCGACGCCCGCGGTCGCCCAGCCCTGGGAGAGGTTGCCGATGCGCTTGATCTCGCCGTTGCGGACGTACCAGATCTCGCCGTTGTCGCCGCGCAGCTTCGTCACGCGCAGGCCGACCTCGATCACCTCGCCGGAGGCGACGCCCGAGTCGATCTGGTCGCCGACGCCGTACTGGTCCTCCAGGATCATGAAGACGCCGGAGAGGAAGTCCGTGACGAGGTTGCGGGCACCGAAACCGATCGCGACACCCGCGACACCGGCGGAGGCGAGCAGCGGGGCCAGATTGATCTGGAAGGTGCCCAGGATCATCAGCGCGGCCGTGCCGAGGATCAGGAAGCTCGCCACCGAGCGCAGCACCGAGCCGATCGCCTGGGACCGCTGCCGGCGCCGCTCCACGTTGACCAGCAGACCGCCCAGCGCGGTGCCGTCCACCGCCTGCACGGTGCGGGTCATCCGGTCTATCAGCTTGGTGATCGCCCGCCGGACGACGATTCTCAGCACCCCGGCGATCACCAGGATGAGCAGCACCCGCAGGCCGATCGCCAGCCAGGTGGACCAGTTCTGCTCGACCCAGCTGGCGGCGTTGGTCGCGCTCTCCTGGGCGTCCTGGAGCGAGGGCACCGCCGGGGTCGTCGACTCCGAGGGGGTCGGCGACGGCGACGGGCCGGCGGCCAGTAGGACGGCGGACAAGGACACGGCAGGTACCTCCAGGTGCAGCCTCCGCCCCACCGGCCGGCGGTCAAGGTCTCGGGCTCTCAGGTCACGAAAAGGTCACCGGCGGGGCAGGTTCACCACACTATCGGGGCATCGTGTGCGGATTGTTGCCGTCTTCCGGGGAGGGACCGCGCCCGCACGGGGAAGTACAGGTGGGATGAAGCTTTCCCCGTCCGGGGCATGCTTCGGATGTGGTCGAAAACACTCCCAGCCCGTTACCGGGACATGGTGGCGCTTCCACCAGGCATGAGGGGAGACTGGCTACAGATCGTCCCGGCGCGAGCCACGCGCCGCCGACGCACAAGGAGGCATCCGTGCCGCACGTCCTGGTCCTCAATGCGTCGTACGAGCCACTCGGCGTCGTACCGCTCCGCCGCGCGCTCGTCCTCGTCCTGGAGAACAAGGCTGTCGCCTTGGAGGAATCCGGCGCCTTTATGCACAGCGCAACCGTCACAGTCCCCGCACCCAGCGTGGTCCGGCTCAAGCGATTCGTACGGGTTCCCTATCGGGGGCCCGTTCCTCTTACCCGGCGGGCGCTGTTCGCGCGTGACGGGGGCCGGTGCATGTACTGCGGTGGCGTCGCAACCAGCGTCGACCATGTCATTCCGCGCAGCCGCGGGGGCAAGCACGTCTGGGACAACGTGGTGGCGTCCTGCCGCCGCTGCAACCACGTGAAGGCCGACCGACACCTCTTCGAGATCGGCTGGCGGCTGCGCCACAAACCCGCCCCACCCTCCGGACTGGCCTGGCGCATCATCGGGACCGGACACAGGGACCCGCGCTGGATGCCGTACTTGCAACCGTACGGCGCGGAAGACGCTGTGGCCCGGATCGACGGCATATCCGCCTGACGATCCGGGCTTTCGCATATCCCCTGGTCAGCGGGGATACGGCGAATGCGGCACGGGGCCCTGTCCGCCCCCGGGAGCCCCTCGTGCTCCCGGGGGCGGACCGCCATGGGCTCACGCGTGCCGCAGCTCCGCCGGCCGGACCGAGCGACGCAGCAGGGGCAGCGAGGTGGCCGCCGCCAGCAGACAGGCCGCGTACACGGCACAGGGGACCAGGAGCGCGGTGAACGGCACGGGCAGGGAGTCCGTCGAGACGGCCGAGCCGTACCAGACGCCGATCGCCAGGCCGCCGAGGCCCGCCACCGCGATCGCCGGGGTCAGCGGCAGCGCGGTCTCCAGGAGCAGCGCCCGGGCCAGTACGGAGTGCGGCACCCCGGCGGCGGCCTGCGCGGCCAGGCCCCGGCGCCGGGTGGCCAGGGACTCGGCGGTGCCGACGGCCAGGCCGGTCAGGACGAGCGCGAGGGCGACGAGGATCGCGGCGCCGGCGAGGTCGATGCCGGTCGTGTAGTAGGCCATGTGCGCCGCGGCGCCGCCCTCGCGGCGGCTTTCGTGCAGTTCCGCGAGCAGCACCTGCCGTACGCCGACGAAGCCCGAGCCGACGACCGTCACCAGCAGCACCGCCCCATGCGTACGGGCGGTGGCCCAGGGGTCCTCGCGCAGCCGTTCCGCCGCGATGAGCAGCGCGGGGCGCCCGGTGCTGGCCGCGAAGCCCTCGCCCAGCTGACGGGAGGAGGCGCCCGAGAGCCAGATCGCGGTGAGGCTGCCCAGCACCGCCAGGGCGATCACCGTGACCGGGCCCAGACCGAAGGAGACGGGACTGCCGGTCACCGGCGTCACGGCGATGACCAGCAACAGCGCCACCAGCAGCCAGGTCACCGTGCGGAACAGCCGCCCCGGCCCCCGCGCCGGCCGCGTCCGGCGCACCCGGCCCAGCGGATCGGCCACCACCCGGCGCAGCGACACCGCGCCCACGGCCGCGCCCAGCACCGGCACGGCCACGGCGACCAGCGCGATCCCGGCCCAGGCCACGGCGGTCGGGCTCGGCCACGTGTGCAGCAGCACCGGTACGAAGACGGCCGTGGCGAGCGCCGAACCGGCCAGCGCGGCGGGCCCCGACTCCAGCGCCGCGATCCGCCGCACCTGCCGGGGCGCGGCCCCCGCCAGCCGCAGCGCGGCCAGCCGCCGATCCCGGTGCACCGCCCCGATCCGCGCGCACTGCCCGAGAAACCCGAGCACCGGAAGGAGCAGCAGCCCCAGCGCCAGGCTCACGTTCCGCCGGTCACTGGGTGAGTTGAACAGCCCCGACCCGAAGGACACGGAGTACCACCCGTCCAAGGACAGCAGCGCTACGACCCCCAGCCCGATCCCCGTCGCCAGCGCCGCCCCCACCACGGTCAGCCCGACCCGCCACCACTCCCGTCGATCGGACCCCCGGGTGAGCAGCCAGGCAAGCCGCAGATCGGCAAGCAGCACGCTGCCGCCGGGCCTTCGGCGGGGGTGAGCGGAGCCGGTCCCACCCTGTCCGCCGGTTCGGGTGCCCCCGCTCACGCCGCCACCCCCTGTGCGGCCACGGCCCCGTCCGTCAGGCGTAGCTCTCGGTCCGCGTAGGCCGCCACCTGGTCGTCATGGGTGATGAGGACGACCGCGGTGCCCGTGTCGCGGGCCGTGTGGACCAGGGCCGTCATCACCTGCTCGGTGGTGAGGGAGTCGAGGGCTCCCGTCGGCTCGTCCGCGAAGACGATCCGTGGAGTGGTCACCAACGCCCGCGCCAGCGCGACCCGTTGGGCCTGGCCGCCGCTCATCTCGCCGGGGCGCAGGTCCTCCTGGCCGCGCACCCCGAACCGCTCCAGCCACTCGCCGGCCCCGGCGTGGGCCTCCGTGCGCGAGGCACCCGCCAGCAGCAGCGGCAGCGCCACGTTGTCCAGCGCCGTCAGCTCGGGTATCAGCTGCCCGAACTGGAACACCACCCCGAACTCGGTCCGCCGCAGCTCGCTCAGCCGCTTCTCCGGCAGCTCGTCGAGGCGCTGCCCGGCATAGGTCACCGAGCCCGCGTCCGGGCGGACGATCCCGGCGAGACAGTGCAGCAGCGTGGACTTCCCGCTGCCGCTCGGGCCGGTCACGGCGAGCAGCTCGCCTTCCCGCAGCTCGACCGACGCGCCGCGCAGGGCCTCGGTCCTGCCGTGCGCCTTGACGAGGTCACGGGCCGCCAGCAGCGGCACCGCCTCGCCCCCCTTGTCGCTCATGCTGCGTCTACCTCCGCGATCAGAGTGGTGAGCCGGACCCCCGTGGTGGTCATCCAACGCAGGTCGGCGTCAAGGTGGTTGAGGGCGTAGTCGGCCGAGAGCACGGTCGCGAGATCGGCACCGCGCGCGGTCTTCACCGCCGTCAGCTCCCGCATCCGCTCCATGTGGGCGGCGCGTTGGGCGCGCAGATACGCGTCCGCGTCACCGCCGGACAGGATCGAGACGACGACCTTGGCGAAGATCTCGTTCGTCACGAAGGGCGCGGGCGGGGCGATCTCCCGCGCCCACTCGGCCAGTTCACGTTCCCCCTCGTCGGTCCAGCGGTACTTGGTCCGCTCCGGACCGCCGTCCGAGTCGGTGCCCTCGACCTCCGCGAGGCCGTCCCGGACCAGGCGCTGCAGGGTCGTGTAGACCTGCCCGTAGGCGAGCGGACGGGCCTGCGGGAAGCGTTCGTCGTGCCGTCGCTTGAGGTCGTAGCCATGGCTCGACCCCGAGGCGAGCAGCCCCAACAGGATGTGGCGGGTGCTCATGGCGATCATTATGCAC
Organism: Streptomyces sp. NPDC002499; assembly: GCF_053595415.1. Taxonomy (NCBI): domain Bacteria; kingdom Bacillati; phylum Actinomycetota; class Actinomycetes; order Kitasatosporales; family Streptomycetaceae; genus Streptomyces; species Streptomyces sp. NPDC002499. Next base: position 436,096 of record NZ_JBSFXO010000010.1, read on the forward strand.
GCGATACATGTACTGAGTGAATAGTGGGGAGCGGCGGTGCCGGGCGACCCCACGCAGAATGTGAGGAAAGGCACGTAGTCCCCCGTCGTACGTCTGCCACCGCGCCCGCTGGGTAGGCCTGCGGTAACCCGCAAGGTCGCCGTACCCGAAAAAAGGAGGCCCCCGTGGCCGCACTGGCACACCCCCTCTCCAAACCCGAGGCGGATCCGTGCGCCTTCAGCTCGGAGGGCGCCTGCGCCGAGACCCCGCTGACCAGCGAACCTCCGCTGCCCGACGCCGAGCCCCTGACCAGTGAGCCGCCGCTCGCCGACGCGCCCTCGCTGACCAGCGAGTCGGCGCCGTTCGCCGACGTAGAGCCGGAATTCACGGCGCTGTAGATGACCGCGCAGGCGCCAGGAGGCCGAGGATGAGCGCGCAGGGGCCGGACGCACCCGAACCGTCCGCCGAGGACCCGTACGCCGAGGACCTGACCCGGCTGGCCGCGCTGTACGGCGTCGCCGGCTCCTACAGCCCGTCCCCGGACCGTACGGTCACGGCCTCCGCCACCGCCGTCACGCTCGCCCTGGCCGCCCTCGGCGTCGACGCGGGCACCCCGGAGGCGGCCCGCGCCGCGCTCGACGCCCGCGAGCGCGAACTGGCGGAGCGGCTGCTGCCGCCGACCGTGGTCGTGTGGAGCGGCGGTACGTCCGCCGCGCTCGACGCTCTCCCGGCCGGCACCCGGCTGCGGATCGAGACCGAGCAGGGCGAGACCCGCGCCGACACCGACCGACTCCCGCACGGCGTCCACCGGTTGACCGCCACTGCGCCCGACGGCCGCACCGCCGAGGCCCACCTGGTCGTCGCCCCGGCCCATCTGCCCACGCCCACGGGACGCTCGTACGGACTGCTCGTCCAGCTCTACTCCCTGCTCTCCGGGCGCTCCTGGGGCATGGGTGACCTGGGGGACCTCGCCGAACTGAGCGCCTGGGCAGGACGTGCGCTCGGCGCCGGCTTCATCCAGGTCAACCCCCTGCACGCGGCCGTGCCCGGACCGCCCACCGACCCGTCCCCCTACCGCCCCTCCTCCCGCCGCTTCCCCGACCCCGTCCACCTGCGCGTCGAGGACGTCCCGGAGTACGCGTACGTCACCGAGCCCGAGCGGCTGCGGACGCTCCTTGAGCGGGCCGCGCGACTGCGTGAGGCGGTGCTCGAGAAGGACGAGTTGATCGACCGGGACGCGGTCTGGGAGCTGAAGCGGGAGGCGCTGGAGCTGATCCGCGAGGTGCCGCTGGGGCCGGGCAGGCGGGCGGAGTACGTCGACTTCCTGGCCCGTGAGGGCGAGGCGCTGGAGGACCACGCGACCTGGTACGCCCTCGCCGAGGTGCACGGTCCCGACTGGAGCCGCTGGCCCGAAGGCCTGCGCGACCCCCGCTCTCCCGAAACGGCGCGTGCCCGCGGCGAGTTGATGGACCGCGTCGACTTCCACTGCCGGCTCGCCTGGCTCACCGACGCCCAACTCACCGCCGCCCAGCGCACCGCACGCGCGTCCGGCATGCCCGTCGGGCTCGTCCACGACCTCGCGGTCGGCGTGCACCCGCAGGGCGCCGACGCCTGGGCACAGCAGGAGTACTTCGCCGCCGGCATGTCGGTGGGCGCCCCGCCGGACGCCTTCAACTCCCGCGGCCAGGACTGGGGTCTGCCGCCCTGGCGCCCGGACCGCCTGGCCGCGTCGGGCTACGCGCCCTACCGCCGGCTGCTGCGCGCCCTGTTCCGCTACGCCGGCGCCCTGCGCATCGACCACGTCATGGGCCTGTTCCGCCTCTGGTGGGTCCCGCAGGGCCGCCCGCCCACGGAGGGCACCTACGTCCGCTACGACGCCGAGGCCATGCTCGCCGTGCTCGTGCTGGAGGCCGAGCGCGCCGGGTCCTTCGTCATCGGCGAGGACCTGGGGACCGTGGAGCCCGGCGTGCGGGAGGCGCTGCGCGAGCGCGGGGTGTTCGGCACCTCCGTGCTGTGGTTCGAACGGGACTGGGAGGGCGACGGCCGCCCGGTGCCGCCGGAGGCCTGGCGCGCCGACTGTCTCGCCACCGCCACCACCCACGACCTGCCCTCCACCGCCGCCCGCCTCACCGGCGAACACGTCGAACTCCGCGACCGCCTGGGCCTGTTGACCCGACCTGTGGACGAGGAGCGGGCGGAGGCGGCGGCGGACACGGGGGAGTGGCTGGCCCTGCTCGCCCGGCTCGGCCTGCTGCACGGCACCGGCGGCGGCCACGGCACCTCCACCGAGGAGGCCGAGATCCAGGCCGTGCACGGCTTCCTGCTGCGCACCCCGGCCCATCTGATCGGCATCTGGCTCCCCGACACGGTCGGCGACCGCCGGCCGCAGAACCTGCCGGGCACCTGGGACCAGTACCCGAACTGGCGGCTGCCGATCGCGGACGCCGACGGGCGCCCGGTCACCCTGGAGGAACTCGCGGCCTCACCGCGACTGCACGCCCTGATCGAGGTGATCCGGGCGGGATGACCCCGGTGGTTCCCCATACGGCACCCCGGACGAGCGTCCTCATTCGTCGTTCGATACTTTTGTGATCGTGGACAAGAAGAACGCCCTGCGCGCCGGCGCCCTGGCTGCCGGAACGACGCTGATGATGCTGCTCATGTCGTCCCCCGCGCTCGCGCTGACGCGCGACGACGGCGACGACCCCGGCAAGGGCCTCAGCGTCATCGAGACGCTGGGCCTCTACGTGCTGTGCCCGCTCGCCCTGTTCGCGATCATCGCGGGTCTGGTGCTGGCGCTGGACAAGTCCAAGGACCGCGAGCCGAAGACGAAGGCTCCGGCCAAGGCGAAGGTCTGACCGCACTCTTCAGTGAGGGCGCTGTTCTTGCGGTAGTACCGCGAGGGCAGCGCCCTCAGTGTGTTCTCAAGGGCTCGGCCGGGTCAGATACCGCTGGACCGTGGGTGCCAGCCACGCCACGATCTCCTCGCGGGCCAGCGCCACGACCGGCGGCAGCCGCAGCACGTAACGGGTCAGCGCGAGCCCCAGCAACTGCGTCGCGCACAGCGCGGCCCGGGTCGGCACCTGCTCGGGGTCCGGGCACACCTGCCGGGCGACCGGCAGCAACTGGTCGCGGAAGATGGCCTGCATCCGCACGGCCCCGGCCTCGCTGGTGGCGCCGACCCGGAGCAGGGCGGTGAGCACCTCGCTCTCCTCCCACATGGCGAGGAAGTGCTTGACGAGGACCTCGCCGACGTCCTGCCGGCGCAGTGCGCCGACGTCCGGCAGCTCCAGGTCGACGGAGACGGCCGCCGCGAAGAGGCCCTCCTTGTTGCCGTAATAGCGCATCACCATCGAGGGGTCGATGTGCGCGTCCTTGGCGATGGCGCGGATGGTGGCGCGCTCGTATCCGTCGGCCGCGAAGCGCTCGCGCGCGGCGGCGAGGATCGCGTCGCGCGTGCCGTCGGAGCGGCGGCGCGGAGGGCCTGCGGCAGCTTCGGTGCCTGTGGTTCCCGTGGTTCCCGTGGTTCCTGTGGTGTCACTCCCGTTCATGCCTACGAGTGTAGGCCAACATCCGTTTGCCAACATGTGTTGACTCGTACGCCGAGGCGTGCCTATCTTCGTCAACAAGCGTTGGCAAACAAGCGTTGGCATCAGGAGGTCACCATGAACACCACGAGCGCCGCGAACGGCACCACCACCCCCGTGATCGTCGTCGGTTCCGGCCCCACGGGTCTGCTGCTGGCCGGTGACCTCGCCTCCGCCGGCGTCCACGTCACCCTTCTCGAGAAGCGCCCGCACGAACTCAGCAACCTCTCCCGGGCCTTCGGTGTGCACGCCCGCACCCTGGAGCAGCTCGACGCCCGCGGACTGGCCGAGCAGTTGCTGGCCACCGGCGACACCATCACCGGGCTGCGCCTCTTCCGCCGGCTCACGCTCGATCTGGGCACGCTGCCGTCCCGGTTCCCGTTCCTGCTGATCACCCCGCAGTACGAGGTCGAGCGGCTGCTGGAGCGGCGGGCGCGCGAGGCCGGGGTCGCGTTCGAGTACGAGGCCGAGGTCGTGGGGCTGCGCCAGGACGACGAGGGGGTCGACCTCGACGTCCGTGGCGCGGACGGCACGGTCGCTACCCGGCGGGCCGCCTACGTCGTCGGCACGGACGGCCACCACAGCGCCGTACGCCGGGCCGTCGGGCTGCCCTTCCCCGGTGTCTCCGTCATCAAGTCGCTGTTCCTGGCGGACGTGCGGCTGGCGCAACCACCCGAGGGCGTGCTCACCGTCAACGGCGCGGGCGACGCCTTCGCGATGATCGCCTCGTTCGGCGACGGCTGGTACCGGGTCATGGGCTGGAACCGCCGCAACGAGGTGGCCGACGACGCCCCGCTCGACCTCGACGAGATCAAGGAGGTCACCCGGCGCGCCCTGGGCACCGACCACGGCATGCACGACGCCCGCTGGCTCTCCCGCTTCCACAGCGACGAACGCCAGGCACCCGAGTACCGGGTCGGCCGGGTCTTCCTCGCGGGCGACGCCGCGCACGTCCACTCCCCGGCCGGCGGCCAGGGCATGAACACCGGTCTCCAGGACGCGGCCAACCTCGGCTGGAAGCTCGCCGCGGCCGTCCAGGGCCGGGCCTCCGAGGGCCTCCTCGACACCTACCAGTCCGAACGGCACCCGGTCGGCAAGGCGGTCCTGCGCAGCAGTGGCGGTCTGGTCCGGCTCGCCCGCGCGCAGAGTCCGGTGCTGCGCGCCGTCCGCGGCCTGGTCTCGGCCTTCGTCAACGTGGCCCGCCCCGTCCAGCGCAAGGCCCTCGCCCAGGTCTCCGGCCTCGGCTACGCCTACCCGTCCCCCCGAGGCGCCCACCGCCTCACCGGCACCCGCGCCCCGGACATCGCCCTGAAGGACGGCGGCCGCCTGTACGAGGCTCTGCGCGGCGGCCGGTTCGTACTGATCACACCGGACGAAGGGCGCGAGGGGTACGACGACCAAGGCGCCCGCAAGGACCTGCTCGCCGTGGAACGCTGGGCGAGCCGGCGGCGTACGACCCTGTTGGTGCGGCCCGACGGGTACGTGGCCTGGGCGGCGGACTCGGCGGACGCGCCGGCGATCGAGCGGGCGCTCGCCGCGCACGTGGGCTGAACGGATCGGAACGGCTCTGAACGGTCCGGATGAGGCCGGGCCGAACCGAACCGAACCGGCCCGCTATCGCTGGGTGTTCTGTGTCCCCGCGAGCAACTCCCTGAGCAGGTCGGCCAGTTGGCCGGCCTGTTCGCCGTCGAGAGTGGACAGGGCCTCCGCCTCGACGGCGAGGCCGGCCGCGACCGCGCGGTCGACGATGTCCAACCCCTTCTCGGTCAGGGTGACTTGGAGGGCGCGGCGGTCGTGCGGGTCGGGGGAGCGGCGGAGCAGTCCGGCCCGTTCGAGTTTGTCGAGGCGGCCGGTCATGCCGCCCGTGGTGAGCATCAGCGTCGCCGAGAGCTGGCGGGGCGAGAGGGTGTGCGGCGCGCCGGAACGGCGCAGGGTGGCCAGCACGTCGAACTCGCCGCGGGCGATGCCGTAGGGCGCGTACGCCTTCTCCATGCGGTCGCCCATCTCCCGGGAGAGCCGGAAGATCCGCCCGAAGACCTCCATCGCGGCGGTGTCGAGATCGGGCCGCACCGCCGCCCACTGCTCGACGATCGCGTCGACGGGGTCTTTGTGGGTCATGGGTCGAGTATCCGCCGTAGGTCGGTCGGCCGCAAGAAAGTGGCTTGACGGTAAGTCGCTTAGCGCTAAGCTAATTACCATCGACCTATCTCGAAGGGTGCGTCCCATGGCCACCGCAAGCCGGCGTTCGACCCTGCCCGTGCTCACCGTCCTCACCGCCCTCGCCCCCGTCTCCTGGGGCACGACCTACGCCGTGACCACGGAGTTCCTGCCGCCGGACCGGCCGCTGTTCACCGGCCTGATGCGCGCGCTGCCCGCCGGTCTTGTCCTGCTGGCGCTGGCCCGGGTGCTGCCGCGCGGCATCTGGTGGGCGAAGGCGGCGGTGCTCGGTGCGCTGAACATCGGCGCGTTCTTTCCGCTGCTGTTCCTGTCCGCGTACCGGATGCCCGGCGGGATGGCGGCGGTGGTCGGCTCGGTGGGGCCGCTGTTCGTGATCGGGCTCTCGGCGCTGTTGCTGGGGCAGCGGCCGACGGGGCGGGCGCTGGTCGCCGGGGCCGTGGCCGCGTTCGGCGTCAGTCTGGTCGTACTGAAGGCGGCGGGCGCGCTGGACCCTGTCGGCGTGCTGGCCGCCGTCGCCTCGACCGCTTCCATGTCGACCGGCACGGTGCTCACCAAGAAGTGGGGCCGGCCCGAGGGCGTGGGCCCGTTGGCGCTCACCGCCTGGCAGTTGACCGCGGGCGGCCTGCTCATAGCCCCGCTCGCGTTCCTGGTCGAGGGCGCCCCGCCGGCGCTCGACGGCCGCGCGATCGGCGGCTACCTCTATCTCGCCCTCGCCAACACGGCCCTCGCGTACTGGCTCTGGTTCCGCGGCATCGGCCGCCTCACCGCCACACAGGTCACGTTCCTCGGCCCGCTCTCCCCGCTGACCGCGGCGATCGTGGGCTGGTCGGCTCTCGGGCAGACGCTGACGCCGGTCCAACTGGCGGGGATGGCGCTGGCGTTCGGGGCGACGGTGGCCGGGCAGTTGGGAGCGGGGCGGGGTGGTCCGGTGAGGAAGGCGGCCGGCGTGGCAACTGTCCCCGTCGCCACCCCCGCCCCTGGTGTCGTCCCTGCCACCGCCCCTGCCACCGTCTCCGTCGTCGCCCGTCAGGCGAAGTAGTGGCCCTCCTCCAGGTCCGCGATCAGACCGGGCTCCGTCGGTTCCCAGCCCAGGCGCGCGCGGGTCAGTTCGCTGGACGCGGGGATGTCGAGGGCGGCGATGCGGCCGATCCAGCCGAAGTGGGCGTCGGCCTCCTCGGGGGAGACGCCGTCGACCGGCAGGTCCAGCCGGCGGCCGATGGTCTCGGCGATGTCCCGGAAGGCGATGCCCTCCTCGGCGATCGCGTGCACCCGGGTGCCCGCCGGGGCCTCTTCGAGCGCCAGCCGGAACAGCCGCGCTGCGTCCAGGCGGTGCACGGCGGGCCAGCGGTTGGTGCCGTCACCGACGTACGCCGAGAAGCCCTTGGCGCGGGCGATCTCGATCAGCAGATGGACGAAGCCGTGGTCGCCCCGGCCGTGCACGGTGGGCGCGAAGCGGACGGAGGACGAGCGGACCCCGTGGTCGGCGAGCCCCAGGGCGGTGATCTCCGACCGCAGCCGGGGCGAGCCGAACCACTCGCCCTCCGGCGTGTAGTCCTCGGCCACGAGGTGGCCGGGCCGCAGCCCCGCCGTTCCCGAGGAGATCGCGAAGGGCTTGCCGGAGCCTTCGAGCGCGGCGCCGATCGTCTCGATGGCCCGCAGGTCGGCCGCGCAGGACGCCTCGAAGTCCGAGAAGTCGTGGATGAACGCCAGATGGGCGACCGCGTCGGCGGACGCGGCGCCCTTGGTCAGGCTGTCGAGGTCGTCGAGGCTTCCGTGCAGCGCCTCGGCCCCGGCGTCCACCAGCGCCGCGGCGGACCGTTCCGAGCGGGCGAGGCCGGTGACCTGGTGACCGGCGGTGAGGAGTTCGCGGACCACGGCGGAACCGATGAAGCCGGTGGCGCCCGTGACGAATACGCGCATGGTGTGTCCTTCGGAGGAAAGGTGGGGCCGCGCCTCCGTGGAGAAGGAGGTGCCGTGCCTCCATCGTCCGAAGGGGCGCCCCTCCCCGTCCAAAGCCTGTTTCGCATGGCGCAATACGTTTCGGGCATCACTCCAGGCCGTGGCGGTACGGTGGGAGCATGCCCTTCTCGGACGGCACCCCCGATCTCGACCTGGACCTCCGTCTGGTCCGCTACTTCACCGCCGTGGCCGAGCACCGGCACTTCGGCCGGGCCGCCGACGCGCTGCACACCACCCAGCCGTCCCTGAGCCGGCAGATCCGGCGCCTGGAACAGCAGGTGGGTGCCCGGCTCCTGGACCGCACCCCGCGGGGCACCCGGCTCACCGAGGCCGGCGAGGTGTTCCTGCCGCACGCCGAGGCGCTGCTGCACTCCGCGGCCCAGGCCGCCGCGCAGGCCCGCGCCGCCGCCCGGCCGACCCTGATCACCGTCGGCTACACCGCGGGCGTGATCGTCACCCCCGCGGTGCGCGAACTGCGTCACCGGCACCCCGATGCCGAGGTGGAGACCCGGCACCTGGGCTTCGGCGAGTCCCGTGAGGCCCTGCTCGACCACCGGGTGGACGCCGTGGTGACCCGACTGCCGCTGCCCAGCGCCGGGTTGGAGGTGACGGTCCTCTACGACGAGCAGCGGGTCGTGGTGCTCCCGCTCGACCACCGGCTGGCCGGCAAGGAGTCCGTCACCGTCGACGACATCGCCGACGAACCGCTGCCCCGGATCCCCGGCGCCGATCCCGCGTGGGAGGCCTTCTGGCGCCTGGAACCCCGCCCGGACGGCGGCCGCGCACCCGACGGGCCCGTCGTCGGCGCCCTGGAGGACAAGTTCGAGGTCGTCGCCGACGGCCGGGCCGTGGCCATCACCGCCCACCCGCGCGGCCGGGCGATGCGCCCCGACCTCACGGTCGTCCCCCTGACCGGCGTCGCCCCCGCCCAGGTCGCCCTGGCCACCCGCGCGGGAGACCGGGGCCGCCTGGTCACCGCGTTCCGCAAGGCGGCCCGAAGCCATCTGACGGGGCCGGAACCGATGTAGCCGCCGCTCCTGCCGTGCCGTCGGGCGCCGGGTCAGCGGTTACAGGTCCGCACGGCCCAGACCGGGCCCCAGTTCACGGGGTCGTGCATGCCACCCGTGTACCAGCCGATCTCCTTTCCCCACTGGTTGAGGAAGGTCACGGTCAAGGACCCGTGGTTGTGCGCGTCGAACAGGCCCCGGAAGTTGTGCAGATCGAACGTGTCGCACCCGGACAGCCCGAAGGCCAGGTACCCGCCGGCCGTCCACTGGATGGTGCAGAACGCGTCACCGCAACTGTTCCTGTTGTGCACCCAGGCACGCGCGGCTGAGGCGCCCGCATCGCCCAGATCGAAGTGCTTGGTGCGCACGGTTCCGCCTGATCGCGGGTTGGCCGACGGGTCGCCGGCGACCGCCGTGGGTGCCGCCGGCCGCGCCGCTGCCGGATGGGCCCCGATCGAGAGGACGGACATGAGCGCGGCAAGCACCGCCGCGGCCGCCACCGTGCCCCTCAGCCGAAATCGCTTCCCTTTTGCGCTTGTTCGCATGGGTCACACCACTTTCATCGATCGATGTCCACTGGTTCGCACCGGGCCGGACGACTCCCCCGACGCCCCCGGCCCGGCGCTCACACGATGTGGCGTGAATGTGGCCAAGAACCTTGCGAGATCCTTGCTTCACTGATCGGCGTGGGTGGCCGCCGGGCCGTGGTCCGGCGGGCGGACTGTTCGGAGCAACCTCGGGGGACGGGCGTGACGGAGTTTCTGCTGCTGGGCACGGTCGAGTTACGGGGGGCCGGCGGGGCCGCGGTGGAGCTGGGACCGGCCAGACAGCGTGCGGTGCTGGCGGCGTTACTGGTGGACGCGGGCCGCTGGGTCTCGGCGGAGACGCTGATCGACCGGGTCTGGGGGGAGGACCTGCCCGCTCAGGTGCGCCCTTCGCTCTACGCCCACATCTCCCGGATCCGTCGATTACTGGCGAGCGCGGCCGCGGGCGTCGACGCGGGCGCGGACGGCTCCGCCGGGGGATCGCTGCTGCGGCGCGGTCCCGGCGGGTATCTCCTCGACGTTCCGTCCGACCAGGTCGATGTGCACCGGTTCCGGCGGCTGGTCGAACAGGCTCGCGGCGCGGACCGTACGGATGTCGAGCGGGCGACGCTGCTGCGTGAGGCGCTCGGGTTGTGGCGGGGCGGACCGCTGTCGGGGCTGCGCGGCGTGTGGGCCGAGCGCACTCGGCACAGTTGGGGCCAGCAGCGGATCGAGGCGGTGCTGGCGTGGGCCGACGCCGAACTCCGCGTCGGTGGTGCCGCGGAGGTGATCGGTTCGCTCACTCCGCTGGCTGCCGAGCATCCGCTGGTCGAGCCGCTGACCATGGCGCTGATGCGTGCGCTGCACTCTGCCGGGCGCGGCCCGGAGGCCCTGACCTGCTACGCCGTCCTGCGGAAGCGGCTGGCCGAGGAGCTCGGTACGGACCCGGGCGCCGAGGTGCAACGCGTACACCAGGCGATCCTGCGCGGCGAATCCACCCCGCCCGCGGCGCGCCCGTCGCACCCGCCCGCCGCCGCGCAGTCCGGACGCACGATTCCCGCGCAACTGCCCTTGGAGGTACGGGGGTTCACCGGTCGGCAGGTGGAACTGGCGCAGCTGGATGGGATTCTGGCCACCGCCGCCGAGCGCCCGACCGCGGTGGTGGTCTCGGCGGTGTCGGGGACGGCAGGGGTGGGAAAGACTGCGCTGGCGGTGCACTGGGCCCACCGGGTGTCCGACCGTTTCCCGGACGGCCAGCTGTATGTGAACCTGCTCGGCTACGACCCGTCCGGCGCGGCGGTGACACCCGATCAGGCACTACGAGGCTTCCTCGACGCCTTGGGCGTGCCCGCCCCGCGCGTCCCGGTGGACCTTCAGGCACGGGTGGGCCTGTACCGCAGCCTCCTGTCCGGACGACGGGTACTGGTCGTGCTGGACAACGCCCGCGATCCCGACCAGGTCCGCCCGTTGCTGCCCGGCTCGGCCGGCTGCCTGGCCGTGGTGACCAGCCGCAACCGACTCACGGGCCTGGTCGCCGCCGAGGGCGCCCACCCCGTCGCCCTCGACCTGCTCACCCCGGCGGAGGCCCACGACCTGGTGACCCATCGCCTCGGCACACACCGGGTGGCGGCCGAACCCGACGCCGTGGAAGAGATCATCACCCGGTGCGCCCGGCTCCCGCTCGCCCTGGCCGTGGCCACCGCCCGCGCCGCCACCAGATCCGCCCTGCCGCTCTCCCGGCTGGCCGGCGAACTGGCCGCCGCCCACGGCAGCCTGGCGGCGTTCACGGGCGACAGCAACGACCCGATGACCGACGCACGCGCGGTGTTCTCCTGGTCCCATCACGCCCTCACCCCGGGTGCGGCCCGCCTGCTCACGCTGCTAGGCCTGCATCCCGGCCCCGACATCTCCGCCCCGGCCGCCGCCAGTCTCGCCGGCCTGCCCCTCCATCAGGTACACGCCCGGTTGGCCGAACTCGCCGACGCCCATCTCATCACCGAACATCTCCCCGACCGGTTCACCCTCCACGACCTGCTGCGCGCCTACGCCACCGAACAGGCCCAGGCCCTCGACCCGGACACCGAACGACAGCCGGCCGCGTACCGCGTGCTCGACCACTACCTCTCGGCCGCCCACACCGCCGACCACCTGCTCGACCCGCACCGCGCCCCCGTCCCCCCGGCCCGGCCCGCCCCCGGCGTGAACCTCGAACAGTCCACCGACCAGGCCCAGGCACTCGCCTGGTTCACCGTCGAGCACCAGGTCCTGCTCGCCGTCCTGCGCCGGGCCGACGACACCGGGCTGGACACCCATGCCTGGCAGCTGGCCCGAGCCCTGGCCACCTATCTCCAGCGGCGCGGCCACTGGCAAGATCTCCTGACCACCCAGCACACCGGTCTGCATGCCGCGCGACGGCTGCCGGACGAGAGAGGGCAGGCCCACACCCATCTCGGCCTCGCGCTCGCCCACATCCGGCTCCTCGACCTCGAAGACGCCCGCCACCACCTCGACCGGGCCCTCGACCTGTTCGGCCAGGTCCGCGATCCCGTCGGCCAGGGCCACACCCGCACCATGATCTCGATGGCCTGGTCCCTGGAGGGCCGCTGGGACACCGAACACCACCTCAAGCAGGCTCTCGAGGACTTCCGGGCGGCCGGCCACCAGGTCGGACAGGCCAAGGTCCTCAACAACCTCGCCTGGTACTACGCCACACGCGCCGACCGCATTGCCCTCACCTACTGCCAACAAGCACTGGACCTGCTGAAGAACACCTCGGACCGCGTGATCACGGCGGCCACGTGGGACACCTACGGCTACGCCCACCACCAGCTCGGCCGGCACCACCAGGCCGTCGACTGCTACCACGAGGCCCTGGGGATGTACCGGGTCCTGGGCGACCGCTTCGCCGAGGCCGACATCCTCACGCACCTCGGCGACGCCCACCACGCCACCGACGAGACCGACAGGGCACGCGACACCTGGCAGCAGGCCCTCACGATCCTCGATGATCTCGACCACCTCAACGCCGCGCAGGTCCGCACCAAGCTCAGGACCTTGACGTGATCACCGCCTCCTGGGCAGGGCAGGACCAGGATCGATGGACGTGACATTCATCGACACCATTCCCCCGACCGGACCACCTCCGCCCGCCTCCCCTCGCGATAGCGTCACCTCGTCCCCGCGTGACGCATTTCCCGGAGGTGCCCGTGGTCGCCGACGTCTGCGCGGTCTGTGCGAAGCCGCTGCCCGCTCGTAACGGTCGTACGGGCCGGAGTTCCGTCTACTGTTCCGCCGCCTGCCGGCAGAAGGCCTACCGGGAGCGGCAGGGGGACGCCGGGGTCAGTGTGCACGGGCTGATCAAGGAGATCGGGCGGCAGGTGGAGGAGCTGGTGCCGCAGCCGCCTTCCGTCTTCTACTCCGGCGTGACGGACCTGTCGTCGTCCGTCGCCCGCCTCCGGCGCGTGGCCCGCACGGCCCGGGACACCGCACGGGAATCCGTCACGCCGGGTTCCGTGACGGAAGCCCCCGTGACGGAATCCCTCGTGACGAAGACCTCGGGCCCGCACACCCCCGCCCCGCACACCCCCGCCCCCCAACTCACCCTCGCCGAGACCGACTTCGCCGCGCTCACCGAGACCCATCGCCGTGAGATCCAGGTGCACTGCTACCGCATGTCCGGCTCGTACGACGACGCCGAGGACCTCGTGCAGGAGACCTTTCTGCGGGCCTGGCGGGCCCGGGACGCCTTCGAGGGGCGGGCGAGCGCGCGGACCTGGCTGTACCGGATCGCCACCAACGCCTGCCTCGACTTCCAGCGCCGTACCGCCCGCCGCCCGCAGCGCTACGAGCCCATCCCCGGCATGAACCACGGCACCGGCGAGGCCCCGGCCCGGCTGACCTGGCTCCAGCCCTATCCCGACGACGAGTTGCCCTCGGCGGAGGAACAGCCCGAGGCCGCCGCCGTCGGCAAGGAGACCCTGGAGCTGGTCTTCCTCGCCGCCATCCAGCACCTCCCGCCCCGCCAGCGCGCCGTGCTGATCCTGCGGGACGTGCTCGGCCTCACCGCCGCCGAGACCGCCGAGGCCCTCGACCTGACCGTGGCCTCCGCCAACAGCGCCCTCCAGCGCGCCCGCCCCACCCTCCGCGACCACCTGCCCGACCGCCGCGGCGACTGGACCGCCGCCGCGCCCACCGACGCCCAACGCGCCGTCCTCCAGGGGTACATGGCCGCCGTCGAACGCCTCGACTTCGCCGCGATGACCGACCTGCTCAGCAAGGACGTCACGCTCACCATGCCGCCGAACCCCTTCTGGTTCACCGGCCGCGACGCCCTCATCGACTTCGTCCGGCCCAACCTCGACCCGGCCTCCCCGATGTTCCTGGGCCACTGGCGCAACCTGCCCGCCCGCGCCAACGGCCAGCTGGCGACCGGGGGTTACGTCCGCAGGCCCGGCACGAACGTCTACCGCGCCCAGGTCCTGGACGTGCTCCGCTTCGACGCCGACGACCGGATCGTGGAGGTCATGTCCTTCGAGCCGCACCTCTTCCCGGCCTTCGGACTGCCCCTCAGGCTCTGACCGATGACTGATCGCGAGGGTGTGCGTCTGTATCGGTGTCAACGAACACCACCTCAGGAGATCACCATGCTGCTCACCGACAAGACCGCGATCATCTACGGCGCGGGCGGCTCCATCGGCGGCGCGGTCGCCCGTGCTTTCGCCGAGCAGGGGGCCCGTGTCCACCTCGTGGGCCGTACCCGCGAGACCCTTCAGGCGGCGGCGGCCGATCTCAAGGACGCCGAGATCGCCGTCGTGGACGCCCTCGACGAGGCGGCGGTGGAGGAGCACCTCGCCGGCGTGGGTGACGTCGACATCTCCTTCAACCTCGTCACCCGCGGCGACGTCCAGGGCGCCCCGCTCACCGACATGCCCGTGGACGACTTCCTGCGCCCGCTGATCAACGGTGCCCGCGCCAACTTCATCACGGCACGGGCCGCCGGACGCCGGATGGCCGAGCGGGGTTCCGGGGTGATCCTCACCCTCAACAGCGGTTCCGCGCACGGCAGTCCGATGATGGGGGGCACGGGACCCGCCGATGCCGCGATCGACACCCTCGTACGCAATCTCGCGATCGAACTGGGCCCGCGCGGGGTCCGGGCGGTGGGGCTGTGGGCGGCCGGGGTGCCGGAGACGTTCACCGTCGAGAAGCTCGCCGCGGTGAACCCGGCGATCGACGAGGCCGCCGTGGCGGGCATCGTCGAGGGCCTCGCCGGGATGCGCATGACCCGCCGCAACCCCACCCTCGCCGAGGTCGCCGCCACGGCCGTGTTCCTCGCCTCGGACCAGGCGGCCGGGATCACGGGCACGTTCGTCAACGTCACCGGCGGGATGGTCGCCCACTGACGACGGCGGCGCCGGGCACAGTGCCCGGCGCCGCCGTCGTCGTACCGGAAACTACTCGGCGGCCGCGTCCGCCGCCTGCGCCCGCAGCGCCCGCTCCACGCCCGCGCGGGACTCGGAGATCAGGCGGCGCAGCGACGCACCAGGCTCGGCCGAGGCCAGCCAGGCGTCCGTGCGGTCCAGGGTGTCCTGGGAGACCTGGATCGACGGGTAGAGGCCGACCACGATCTGCTGGGCCATCTCGTGCGAACGCGAGTCCCAGACCCCGCTCACGGACTCGAAGAACTTCGCCGTGTACGGCGCGAGCAGTTCGCGCTGGTCGGTCTGGACGAAGCCGCCGATGACCGCTTCCTGCACGGCGTTCGGCAGCTTGTCGGACTCGACGACCGACGCCCAGGCCTCCGCCTTCGCCTCGGCGGTCGGACGGGCCGAACGGGCGCTGGCCGCGTGCCGCTCACCGGCCGCCGTCTTGTCCCGCTCGTACTCGCCGGCGATCTCCGCCTCGTCGAACCGGCCGACCGCGGCGAGGCGTTGCACGAACGCCCAGCGCAGCTCGGTGTCGACGGCCAGGCCCTCGATCGTCTGCGTGCCCTCCAACAGGGCGTCCAGCAGGTCCAGTTGCTCCGGCGTACGGGCCGTGGCCGCGAACGCCCGGGCCCACGCCAGCTGGTGGTCGCCGCCCGGCTCGGCGGACCGCAGATGGGCCAGCGTCGCGTCGGTCCAGCGGGTCAGCAGCGCCTCGCGGGTGGACGGGTCGGCGTACAGCTCGATCGCCAGCTTCACCTGGCGGTGCAGCGACTGCACGACACCGATGTCCGACTCCTTGCCGATGCCCGACAGGACGAGGGAGAGGTAGTCGCGGGTGGCGAGTTCGGCGTCGCGGGTCATGTCCCAGGCCGAGGCCCAGCACAGGGCGCGGGGCAGGGAGGACTCGAAGTCGCCGAGGTGCTCGGTGACGAAGGCCAGCGACTGCTCGTCCAGGCGGACCTTGGCGTACGACAGGTCGTCGTCGTTGAGCAGGATCACGTCCGGACGGCGCTTGCCGACCAGCTGCGGTACGGCCGTCAACTCGCCGTCCACGTCCAGTTCGACGCGCTCGTCGCGCACCAACTTGCCGGTGTCCTCGTCGAGTTCGTACAGGCCGACGGCGATCCGGTGCGGGCGCAGGGTCGGCTCGCCCTTGGCGCCGGCGGGCAGCGCGGGGGCCTCCTGGCGGACGGCGAAGGCGGTGATGACACCGTCGGCGTCCGTCTCGATCTCGGGGCGCAGGATGTTGATGCCGGCCGTCTCCAGCCACGCCTTCGACCAGGCCTTCAGATCCCGGCCCGAGGTCTCCTCCAGGGCGCCGAGCAGGTCGGACAGGCGGGTGTTGCCGAAGGCGTGGCGCTTGAAGTACGCCTGCACGCCCGCGAAGAACTCGTCCATGCCGACGTACGCCACGAGCTGCTTCAGGACGCTCGCGCCCTTGGCGTACGTGATGCCGTCGAAGTTTACGAGGACGTCGTCGAGGTCGTTGATCTCGGCCATGATCGGGTGGGTGGAGGGCAGTTGGTCCTGCCGGTAGGCCCACGTCTTCATGGAGTTGGCGAAGGTCGTCCACGAGTGCGGCCACCGGGAGTCCGGGTGGTAGGACTGGCAGGCGATCGACGTGTAGGTGGCGAACGACTCGTTCAGCCAGAGGTCGTTCCACCACTCCATGGTGACCAGGTCGCCGAACCACATGTGGGCCAGCTCGTGCAGGATCGTCTCCGCGCGCACCTCGTAGGCGGCGTCCGTCACCTTGGAGCGGAAGACGTACTGGTCGCGGATGGTCACCGCGCCCGCGTTCTCCATCGCGCCCGCGTTGAACTCCGGCACGAAGAGCTGGTCGTACTTCTGGAACGGGTACGCGTAGTCGAACTTCTCCTGGAACCACTCGAAGCCCTGCCGGGTGACCTCGAAGATGGCGTCGGAGTCGAGGAACTCGGCGAGCGAGGGCCGGCAGTAGATGCCGAGCGGCACGCTCTGCCCGTCCTTCTCGTAGACGCTGTGCACCGAGTGGTACGGGCCGACGATCAGCGCCGTGATGTACGACGAGATGCGCGGCGTCGGCGCGAAGACCCAGACGTCGTCCTTGGGCTCGGGCGTCGGCGAGTTGGAGACGACGGTCCAGCCGCTCGGCGCCTTCACGGTGAACTGGAAGGTCGCCTTCAGGTCCGGCTGCTCGAAGGAGGCGAAGACGCGGCGGGCGTCCGGGACCTCGAACTGGGTGTAGAGGTAGGCCTGGTTGTCGACCGGGTCGACGAAACGGTGCAGGCCCTCACCGGTGTTGGTGTACGCGCAGTCCGCGACGACCCGCAGGACGTTGCGTCCCTCCAGCAGGCCGGGCAGCGCGATCCGGGAGTCCGCGAAGACCTCGGCGGGCGCCAGCGGCTCGCCGTTCAGCGTCACCTCGTGGACCGCCGGGGCGACCAGGTCGATGAACGACTCGCTGCCGCCCTCCGCGACATCGAAGCGCACCGTGGTCACGGACCGGTAGGTACCGCCCTCCTGCGCGCCGGAGAGGTCGAGATCGATCTCGTACGAGTCAACGGTCAGCAGCTTCGCCCGCTGCCGCGCCTCTTCGCGAGTCAGGTTTGTGCCAGGCACGCGGTCATCTCCTCGTTATGTGTGGGTTGCGCCATCCTTCCACGGGACCTGATGGGAACGCGATGTCCATTTCCCGCCGGTGAGCGGGCGGGCCGAGCGCGAGCCTGGAGTCATGACGACCTACACCGCACGACCCGTCGACCCGACGGTCCTGAAGGAGCTGCGCTCTGCTGACGACGCGGGCGCCCGAATGGTTCCCGTACTCGACGAGGAGGGCGGCGCCCCCCTCCGCTGCTGCCTCCGCCGCAGCGAGCCGGGGGAGCGGATCGCCCTGGTCTCGTACGCCCCACTGCGCCGCTGGGCAGCGGAAACGGGGGCGCGGCCCGGGGCGTACGACGAGCAGGGCCCGGTCTTCATCCACGCGGACGACTGCACAGGCCCGGCGACCGACTCCGCCCACCCCTTCGACAACGCCCACCGGGTGCTGCGCCGCTACTCCACCGACGGCCACATCCTGGGCGGCCGGCTGGTCGAGGCACCGGACGACGAAGCCCTCCGAAACGCCTTCGACGACCCGTCCGTGGCACTGGTCCACGTCCGGGCCGTCGAGTACGGCTGTTTCCTCTACGAGGTACGGCGGCCCGGATTCAGCCCCTCCGGCGTTTGAGGAGCGGGGTCTGGGGCGGAGCCCCAGAAGGATGGGACGGGTAGGGGCGGCGGGGGCGAGGAATCCCGGTCCGGACCGGCGTCAGCCCGTGAGCTCCGCCGCCACCAGCTCCGCGATCTGGACCGCGTTCAGCGCCGCGCCCTTGCGGAGGTTGTCGTTGGAGATGAAGAGGGCGATGCCGTTCTCGGCCGTCTCGTCGGCGCGGATGCGGCCGACGTACGACGGGTCCTGGCCGGCCGCCTGGAGGGGGGTCGGGATGTCGGAGAGGGCCACGCCCGGGGCGCCGCCCAGCAGCTCCGTGGCGCGCTCCGGCGTGATGGGGCGGGCGAAGCGCGCGTTGACCTGGAGGGAGTGGCCCGAGAAGACCGGGACGCGGACACACGTGCCGGAGACCTTCAGCCCCGGGATCTCCAGGATCTTGCGGGACTCGTTGCGGAGCTTCTGCTCCTCGTCGGTCTCGTTCAGGCCGTCGTCGACGATCGAGCCGGCGAGCGGCAGCACGTTGAAGGCGATCGGGCGCTTGTAGACCTGCGGCTCGGGGAAGTCGACCGCGCTGCCGTCGTGGGTCAGCTTGTCCGCGTCGGCCACGACCTTCTGCGCCTGCCCGTGCAGCTCCGCCACGCCCGCGAGACCCGAGCCGGACACCGCCTGGTAGGTGGCGACGACCAGCGCCTCCAGACCCGCCTCCGCGTGCAGCGGCTTCAGCACCGGCATCGCGGCCATCGTCGTGCAGTTCGGGTTGGCGATGATGCCCTTGGGCCGGTCCACGATCGCGTGCGGGTTCACCTCGGAGACCACGAGGGGTACGTCCGGGTCCTTGCGCCACGCCGAGGAGTTGTCGATCACGACCGCGCCCTGCGCGGCGACCTTCTCCGCCAGCGCCTTCGAGGTCGCGCCGCCCGCCGAGAACAGCACGATGTCGAGACCGGAGTAGTCGGCGGTCGCCGCGTCCTCCACCGTCACCCCGTCCAGGACCGTCCCCGCCGAGCGGGCCGAGGCGAACAGACGCAGCTCGGTGACCGGAAAGTTCCGCTCCTTGAGGATGCTGCGCATGACCGTGCCGACCTGACCGGTGGCTCCGACGATTCCGACCCTCACAGCGACTCCTCTACCTGTTCCTGTACGTCTGCGGCGTTTCCATCATGCGGCCGACCCGGGTCAGCCTGTCCAATTCTTTGCCGCGCATGCCCGAGGAATGGGACGCCGGCCGCATGGTGTGACGTACGCCTCCAGAAAATTTCCCGGGCCCGCGCCGAACGTTTCCGGGCCCGCCGGCGTCGTAGAGGAAACGCGGTGAGGGGGGTGGCTTGTGCTGCGCAGAAAGGCCCGCCGTGCCCAGAGGGACGATCACGGTGATCCTCTGGACGCGGCTCAGGAACGCCGGGTGAGAGCGGTGCTCGCGCTCGGCGGGGTACCGCAGGCGGACCTGCCGGACGGGGTGCAGCAGGTCCGCCTGCGGCTCCTGGAGCGGGCGGCCAAGGGCGACGAGGCCCCGCGCGACGTGTCCGCGTGGGCGGCCGTCGTCGCCTCCAACCTGGCCATGGACTGGCATCGCGCCAAGCGCCGCCAGGAGCGGATCGGCGAGCGGCTGGCGTCCCTGCGCCAGCTGGAGCACCCCTCGGGCGAGGACACCAGCGTGCTCTCCCTCTCCGTCGCCCAGGGCCTGGACGAGCTGCCCGACTCCCAGCGCCAGGTCCTCGTCCTGCGGTTCTTCGCCGATCTGCCGGTCCGTTCGATCGCCGACGAGCTCGGCATCCCCGAGGGCACGGTCAAGAGCAGACTGCACACGGCGGTACGGGCCCTGCGCACCCGCCTGCACGAGGACGAGGTGGTGTGAGATGACCGCCGAACACAACGACACCGACGCGCTCATGGCGGCGATCACGGGGGAGTCTCCCGCACCGGGGGTCCGGACCGACGACGCGTTCATGACCGAGTTCCGCGAGGCCGAGGCCGATGTGGCGCTGCTGCGCGAGCAGTTGGGGCTCATCGGGGACGCGCTGGCCGACCCCGAGCAGCCGCGGAAGAAGCCCGTTCCGGTACGGGCACCCCGCGACCTGCGGCGGGTGCGCAGGTTCGCCTTCGCCACCGTGGCCGTGGCCGCCGCCGGGACCGTCCTGGTGGGGATGGGCTGGCTGCTGGCACAGTCCGGCGGCGGGGCCGACGCGACCAGCGACTCCGCGGGCGACAAGGCGGTGAGCTCCGAGGCGGACTCCGCGGCGGGTTCCCCCTTCACCAGCCCCGGCTATCTCGCCTGCGCCCGGCTGGTCGTCGAGGGCGACGTCGCGAGGACGGCCTGGGTGCACGGCACCTCGGGCCGGCAGCGGATCACCCTGGACGTGACCCGCGCGTACAAGCCGGAGAACACCGCCGGGCAGGTCACCGTCGTCCTTGAGAAGGACGCCGTCCGCAAGAGCCTGCACAAGGGCGAGCACGTCCTGGTGGGCGTGCAGAAGGGATCGTCCGTCGCGGACTACGTGGTCGTCGGCGAGCGCTCGGTCGCCCGCGAACGCGCCGGGATCCTCCAGGCGCTGCCCGAGTCGGCCCACGTGCCCTGCGGATGAGAAAGGGCGCGTGAGAAAGGGCGGGCGCCCGTACGGACGCCCGCCCTCACCGCCGTATCACCTGCTACGGCTCACCACCGACTACGGGGTGACCTTCTCGATCTTCACGCTGCCGAGGCCGGCGACCGTGCCGTTGCCGTTCACCAGCTGGACCTGGCCGAAGAACTCGCGGCCCTCCGGGGCGGCCGCCGCGGCGGTGACGCTGGCGGAGACGGTCGTGGACTGGCCCGTGCCGAGCTTCACCGGCACCGACTCGTCGACGGTGACCGCGCCGAGCGCGGCGGAGAAGAACACGTCCTGGTAGTCGTAGGCCGTGGAGCCGGACGGCACCGAGTAGCCGATGACCTGGACCGTGTACGTCCCGGCGGCCGGGTTGGGCACCGAGACGGCTTCCTCCGAGTCGCCGTCCGCGGAGCTGCCGACCTCGGTGCCGGCGGCGTTGAGCACCACCAGGTCCAGGTCGGCGGCGTTGTCGGAGACGTTGCCGATGGCGACGTCCAGGGACTTGGCGCCCGCGGGCACATCGACCGTGGTCGTCTGCGTCACGCCCTCCGTGATGGTCGGGCGGGCCGACTTGGCGGAGCCGAGCGGGCCGCCGGCCAGCTTGCCGTCGATGGCGGCGAAGTTGTTCGTCACCTTCCAGGAGGCGGCGACCGGCGTGCCGACCTTCGCCTCGGGCACGGTGACGACCTCCGGGTCGAAGGCCGCGCCGTAGGCGGAGACGGTCAGCTTGTACGGGTTGTCGAGCAGCGGCGAGGTGCGGCGCGACTCGACCTCGATCTCCCAGACGCCGGGCTGCGGGTCGGCGTACGAACGCACGTCGGGCCGGCAGCCGTTGCCGTCGAGGTAGTTGTTGTAGCAGAACGGCGTCGAGGTGTTGTCGACCGGAACGCCGTACGGGTGGATCGCGATGAACCGGGTCTGGCTCTTGTCCTTCAGCCCGCCGATCGCGACCTCCAGCGACTTGGCGCCCTCGGGCACGGTCACGAAGTACGACTGGGTGGCGTTGCGCTGGACCGAACTCGACGCGGAGTAGGTGTACTTGACCGGCGCCGAGACGACGACCGTGGTGAGGATCTGCTTGTCCAGGCCCTCGGTCTTAGGGTCGTCGAGCTCCAGGATGGCGCTCTTGAGGCCCGCGGACTTCGGGTTGGCCTGCACCTTGACGGTGACCGGCTGGTTCAGCGGCAGCTTCGGCTCGTCCGAGCCGAGGATCTTGAAGGTGTCACCGGCGTTGTTCTCGAAGTGCAGCTCGTGCCGGATCGCCTTGTCCGCACCGGACGTACGGGTGATGGTGACGTCGTACGTCTTCTTCTGGCCGGCCTTCAGGCCGCCCTCGCGGTCGTAGAGACCGGTGCCGAAGCCCGGCGTCTTCAGCGCGAAGTCGATCGCGGTGTCGACCGGAGCCTTCACCGCGTAGTCGTGCGCGGTGGCGCCGTCCTTGATGGATTCCCACGCGTCGGGGATGTTGATGAGGCCCGCGCCCTCCTCGTACGCCTGCACACCCTTGATGTGGTCGGCGGTCGAGGTCAGGGCCGTGCGCAGGGTGAGCGGCGTGAGCTCGATGTTCTTCTGCTTGGCGGCCGAGAGCAGCAGCGCCGAGGCGCCCGCGGCCTGCGGGGACGCCATCGAGGTGCCCTGGAGCATGGAGTAGCCGGCCGGCAGCGTGTAGCCCGCCTCGGCGACCGGGGCACCCGGCAGCCAGGTCTGGGTGGTGTTGATCGACGCACCCGGCGCGGACAGGGTCGGCGTGAAGCCGCCGTCCTCCCGCGGACCGCGCGAGGAGAAGGGCATCATCGCGTACTTGGTCTTCACGGCCGAGCCGTAGTTGGACGCCCAGGTGTCCTTGGAGATGGTCGCGCCGACCGAGATGACCTTGTCGGCAAGACCGGGGTCGCCGATGGTGTTGGCGCCCGGGCCGGAGTTGCCGGCCGAGATGACCAGCTGCACGCCGTAGGTGTCGATGAGCCGCGTGTACAGCTCGGAGCGCGCGTTGTTGCCGTCGTTCAGCGCGGGCAGGCCGCCGATCGACATGTTCACGATGTCGACACCGCGGTTCACGACGAGGTCGATCATGCCCTCGGTGAGCGCGATGTTGGTGCAGCCGCCGGTCCAGGTGCAGGCGCGCGAGGAGACGATCTTCGCGCCCGGGGCCGCGCCGTTCATCTTGCCGCCGAACAGGCCGTTGGCGGAGGTGATGCCGGCGACGTGCGTGCCGTGCTCGGACTCGATGACGCCGATGTTGACGAAGTCGGCCTTCGCGCCGGCCGCGTTGTAGACGACGTCCTTGCGGATCTCGACGACGAACGGCTGCCGCTCGACGACGTCGGTCGCCGGGTTGTCGGTGCCGAAGTACCCGATCTGGAAGCCGTCCTTGTACGGCTTCATCGGGGTGTCGTCACCGAAGTCGTGGTTGTTGTTGAGGTCGACCCGCACGGTGCCGGCGGCCGCGTCGTACAGGACGCCCCACTTGTCCGTGGTGTCCCCGTCACGGTTCGCGTCGCCCGCGGCGTCGCCGCCGGTCGTGGCGCTCTCGCTGAAGAGGCTGACCCGGTAGGAGCCGGCGGGCGCCGACCAGGTGCTGCCCTGGTAGGTGAAGGTGGGTCCGGACACCGAGGTGACCATCCCGCGCCAGGTGGCGTCGCCGTCGGCGATCGGGTCGGTCGCGGTCACCCAGTCGACGATCTTCCGCTCGCCCGTGGTGGTCTTCTGCAGCGCGGGGTGGCCGAGGTCCACGCCCGAGTCGAGGATGCCGATGGTGACACCGCGGCCGTCCGCCTTCGGGTGGTCCTGCACGAAGTCGACGGCACCCGTCTCGAAGGACGGGTTGTACGGGTTCTCGGCGGGGGTCTTCTTGCTCGGCGCCGGGTAGGTCACGGCCGCCGAGGCGGACTTGCCCGCGCTCTTGGTGCTCGGGTCGTCCAGCGGGATCTCCTCGCGCAGGTCGATGCCGTGCACGGAGGAGAGCTTGACGGCGGCGGCGATGGCCGAGTCCGCCTTCGTGGTGGGGACGGTCGCGCTGACGTAGCCGACCTTGTCGAACGTGCGGCCCACGAGGCCGCCGCTGACCGCGTCCAGCTGCTTGGCGACCTGCTCGGTCTGGCCGGGAGCGGTCGCGATCATCATCGTGACGTTCTTGTCGCCGGCCGCCTTGGCCTCGGCGAGCAGGTCCGCGTCGTCGGAACCGAGCTTGTCGTGCGCGGACTTGACGACGTCGTCGGCCGGGGTGGTGGTGGCCGGGTCGTCCGCGGAGAAGGCCATGGGTATCGGCCCCGCCGCGGAGAGCGCGGCGACCAGGCCGGCGGCCACGGCGATCCGCGCCATGCGTCTCGCACCGCCGGATATCGGATCGCGCTGGGGGGAGTGGGTCATCGGCATCCCTTGGAGGTAAAGGAACGGGCGTGAACGATCGCTCAGCTTTACCCAAGGGACAGTTGTTTGGGAAGTGTTGACCGACATGATGAGGATGTATGGGGAAAACCCGCGATGCCCTTTGAGGTCAATACCCGTCAACCCCGGCAAATCACACCAAGGTTCACACTTCCTTCGAGCGCGCGTAATGCCGCGAGGCCTTCGCGCGGTTCCCGCAGGCGGCCATGGAGCACCAGCGGCGGGTGCCGTTGCGCGAGGTGTCGAAGAAGTGCAGGACGCAGGTCTCGTGGGCGCAGCCGCGGATCCGGTCGGGGGCGGCCGTCAGCAGCTCCAGATAGCCGCGCGCCGCCAGCCAGGCCGGACCCCACGCCGGGTCGGCGAACTCGGGGCGCTCCCCGGGTCCCTCGGCGGTGAGCGTGGCCCGGATCCGCCCGTGCCCGAGCACGGCGTCGACCGCCTCGGCGGCGCCCGGCGCCCCGGCCACGGCCGCCCGCAGCGCGTCGCGCGCCCCGAGCGTGTGCCGCAGGGTCGTCGCGTCCGCGGCGAACCGGTCCGCGAGACCGTTCGCGCCGAGCCACACCGCGAGTCCGTCGGTGTCGGTGAGCAGATCGTGCGCCGACCCCTCCGCCACCCACCGCGTATTGAGAAGATCGAGCGCGAGGGGCTCGCCGGTGAGGGGGCGCGGGTCGGGGAGGGCGGTGGACATGGGAGCTCCTTACGACCGGCTGCGTCCTCCCACCTTAACTCTTGACGTCAAGGACAACGGTTATAACGGGAGTGTGTGAGTGCGCAAGAAGCTGAGGGTGGCGGCCTACGCCATGTGCGTCCGCGACGACCAGATCCTGCTGGCCCGCTGGACCGACCGCCACGGCCGGCCGGAGTGGACGCTGCCCGGCGGCGGCATGGAGCACGGCGAGGACCCCTACGACACTGTCCTGCGCGAGGTCGAGGAGGAGACCGGCTACCACATCGAGGTCACCGGACTGCTCGGCGTGGACTCCTTCCGCCTCACGACCACGCACCGCTTCGGCCGCACCGTCGACCGGCACGGCGTACGGCTCGTCTACGAGGGCCGGGTGACCGGCGGCGAACTGCGCCCCGAGGTCGGCGGTTCCACCGACCTGGCGGCCTGGCATCCACTGGAGAAGGTGGCCGATCTGCGCCGCGTCGGCCTGGTCGACGTAGGACTGCGGCTGTGGCGCGAGCGGCCGGCGGCGGGACGCCTGGAATAGCTCCGGAATAGCTTCAGTACCCCGAAAGATGAACAGTGCGTGACCGGCTCCGGGCCGTCCGAGGAGCGGTCGTGGGCGCGGAGGGTAGTCCAAGATCGACGTACGGTGATCGGCGCTGCGCGTTGCGGCCTCGTTCACGCGCAGGTCATTCCCGGTGCCAAGGCTCCAGAGCGAGCGGGAAGTTCGCGACAGCGATCGTCCCGCGACCCTGCCGACGCGTTCGCACTCGGGGAGATCGCGCCATGTCGCGCATACGCTCTGTCGCCGGTCCCAAGCCGGCGGTCAACCGCCGTACCGTCCTCGCCGTCACCGGAGCGGCGGCCGTCTCCGCGGGCGTCGGCTACGCCCTGCGGCCCACCGACAGCCAGGCCGCCTCCGCCACACCCGCGAGCGGCATCGCCCACCAGGCCCCGGTCGCCGACTCCCGGCAGGCCCCGGCCGCCCCCCTGGCGCCCTACACCAAGGGCACCACCCTCGCCTCCGTCGCCGCCCCCCGCACCAACTCCGGTTTCCGGCGCCTGGGTTCGGGCACCGGCTGGTCCCGCGTGGTGCGCGGGGAGCTGGCCGCCGCCAAGTCGGGCCGGGCCGGCCGCCGTACCGCGCTCGCCGCGTTCGTGCAGCTGACCGACCTGCACCTGATCGACAGCCAGCACCCGATGCGGCTCGAGTACGTCCGCTCCGCCGACCGGCACGCCTGGCGCCCGCACGAGGCGCTCACCGTCCAGGGCGCGGTCTCGCTGGTCGAGCGGGTCAACGCGCTGCGCGGGGCGCCCGTCACCGGCAGCCCGCTGCACTTCGCCATGACCACCGGCGACAACACGGACAACAACGCCAAGTCCGAGCTGGAGTGGTTCCTGACCATCATGAGCGGCGGCCGGATCACCCCCAACACCGGTGACCCGCGCCACTACGAGGGCGTCCAGAACAGCGGCAGCAAACTGTTCTGGCAGCCCGACTCGACGATCCGCGACGGCGACAAGCAACTCGGCTTCCCGCACCTGGGCGGCTACTTGAACGCCGCGATCCGCGAGGTGCGGAGCCCCGGCCTCAACCTGCCCTGGTACTCCACGGTCGGCAACCACGACAGCCTGCCGCTGGGCTGCTACGGCCACGGCGACTCCTGGCTCGCCGAGTTCGCGGTCGGCGGCAAGAAGCTCATGTCGCTGTCCGCGTCCGAGTCGGCCAAGCTCCAGAAGCTCATCAAGAGCGGCAACGACCCCAAGGGCCTCGCCTTCCGGGACCTGCTCAAGGCGCACACCCGGGACATGCGCTCGGTCACGCCGGACGAGAGGCGCGCGCCGTACACGGCGACCGACTACCTCAAGGCCCACCTCGACCCCGCCCACCAGGGTGTCGGCCCGGTCGGCCACGGCTACTCCAGCGCCAACCTGGCCGCTGGCACGCAGTACTACACCTTCCGCATCGCCGACGACGTGGTGGGCATCAGCCTCGACACCACCGACCCGGGCGGCCACTACGAAGGGTCCATCGGCTCGGCCCAGTTGAAGTGGCTGGACCGGCAACTGCGGGACCACAAGGACTCGTACGTCATCGTCTTCAGCCACCACACCAGCCACTCGATGACCAACACCTCGCACGCCGACCCGGCGCGTCCCGGCGAGCGGCGGCACAACGGCCAGGAGGTCATCGCCCTGCTCGGCAGCCACCGCAACGTGCTCGCCTGGGTGAACGGCCACATCCACCGCAACGAGATCACCCCGCACTCGGCGCCCGACGGCCGGTCCTTCTGGGAGATCTCCACCGCCTCGCACGTGGACTACCCGCAGCTCGCCCGCGTCATCGAGATCGCCGACAACAAGGACGGCACGCTGTCCCTGTTCACCACGCTCGTCGAGTCCGCGGCCCCGCACCGGACGGACTTCGCCGACCTCTCCCAGACGGGCCTGGCCGCCCTCTACCGCGAGGTCTCCTACAACGCCCCGGGCGCCAGCAAGGTGCTCGGCGGCAAGGCCACCGACCGCAACACGGAGCTGGTTCTGAAGAAGGGCTGAAAGCCGCTCAACCGGTCCACGGCCGAGCAACCCACGCCGATCACCTCAGGTCTTCGCCCCCGAACGGACCACGACCCGCTCCGACGGCGAGCGGGCGAGACAGGGGGAAAGACATGACCGTACGTGTACGGGCGACCGTGGCGGCGACGGCAGCAGTGCTGTCGCTGGCCCTGGCGGCTCCCGCCTTCGCGGCACCCGCCGACCGGGGTCACGACGCGACCCGTGAGGCGATCCGGGCCGCCGTGGCGGACGGGGTACCCGGCGTGACGGCCACCGCACGCGACACCCGCGGCACCTGGCGGGCGACCGAGGGCGTGGGCGACCTGCGGACGGGCGCCCCGCGGTCGGCCGACGACCACTACCGCATCGCGAGCATCACCAAGACCTTCGTCGCCACCGTGCTCCTCCAACTGGAGGCGGAACGCAGGCTCTCCCTCGACGACACCGTCGACGAGTGGCTGCCCGGTGTCGTCCGGGGCAACGGCAACGACGGCCGGAAGATCACGCTCCGGCAGCTGCTCAACCACACCAGCGGCCTCTTCGACTACACGTCCGACGAGGAGTTCCAGCGCCAGCTGTTCCGCCCGGAGGGCTTCTTCAAGCACCGCTACGACCACCGCGACGCGGCCGACCTCGTCGACCTCGCCCTGACCCACGAACCGGACTTCGCGCCCGGCGCCTCCTGGAACTACTCCAACACCAACTACGTCCTGGCCGGCATGGTCATCGAGAAGGTCACCGGCCAC
The DNA here is from genome assembly GCF_053595415.1 of Streptomyces sp. NPDC002499. NCBI lineage: Bacteria > Bacillati > Actinomycetota > Actinomycetes > Kitasatosporales > Streptomycetaceae > Streptomyces > Streptomyces sp. NPDC002499. The sequence continues at coordinate 463,890 of NZ_JBSFXO010000010.1, forward strand.
TCCTACGGCCAGGAGATCGACAAGCGCGTCATCGAACCGCTGGGCCTCGACGAGACCTCGGTCCCGGGCGACCGCACGACCGTCGGCACGCCCAGCAGCCGCGCCTACTCCAAGCTGGCCGACACGGCGACCGGACCCACCTACGACGTCACGCGCCTCAACCCGACCGCCGCCTCCTCGGCCGGCGCGATGATCTCCGACTCGGCCGACCTCAACCGCTTCGTGCGCGCGCTCCTCGGCGGACGGCTGCTGCCGCCCCGGCAGCTGAAGGAGATGAAGACCACCGTCTCCTCGCCGCAGATCCCGAACGCCGCCTACGGACTGGGCCTGATCCGGTACGACCTCTCCTGCGGCGTCTCCGTCTGGGGCCACAGCGGAGGCATCCACGGCTCCACGAGCGAGGCCGTCGCCACCGCCGACGGCAGGCACAGCCTCGCGCTGAACTTCAACGGCGACTGGTCCGGTGACAGCGTGGCGGTCATCGACTCCGAGTTCTGCGGCAAGTAAGGCAAGTAAGGCAAGTAAGCCAAGCAGGCAGCTCTGTTTCGCCCGGTCGCTCTCACGGCCTACACCCTGGTCCGTCCGGGTATCGTCCTTGCCGTTTTCTTTGCCCTGGGCCGCGCCGGTCACTGGACCGGCGCGGCCTGTGGCGTGCGACAAAGCAGCAGGTCAGGGAGGTGGGCGAAGTCCGAGCGGGAAGGTGGCGCGGGCGGGCGGACCGACGCGTTCCGAGTAAACGCAGACGACTTCGACACGAGACGCCGCGTTCATTCGTCTGAAACGTCTGTACCGCCTCATAACGCCTAACCCGCTGGCTTCACGGGGATGGCTCGATCTGGTGCAAGGCGGGTGGTCGTGTGCGTGCGAGGCGCGGGCTGCGTGTGCTGTCGGTCTACGAGGGTTTCTTCTCCGGAGGAGCCCGGATCGTGCACAGCGATGTGCTGTTGGGACTGGTGGAAGGCAGTCAGCAGTGGCATCGGGTGCTGAGTCTGCACGGTGAGGTGCACCGGGAGGCCACGACCCAGCGGATGGAGGACGACGCCTGTTACCGGTCACTGACGGCCGGCGGGATCGACGTCACCTCGCTGGGCCGCAGCGCCGGCCTGGTCGACGGCACGGTCGCCGCGTCCGTGTTCACCGGGCCCGAACTGGCCGACACGGCCCGGGCGATGGCCGGCGCGGACGTCATCCTCTCCCTCAAGGAGCAGCCCCTGGCCCTCCTCAACCAGGCGGGCCTGCCGCGCCGCCCGGTGGTGGTGTGCCTGCACCGCTCCGACCCGGAGAACCAGGGCCCGGCCCTGGACGAGCTCAAGGCCGCCATCGACGAGGGCAAGGTCGTGGCCTGCGTCTGCTGCGCCGAGTCCACCCGCGACGCCTACGAGGCCGCCGGCATCCCCGGAGACCTCCTCCACGTCATCCCCAACGGCGTCGACCTCCTGCGCTTCCGCCCCGACCCGGCCGCGCGACTCGCCTTCCGCACCTCCCTCGGCATCCCCGCCACGGCCCCGGTCGTCGTCTTCGCCGCCCGCTACGCCCAGATGAAGAACGTCTCCCTCTTCCTGCGGGCCGCCCGCGCCTGGCTGACCCGTGAGGGCGGCGGCCACGTCGTGATGTGCGGCGCCGGCATGACCGACACCAACCCCGCCCTGTGGGCCGACATGGAGATCGCCTTCGGCGACGACCGTGCGGCCGCGGCCGACCGGGTGCATCTGCTGGGCGTACGGCAGGACATGGAGAGCGTGTACGCCGGTTCCGACGTCGTCGCCCTCACCTCGTCCTCCGGCGAGGCGGCGCCGCTGTGCCTGATCGAGGGCATGATGTGCGGCGCGGTCCCGGTCACCACGGACGTCGGCGACAGCGCGTCCATCGTCGCCGGCCACGGCTTCGTGACCCCCTTCGACCCCGACGCGATCGCCTACGCCTGGTCCGCCGCGGTCACCGACCGCGCGATCCTCTCCGACGCCCTGGCGGCCGGCCGCGAACGCTTCAGCCGCACCCGCATGATCGCCGCGTACGCCGACCTGCTGGACCACGTGGTCCACGACGTCCACGACGAACTGAGCCCGGAACTCGGCTGACCCACCGGCCAGTTCGCCCCCCCGCGACGCACACATGAGGAGGGGCCGCCGGTCCCCCTTAGGGCCTGTCCGGCGGATCATGTCGGCGTCGCGGGCCCTGGCACGCACATCTGCGGCGTTGTCGTCGGTCGCCGACGCTCCGCGTCGACTCCCTCCTCCGCCTTGCAGCTGCACGCACCAGACCCCGCTCGGCTCGGCCAAGAAGCACCGCACCTCACAGCCG